>JAHBAL020000313.1 GCA_018500105.2 Anaerolineae bacterium
GTCGTTGGCGTCGGGGCCAGCTTCAGCCGCGACTGAATGAGCGCCCGCAACGACGACGAAAAGAAAACCGCCGCGCACATGAGCGTAATCGCCAGCCACAGCAGCACAGTCAGCCAGCGGGCAAATGTGCCTTCACCCAGCACCCATCGCCACAGCAGTATCGTTAGCACCCAGCCCACCGCGCCACCGGCTTGGCCTGTCGTCGCCATCAGCGCCGCACTTTGGATGCCCACAATGGCGGCATTGAACGCATGTAAAAAACCGAGCAAGGCGCAAAACCCAATCTCGGCCAAAATCACCCGCCGCCACAAGGCCGCGCCGCGTCGAAATGGGCGATTGAGCGACACATTGGCCCCAATCGCAATGATGATCAGGCAACACACATAGCCACCCGACCCAAACGCCTTGCGCATCAGCCCAGCAATGCCGCCCATTAGCCCGCCCGTGTTTAATCCCAGCAAGGTCAGCATCAGCACCGCGCCGATAAAAATGATAAACAGACCCAAGCCATCGCGCCACCATCGGCTGCGCGGCACGTGCTGTGACACCTGTTGGAAAAAACGACTAAACACGGACATGTGTAGGGAATTTTAAAATGAGTGAATGAGTGATTTGGGGAATGCGTGAATGAGGGGAGAGAGAGGCTAAGAATTAGGGATTAAGGATTGAAGATTAATCCCTAATCCCTAATCCCCAATCCCCAATCCCTAATCACGCATTCAGCCAATCACTCATTCACTCAATTCATAGCCAAGGCTGGCAAGGATGGCGCGGGTGTGTTCGCCAGCGGCGGGTGGGTTGTTACCGAGGGTCGAGCCTTCGCCGTTGAACAAGATGGGCAGACGTGGCAAGACGGTGTGTGTGCCATCGGGCAGCACCGTGTCGAGCAGACTGCCACCGGCGATGAGTTGCGGGTCGGTGAATAATTGCTCTGGGCGGGCGATGGGCGAAAATGGCAAATCGGCCTTTTCGCAGCGGGTCAACACTTCGTCTTTGGGCAATTGGGCGACCATGGCGGCGATGGCGGGCAAAAACCATGCCCGCTGCTCGATGCGTCCATTGTTCGTCGCCAGCCGCGCATCTGCCAGCCAGTCGGGGCGTTCAAACACCTCGCAAAACCGCGCCCATTGTTTGTCGCTGGTCACGCCAATAAATACCATCTCGCTATCGCTGGTGGCGAAGGTATTGTAAACCGACCACGCGCTCACCCGCGCTGGCATGGGCGGCACAGGTTTTTGGGTGATGGCAGCATAGGCCATGTGATGCCCCATTAAAAAGGCGGCGGTCTCGAACAGCGCCGATTTCACCAACTGGCCGCGACCGCTGCTGTCGCGCTCGCGCAGCGCCGCCAACACCCCCAGCGCCGCATACGTGCCGCCCATCACGTCAATGACCGACGCGCCCGCCCGCAGCGGTTGCCCAACCGGCCCTGTCATATACGCCAAGCCGCTCATCATCTGCACCACCTCATCCAGCGCCAGCCGATTTTCATACGGGCCGGGCAAAAAGCCTTTGAGCGTGCAATAGATCAAACGCGGATTGAGTGCCGACATGGCCTCGTAGCCGAAGCCGAGGCGATCCATCGTGCCGGGGCCAAAATTCTCGATCAGCACATCCGCCGTTTTTACCAATTTTGCCACCACCTCGCGGCCAAAATCGGTCTTGATGTCAATCGTGATGCTCTTTTTATTGCGGTTGAAAAAGGGGAAATAGCCCGTGCCAAAGCCTTTTAGCCGCCGCGTGTCGTCGCCGTCGGGGGTGCGCTCAATTCTGATCACCTCGGCCCCCAAATCCGCCAACACCAACCCGCACGATGGCCCCAACACCGCGTGGCTAAACTCTAGCACGCGAATGCCGTGCAATACTTCGATCATGCGGCCTCCTTGCTTGTGTTGCTTGTGTCGCTTGCGCCGAGGTCAACATAGCCGCCATATTTGAGCAAATATTCGACCAAGCCGCCGGCTTGCAAAATGTCAATCATTTGCTGCGGCATGCGTGTGGCCTGATAGCGTTCGTTGCGGGTGAGATTGCTCACCACGCCCCGCTCCAAATCCACCGCCAATTGATCGCCCGGCTGAATGTGATGCTGCTCGACCTCGACCACCGGCAGGCCGATGTTGATGGCATTGCGGTAGAAAATGCGGGCAAACGAGCGGGCGATCACCACCGCCACGCCCGCCGCCTTGATGGCGATGGGGGCTTGCTCGCGTGACGAGCCGCAGCCAAAATTGTTGCCCGCCACCAACAAATCGCCCGCCTTGACCGTGCGGGCAAAGGTCGGGTCGAGGTCTTCGAGTACATGCGCGGCGAGGGCGCTCATGTCGAGCGTTTTGGTGTATTTGCCCGGAATGATGCGGTCGGTGTCCAAATTGTCCACCGCATAGGCGTGGGCCATGCCTTGAATGAGGTTTTTCATAGATCAACAATCTCCCCAGCCAGCGCGGCGGCGGCCACTACTGCGGGCGAGGCCAAATAAATGTGGGCGTTTGGGTTGCCCATGCGCCCCTTAAAATTGCGGTTGGCCGATGAAATCACAACTTCGTCGTTGCCGGGCACGCCCAAATGCGAGCCAACGCACGGCCCGCAGCCAGAGGTGATGAACGACGCGCCTGCCTCCGACAGGATGGCGGCTGTGCCGTCGCGCATGGCTTCATTGAATACGCGCTTCGAGGCGGCGGTGACGATCAGCCGCACCCCGTTGGCGATCTTTTTGTCGCGCAGCACGGCGGCGGCGGCGTGCAGATCTTCGAGGCGGGTGTTGGTGCATGATCCGATGAAGGCGTATTGGATTTTTTGCCCCAACACGTCGTCTATTGGCACAACATTTTCGGGCGAATGGGGTTTGGCGATTTGCGGGCGTAGCGCCGACACGTCAAACGTCAATTCGCGCACATAGCTTGCGTCGGCATCAGCGAAAATTGGCTCGAAGGGATACCAAAGCGCGAGACCGGTCATATCCACCAAGCCGGTTTTTGCGCCCATTTCGCTGCTCATGTTGGCCAGCGCCATGCGGCTCGCCAGCGTCATGCTGTGCAAGGCTTCGCCGCTAAATTCAACCGCTTGGTAATTTGCGCCCTCGACACCCAAGGCTTTGATGAGGAAAAGCACGAGGTCTTTCGAGGTTACGCCGGTGGGCAATTGCCCGTTGAGGGTAATTTTGATGGTTTTCGGCACTTTTAGCCACGTGCGCCCTGTCAGCATGGTGGCAGCGAGATCGGTCGAGCCGACACCGACGGCAAAGGCCCCCAACGCGCCGTAGGTCGGCGTGTGTGAATCTGCGCCCAAAAACAGATCGCCCGGTTTCACATGCGCATCTTCCACCATCAATTGGTGACAAATGCCTTCGCCGATGTCGTATAAACGGCAGCCCATTTCGGCGGCAAATTCGCGCATAAGTTTGTGCAAATTGGCGACATTTTCGTTAGGCGCTGGCGAGGCGTGGTCAATAATGAGCGACATGCGTGTCGCGTCCCACAGTTTTTTGCCGTGCATGGCGCGAAAGGCTTTGATGGCGAATGGTGCGGTGGCGTCGGTCGCCATCACGCCATCCACGTTGACAATGGCGATTTCGCCCGCGCTGACGGTCTTGCCTGCGTGGCGCGAGATGATTTTTTCGGAGATTGTTTGAGCCATAGGAATTTGCTCTAAATATAACGCATGATCAATGACCTACAAGTGCATTTGTTATAGGCGTTGGTATTGTCGCTATAATTTTATGACGATGTTGACACGTGCCGTTGTTTTCCCCCCCGCGAAAATGGTTGCGGTGACGGAATTGGCAGAATATGCGCTGGTGCATGACTTGCTGCTCGAATATCAGGCCGACGCCTCGGCCTTAGCCACCGATATCGGCCTGTGCCCGTGATTCGACGGCTATGAGCAGGAACTCGTGGAGTTCCCCAATATATATGCCCGTCCGGGCGGGCGCTTGTTTTTGGCGCAATGGCAAGGTCAAACCCTCGGCATGGGCGCATTTCGTCGTGTCAACGCCGAGGTTTGCGAGCTGAAACGCATTTTTGTGCGCCCCATTTTTCGCCGCGAGGGCGTGGGGCGCAAATTGGTCATGCAGCTTATTCGGGCCGCACGGGTGGCGGGCTATCGCCATCTACGGCTCGACACGCTGCCAAACATGCACTCGGCGATTCGGATGTATCGCGCCTTTGGCTTTGTGCCCATTGTGCCGTATCGCCCGGAGGCCGAGTTGGTGTATTTGGGGTTGCGGTTGCGAGCCTGACGAATGATCTGCCTGATCACTCCTTCACCGGCGCAGCCGCTTGCTCGGCCCGCGCCGTATGTGCCCGCCAACGCGCCAAGCCGCTGCCAAACATATACACCAACAGCGCCAGCCAGACAATAATATAGCCGATCAATTTGGTGCTGGTGAATGGCTCGTGAAAGACAAAAATGCCGAGTAAAAACTGTATGGTGGGCGAAATGTATTGCAAAAAGCCCAACTGCGAGAGCGGGGCGCTGCGCATACCTGCCGTAAACAATAGCAGTGGCGTGGTGGTGATGACTGCGCTGGCGATGAGCAACAAATCTAGCCCCGTGCCGTGTTTGGTAAATTCGTTTTGGCCTTGGCTGCCCAAATAGAGCAAATACAGCAAAAATGGCCCGCTTGCCAACACCACCTCTAGCCACGAGCCATGCAGCGTGTTGAGCGGGGCCATCTTCTTCATCAGCCCATAGCCGCCCCATGTCACTGCCAACACCAGCGCTACCCAAGGGAACGTTTGCGACATAATGCCGAGGTAAACAAGACCCAGCGCCGCAATGCCGACGGCGATTTTGTGGTGAAAGGCGATGCGTTCGCGCAAAATCAATACCCCCATCACCACACTAATGAGCGGGTTCATAAACGACCCCAAACTGGCATCTACGATGCGGTCGTGGGTGACGGCCCAAATATAGATGAGCGTGTTGCCACACAATACGGCAGACACCACACAAAAAATCGCCACTTTGCGCAAGGTCAAGGTCGCCTTGAGTGGCCCCCATTCTTTGCGCAGGGTCATGATCGCTGTGAGCAGCAAGGCCGACCAAATAATGCGATGGGCGAAATATTCGAGCGCCGGAAAAATGCTAACGGCTTTGAGGTAAACGGGCAGAAAACCCCACCAAATATAGGCCGCCAACGACAGCAATAAGCCGCGCTGTGTCCTGCTACGCGAATAGGTTGGTTGATTCATGGGGGCTATTCTAGACCCGATTGCGATTCAGCGTCGCATATCGCGTATCATTGGCCTTGTTTAGCTTCGTTATGGTGTTTGAATCATCGAGTCGTTCGACCAAATCGCCTTATATTAGCCAGCTATGGCACAGCCGCAGCAGCGCGGGTGGGGCATTTATGTCGGTGGCCCAAGGTCAGTGGGAATTTGTATTTTCGGTGCATGAGGGTCAGCGCTATGTTACGTTGCGCGGGCCAGAAACCAAACCCACGCTGGCCGATTGCCCGCCCGAAGGTGAATGGATCGGCGTGCGTTTGCCGGTCGGCGCATATTGCCCCGTTGTGAAGCAAGCGACCACCTTGGTAGATAGCCAAATTGTGTTGCCAAACGCGACCAATGGTTTTTGGCTGCACGGCTCGGTGTGGGAATTTCCAAACTTTGATAATCTCGATGTCTTCGCCGATCGTCTCATTCGCGCCGATCTGATTCGGCTCGACCCGATTGTGCGCGAAGTGGTGGCGCAAGGCGATGCGCCTCTCACGCTGCGCTCGGTTCAACGGCGTTTTGTCAATATTACCGGCTTGTCGCCCACTGCGTTGCGGCAAATTGAACGCGCTCAGGCCGCTGCCCAACGGTTAATCTTGGGCCACGCCATCGCCGATGTCACCTTCGACCTCGGCTTTTACGATCAAGCCCATCTCACCCGCTTGGTCAGCCGATTGATTGGGCAAACGCCCGCCCAGTTACAATTGCCTGCACGGCGTTTACCGCTTTCGATCATGTAGCGTGTCGTTTTCATACAAGACTTTTGCCGTCGTTATTGCTACAATGATTTTACAAATTAATTCACCCAATTCGATAAAATAGTAAAACAGGAGCAATATGACAAAAATTACCGTTGAAACCAGCATCGCCGCGCCAATCGCCGAAGTTTGGCGAGCTTACACCACCCCAGCCGACATTATTAAATGGAATGCGGCATCTGACGATTGGCATACCACCGCTTCGCGGGTGGATTTGCGTCCCGGCGGTGCGTTTTCATCACGCATGGAGGCCAAAGACGGCAGCATGGGCTTTGATTTTGAAGGCACCTATACCAACGTCGTTACAAACGAGCTAATTGAATATGCCTTTGGCGACCGCGTGGCGCAGGTCACTTTTGCCGAAACGGAGAATGGCACAACCGTAACAGTGGCTTTTGACCCCGAAACCACCCATCCGGTCGAAATGCAACAGGCCGGCTGGCAAGCCATTTTGAATAACTTTAAACGTCACGTCGAGGCGAGGTAGCCAGGGCTGTTTAAAAGTCGCCTCGTCATTCCCGCGAAAGCGGGAATCTATAACCAGACAGGCGTAGTTTGACTGGTTTGCCGCATTTTGACCGGCCTCGTTATGGATCTCTGCTTTCGCGGAGATGACGGGTTAAGTAAGTGCTGACTTTTGAACAGCCTTACGGGGTAGCGGTAAGGGTTGGCTATTGCCCAACACCTATTTCGCGCCAGCCGCCTCCAATAGTTTGATAACTTGGGTTTGCCCACGCCGCTTGGCGTGGGCAAGTGGCGTGACCCCGCCCGAATCGGCGATATTAACATTCGCGCCCGCCTCGATCAACAGCCGCACCACCTCGGTATGACGCGGCCCACCATCGCCCAAAATAATCGCCTCGAGCAGCGCCGTCCAGCCCAAACGGTTGATATGATCGAGTTTAATGTCGGTTTTGAGCAATTCTCGAATGACCTCGACATGCCCGCGATCGGCTGCCCGAATCAGCCCAGTGCCGTTGTAGCTGTCGGTGCTGTGCACATTGGCCCCCGACCGCAAGGTTAGCCGCAACAATTCGACATAGCCATCGGCGGTGGGAATGAGGTAGGCGCTTTGTTGGGTGTTGTCTTTCACATTCACATCGGCCCCGGCTTTAATTAATAGCTCGGCGATGGCGACCTGATTGCGATAGGCCGCCGCGATGAGTGCCGTCGCGCCGCTATCGTCGCGGGCGGTCACGCTTGCGCCTTGGGCCAGCAGTTGCTTCACTTGCTCCAAATTGCCAACCCGCGCCGCCAAAATCAACTGCTTGTCGCGTTCGGCGGGCGATAAGCGCGTCGGCTGCGCCTCGGCCCGCGCTCCGGCTTTTTGCAGCAGTTGCGCAATTTCCTTATAGCCGCGCCGTTGCGCGTGGGCCAATGGTGTCACGCCGTCTTTGTCGGCAATATTCACATCTGCGCCGTGTTCGATCAGCAATTGCACAATCTGTTGGTGGCGTTCGCCGCCATTGCTCAAGACAATCGCCTCCAGCAGCGCCGTCCAACCCAAATTGTTGATGTGGTTGACATTGACATCCGTCCGTTTGAGCAATTCGCTCACCACCGCCACATGCCCGCGCTCGGCTGCCGGAATGAGCGCGGTGCCGCCATAGCGGTTGGTCAGCTTGGTATTGGCCTTGGCCTCGATGGTCAATTTGAGAATGTCGAGCAAGCCCTCTGCGCCAGCGTATAAAAACGGGTTGTCGGAACGATTGTCACGCAGGTTGATATCGGCCCCCGCCTGAATGAGCACTCGCAGCGCGTCGGGCTGATTGCCGTGCGTGGCGGCCATCGCTGCCGTGCGGCCGCGCCCATCTTGCCCGTTGAGCGGCGCGCCCTCTTTCAATAGGCGCTGCACTTGGGTCACATCGCCCTTTTCGGCAGCCAGAATGAGCGGTTCGGTTAGGTTTTGGGTATTCATAGGCGATGGGGCAATGCTGACTGTTGGTGCAGGCGTGCTTGTGGCGGGCGTGGTGGGCGCGGCGGCTACTGGCGTTATTTGTGGGGGAACGGCAGACGTTGGGGCGATTGTCGCGGGTGATGTGGGTGAGGCGATTGGCTGCGCAACACATCCTACCAGCAGCAGGCTGGCAAAGCAGGCGGCATAGTGCACCATTTTTTGTGTCATACCCACCCATTAAAGCAGATTTTTAGCCTGTGGTCAATTTGCTATCGAGCAAGCCGATCATCTTATACACAAATTGTCGTTTGTCGGGCTGAAAATGCAGTTTTGTGCCAATGACGTTATCGGCCCAAGGGCGAGCACTGGCGATCTCTGGCTCATATTCCATTGACATGGCCGTCCAATCGCACACCATTTCGATCAAATCAAGCTCGCTCATGTCGTTCACATCGGTATGAAATTCGGGGTGATGGCGGTTGTGGGTTTGATGATGCGCAATTGCCGCCTTAACCCGCTCGGCCATACCACGCGGGTAATGAAAAGTTTGATTGGTGCGCCGACAGCGATGATATTCCGTGAGCCAAATATACGGCTCGCGTTCGTACTGTGCAAATTTTGAAGCGTCGTGGCACTGGGCGCGTTCAAGCAGTGGGCCGCCATTGGGTAACACACGGGCGAGCAACCCCAGACAATGCTGTACCCGCGCAATGTGAGCTTGGGTTCGCGCCTCAAAATAGGCGATCATGTCGGGGGTGGGAGGTGGCGCAACCTGTTTGACATACAGCCATTCGGGGTCGCCTTCGTCAAGTGCATCCAGCGCCCCACAGTGCCGATAGCCTAATTTGCCGAACAAGGCTTGCATTGGCGTATTCGAGGCGTTGGTCGAGCTAAATAGTTTTGCGGTTGCGCATGTGTTTTCAACCTGCTGCAATAATGCCGCCCCCACGCCATGTCGGCGCTGCGACTCAAGCACATAGATCAGTGGCACAAATCCGTTGTCATAAAAGCCATAGTTGAACACCGCATACCCGACAATTTCAGGCATTTCGCTGTGTTGAGCAATAATGAGTTGCCCAGACATTGCTTGCTGCACCAAATATTGGGTGCGCGTGGGGCTGTGTTGCGCCAATTGGGCAAATGCCAGCACTTTGGCGAGATCATGCGAGGTGGTGTGGCATAAGCTGAGCATCAATTATTTCCTTTATCGTCTATCGTCATGTTCATCCGCATCGCTCATGAGTTTTTAAGTCTACTTTACTGATCCATTTTAACCTTTACGCATAGAATAACGCCTCTTATGTCAAGTGCAAACCCATTAATATTCGATTCAAATACTGCTGCCTTATCTGAGCCGCCTTTGCTGTCACATACGCCCATCATTGGGCATGTGCTCGAAATGGCGCGTGACCCACAACAAGTGTTTGTGCGCGGCTACCGCGAATTAGGGCCAGTTTTTCGCATCAAGGTTTTAAACCGAACGATGTATGCGATTGCTGGGCCAGAAGCATTTGAATTTGTGGCACAAGGTGGCGAAAAGAATTTGAGCGCCGGACCATTGTTGGGAGCCACTGTTCTTGAAATTGGGGCACAACGTTCATTGGTAACGGTTGAAGGTGCTGAGCATGCGCATATGCGCAAATCACAACGCGCTGTATATAGCCGCAGTGCCTTTATGTCTGGCGCTCCCGTCGCACTTGCTCGCACGCAACTGCGGCTAGAGAAATGGAAAACCGGCGATCAATTGGATATGTTTTCGACTTTTCAACGCCTAACGATGGAGCAATTGGGCTTGGCATTGATTAATGAAGAAGCCAATGATTATTTTGACGATGTGCGTATTTACATTGGCACGGTGTTAAATGTGTATGTGCATGGGCTATCGCCAAAATGGGTATTGAAATTACCGCAATTTTTACGCGCTAAGCAGCGATTTTTGGAAATCGGTAAGCAAATTTTAGAAAAGAGACGCGCCAGCGACAAGGCGCAGCGTGACTTAATTGATGTCACACTTTCATACAAAGATGACGATGGCAATGCCTTCACTGAGCTAGAAATGCTCATGTCAATCATGTCGCCGTTTGTAGCGGGGATGGATACCGTAGCAGCGATGTCAAGCTTTTTGCTGTATGATTTGTTGGCCCATCCCGATATCTTACGCCAAGTACTGACCGAGATTGACCAGCATTTGGATGTGTCAAACTTTAGCGCCGAGATGTTTATGAAAATGCCAACGCTGCATGCAGCGGCAATCGAAACCATGCGCATGCACACAATCGCCGTTGCACAGCCCAGAGAAGCGATCAATGCTTTTTCCGTCAATGGCTTTAGCATCCCTAAAGGAGCACAAGTGATGGTCAGTGGAAGTGTTTCACACTTTTTAGATCGTTTTTACGCCGATCCTTATCGTTACACCCCAGACCGACATCATGCTCCGCGCCAAGAATTTCGGCAAAAACATGCTTATGCGCCTTATGGAATTGGGGCACGTTTGTGTTTGGGCGCAGGAATCGCGGAAGTGCAATTTCCGTTAAATGTGGCGATGTGGCTCAAACGTTTTGAGGTAATGCTCGACCCGCCTTCTTATCGGCTAAAAATTGCCAACAATCCAACCCCGCATCCATCAAACTTCAAAATTAAGATTACTGCAGTGCGTTAGAAGCTCATACCCGTTGCACAAATTGCGCCACCGCCGCGAATAGCTCATCGTGGTCGGGTTCGAGCGGCAAGACATGGGCGCTGTGATGCAGCCACAGCAAGCGCTTGTCGGGCGAGCCGATGCGATCATGAATGACTTGGGCGCTGTGTGGGCTGATCACGCGGTCATGCCGACCTTGGGCAATGAGCGCCGGCACATGCACATGCGGCAATTCGCGCACACACAGCTTATTAAGCTGCAAAAGCTGATCTACCGCATCGAGTGGAATACGCGCCTGTTTGCGAATTTGGGCGATGATTTGCGGGTCGGTAAAATCAATGGTGACATTGGGTGGAGCGCGGCGCAGCACAAATTTCTGCACATGCGGCTGGCTAAAATCGGCACGGTCGAGCGGGCCGAAGCTGGGCACAATGTATTTGGCAAACTTGGCCAGCCCCGCCAAACGATTGCGCAAGGCGACCGGCGTGCCCATCAGCACAATGCCGTTGATCGGCCCAAATTCGGCTTGGCGACGCGCCAATTGCAGCGTGACCAAACCGCCCATAGACACGCCGCACACCACAATTTTGCGACAAGTGCTGCGCAAATCGCGCAAGGCGCGGGCGGCTTCATCCACCCATTCTTGCCACTTCACCCCGCGCATCTGGTCAAGCGCAACGCCGTGTCGGGGCAAAAGCGGGCCGCGCACGGCATAGCCCTGTTTGGCAAAATGCAGCCCCAGCGGGCGCACCTCATCTGGCGACCCAGTGAAGCCATGCACCATCAACAGCCCAACCTCGCGTGAGCCTTCATAAGTAAATGCAGTAAATGGTTCGTTCAAAATTTTAATGAAACGCTTTGAATGTAATTAAATTGCTCTTATATAATGATTTGCGTGAGAAAGTTCTGGCTGTCTTTATTTCTCACAAAATAATTTTAAGATAAGACCACGCCGAACTTGAATCAAAGGATACTATTTTTATGGACAAATATATGCCAATCCTCATCGTGGACGATTATAAAACCATGGTGAGAATTATTCGCAATCTACTCAAGCAAATTGGCTTTGATAATGTAGATGAGGCAAGTGATGGGTCTAGCGCCTTACAGCGGCTTCGGGAAAAAAGCTATGGTTTGATCATTGCAGATTGGAATATGGAGCCAATGGATGGGCTTCAATTGCTCAAAGAAGTTCGCGCCGATGCAAAATTTAAACACATTCCTTTTATTATGGTTACAGCCGAAAGCAAGACCGAGAATGTCATTGCCGCAAAAGAGGCAGGGGTTAGCAACTACATCGTCAAGCCGTTTAATGCTGACACGCTAAAACAAAAAATGATCTCTGTTTTTGGCCATTTCTGATCACGCCCCCAAAACATCGCCGCTTATATTCAGGTTGAAGCATCGTGAGAGGCTTTGCACAACATTAAGCAACAACACCTTTAATACCAACCACTTAATCAAGCTGGAATAAATCAAGTTGTATAAATTGCTACGTCACCCCGAAGCGCAGCGAGGGGTCTATGCGGAAAATCGGCACGATGATTAAGTTTACGCAAAGATTCCTTCTCGTTCCTCGTCGGAATGACGCGCAAAATATATGAAACCAAAGTCCATCTTGAGCATGCGGTTAGTATAATATCCCGTATCCTTAAGCAACTGTCGTTAAATTTGGCTAAGTTTATCTCTCACAAAGGACACAAAAGGCACAAGGGAATATTTTTCTCGATTCAACTTTGTGTTCTTTGCGAGAGATTTTCTTGCCGCAAACTGATGAGCTTAGTTTTTATACAGCCGCTTAGTTGCGCTTAAACAACCCTTTCACCCTTTGCCATAGACTACTCAGCGTCGCTTCGAGTTGTAGGGTTTGCTTTAACTCATTTTGCACATGTGCCTGCCAATAATGGGTGGTTTTCGCAACGGCAGTCACCACGTTTTTGATCTCATACTTGGTCTCCCAAGCCGCACCAGCAGGCACAAACAAGACGTTACCATCGTGGCTGGCCTGCACATTTTCGGCATTAATCGCCTCGGCTAACCACCGCGCCATGCCCACCGATTCGCACCTCACCCCAACCCAACCCGGTTTGGCCGCATGGGCCGATAGCCCGCTGACCAAGGCGATGCCGCGCACAATCTCTGCCACCACGCGATCATAATCGGCGATGACATGCGCGGGGCTGTCGGGCGGCAATGGCGCTGGCTGCAACACCGTACCGCGATGTGGGGGGCCGCCATCAAGGGCCAAGGCGCAAAAACTATCCCACATGCTGTCCCATGCCACGCTGCCGTCGTCGTTATATTGCATCGGCGCGGCAGGCATAGGGGTATTATCTACCGGCACTTTGCCATGTTCGTTTGCTTTAGGGTTGCGCATTAATTTTATTGCTTTATTGCATTACCGAGCGTGAAGTAGGAATAATGCGGGTTGATTTAATGAGTGAGCGGTCAATATGGGCTTGCACCAATGGCAAAAGCTCATTTTTCCAGCGATCGCTCTCATATACCGCCTTATACACCGCAACCCGCGCCTCTTCGTTGTCAAAACGGCGCATCCAATAAAATAGATTCGGGTCGCTGTCGCTCACCCACATCCCCAACACCACCACGCCAAGCGACGATTGAAACGGCACGATCACATCGTGCATCAAGTTCACCCACGCCTCACGCTTACCGGGGTGACACGTATATTCTCTAAATTCGATTAACATAAGACTATTATACGTAATGCCGCTTTACTTTACCTCGCCTTCGAAGGCGCTCGCAGCGCGCTATATGGCATGATCTTCACCGCCAGCGCCCTGTATCAAATTCACACGGTCGGGCTAACCCCGCTGCAATTGGTGCTGGTGGGAACCGTGCTCGAAGGCGTCTATTTTCTCTTTCAAATCCCCACCGGCGTGGTGGCCGATGTCTACAGCCGTCGCGCTTCGGTCATCATCGGCTTCATCCTCATCGGCAGCGCCTTCATCGCCGAAGGCAGCATCGCTACCTTTGGCGGCGTGTTGTTTGGCATGGTGTTGTGGGGCATCGGGGCCACGTTTGTGGATGGGGCGCTGGAGGCATGGCTGACCGACGAAGTGGGCGAGGCGCAGGTCGTCGCCGTTTTTCTACGCGAAAATCAGGTGAGCGCCATCACCGGCTTGCTCGGCATTGTGGCGGGCACAGTGTTGGCCCGCAATTTCTCGCTGGCGTTGCCGGTGGTTTGGGGTGGCGCATTGTTGGTGGCAATGGGCATCGGGCTAATCTTCGTCATGCCCGAAACCGGCTTCAGCCCCAATTTCAGCCCCACCGAGCGCAGCCACAACCCCTTCCCCATGATGCGCCGCACCTTGCAAGATGGGCTTGCGGTCATTCGTGGCAACCGCGTGCTGACCTTGCTCACCCTCGTCAGCCTTGTCAATGGCTTGTGGTCCGAAGGCTTTGATCGGCTGTGGGCCAAGCATTTGCTCGACACATTTGCCTTGCCCAGTGTGACACTCGGCGGCTGGGTGTTGGGCGAGGTCGAATGGTTTGGCGGGCTGCGCGTGCTCACCGCCGTGCTGGGGTTGGGCGTGACCGAGGTGGCGCGTCGTCGCCTCGCCATGCAACACGATCACGCCATCGCCCGCGCTTTGGTCGTCAGCACCTTGGGCATGATGGCGGGCTTGCTGCTGTTTGGCTTGGCGGGTAATGTGGGGTTGGCGGTGTTGGGCTATCTTGCTACCACCATGTTGCGCGGGCCACTCGCCAGCATCCGGTTGGCGTGGGTCAATCAGCAAATGCGTGGACAAGACAGCGGCGTCCGCGCCACCGTGCTCAGTTTATGGTCGCAGGCCGACGCGCTTGGGCAAATGGTCGGCGGGCCAGCCGTCGGCGTGGTTGGCAATACCTCGTTGCGCCTCGCCATGTTGGCCTGTGCCGCAACATTGGGGGCCAAGTTGCCGATTTATAGGAAAGCAATTAGGACTTACGCACATTAAAAACATTTCACCACAAAGAACACAAAGATCACAAAGAAAAGAAAGGTTTGCCAATATAAATCTTCGAGTTCTTTGTGTGCTTTGCGGTGAAAATCAAACTTTCGCGTAAGTCCTACAATGACAAATGTGTGACAAAATAGCTGAAATGAACAATCAACCCTCCATCCGCCTCGCCGTTGCCAGCGATTGGCCTGCTATTCGGGCGTGCATCCGGCAGTCATTCGACATTTATGTCAGCCGAATTGGGCGCGAGCCTGCGCCGATGCGAACCGATTACCGCGACGCCATCGCTGCGGGCGATGTATTTGTGGTTGACGGCCCAAATAATGACATCAACTGTGTGTTGATTATTGTGCCCGAAAGCGACCACCTACTCATTGACACCATCGCTGTTGCGCCTGCGCTTCAGCATCAGGGTATTGGCCGCGTGCTGATGGCTCATGCCGAGCAACGCGCCGCCGCCCTTGGCTTCAATGAACTGCGCCTCTATACCAATGTGAAGATGACCGAAAATCAGCGCTGGTATCCCCGCCTCGGCTATCGAGAGACACACCGCGAATTTGAAAATGGCTATGAACGGGTGTTTTATTCCAAGCACATCTGAAATGTGCTTCGTCCGATGTGCCGCGCCCGCGCGGGGATCAATCCCCGCGCTACGTAACAACGCCCGTTACACGGGCTAATTTCGTAGCCCGTGTAACGGGCGTTGTTACGTAGAATGGCGATTGATCGCCATTCGAACTTAATCCACCGCCCGAAAACCCGCCGCGATGATGCTGGTGGTGTCAATGCCGACATATTCATACACCGCCGCCCGTGTGCCGCTCTGGCCAAATTTGTCCACGCCCAACGAGATCACCCGCTGCCCAAACACGCTGCCCAGCCACGCAAAGGCATGAGACGCCGCGTCATGCACGGTCAAAATCGGCGCATGGCGCTGGCCCACCGGAATCAATTCCTCAAGAATATGCCCCGCGCCATACTTGGCGTGCTTCCAACTCTCATACGCGCCACGCGGGTTGGTCAGATTAATGACATTGACCGCTACACCTTCGCGCTGCAAATAATCTGCTGCCGCCAACACTTCTGGAATCATTGCCCCGCAGGTGATCAGATGCAAGATGGGTGAGGATTGTGGCTGCGCTAAGCCCTCCTCTGCCAAACGCAAGCGGTAGCCCCCCCCCAACATTTTGCGGCGCAGTTCGGCTTTGCCCAGCCGATCGAGCGCGGGTTTAAGCAGGCTTTGATCAATATTTTTGGTGCTCATGCGCAAATAGGTGCTGCGCCCGTTGCGCAGGCCGTCGTCGCCCACCAAGACCAATTGCCGCAGCCCCTCCATCAGCGCCCATTCGACCTCGACGCCAAAGCACGGCTCGTAATAGTCGAGGTTGGGCAATTCGATACCGAGCGAAGCCGTGACCGCCGACTGATGCGCCCCGCCTTCGGGCGAGAGCGTTGTGCCGCTGGGCGTGGCGGCAAAGATGAATTTTGATTCGGAATACAGCCCAAAGATGAGCGCATCGAGGCCGCGACAGACAAACGGGTCGTAAAGTGTGCCGATGGGCAGCAACAGTTGCCCGTTTAGCTCGTGCGACAAGCCAAGCTGCGACAGCATCATATACAAATTCATCTCGGCAATGCCCAATTCGACGTGCTGGCCTTCGGGCCGCCCGCGCCAGTTGATCGGGCGCGGACGACCGGCTTCGTAATCAATCGGCGTTTCAAACGAAAACATGCCGACTTTGTTGATCCAGCCGCCCAAATTGGTGCTGGTGGCGACATCGGCGCTGGTGGTGATGATGCGCGGTGCGATGCGTTCGACATCGGCCAAGCGCATCACCACGCGCCCAAAAGCATCTTGGGTGCTAGACAAGTTGGCATGGGTCACGCCCAATTCGGCTGGCACATCGGCGGGGGCAATCGGCACAGGCCGCACTTGATTGCGCCGCGCCGTGCGCCCATAGCCCACGGGCACGTTGCCCATTTTTGCCAAAGCGGCGTCGGTGAAGGTGCGGAAGCCGAGCCGCTCGCGGGTGCGTTGGCACAATTCGTATTCGGGCGTGCCGGGCGCAAAGCCCAGCCAAGGGTCGTTGCGGTCAATGCCCATGCCGTCGAATAGCGAATGAATGAGGTCATCGCTGAGCAACGCCGAGTGGTTGAAGGGGTCGCCCGCCAGCGGCAGCCCCCAGCCCTTGATGGTATAGGCGAATAGCACCACCGGCGCTTTGCCCGCATCCAGCTTTTGGGCAGCCATGTCCAGTTTGGCGATCAATTCGGCCAAATCGCAGCCGCCCAAATTGCTGATCAGCCCGACCAATTCGTCATCGGGGATGGGCGCGAGAAATTCGATCAAGTCGTCGTTTTCGCTGCGCATGGCCGCGCCGCGTATGGTTGGGCCGTCCGAGCGAATGAGGCTTTGATATTCCTCGTTGCTCATGTCGTCAATCCACTGGCGCAGATGTTCGCCGCCTGCGCTGGCGAAGGCGGTTTGCAGCCGTTGCCCATACTTGGCTTCGATCACATCCCAACCGCAGGCCGCAAAAATCGCTTCTAGCCGCTTGGCGCGAATGCCCGGCACGACGCGGTCGAGGCTTTGGCGGTTTAGGTCAACAATCCACAGCACATTGTTCACCCCGCGCATACTTTCTTCCAGCAACATTTCGTAAATGTTGCCCTCGTCTAGCTCGGCGTCGCCGCTGATGGTGATGAATCGCTTGGCGGTGGTGTCGCCAAAATGCCGCTGCGCATAGTGTTGGGCGGTGGCCGCAAACACGGGGGCGGCGCAGCCCAAGCCCATCGAACCGTTGCTAAAATCTACCACCACTGGGTCTTTGCTGCGGCTGAGATACGACTGTAATTTGCCAAACTCGCGCAGGCCGGTCATATAACTTTTGGGCAATGCGTCCATCAAATACATGGCCGAATGGTAAGCAGGCGAGCCATGCGGCTTGAATTGGAAACGGTCATCGCTGCGCAAAAAATGAAAGAGCAATGCCGTCGTCAAGGTCACCGTGCTGGCCGACGAGGCTTGATGCCCGCCGATCTTGCTGCCATCTGGGTTTGGGCGAATTTTGTTGGCGTAATGCAACATATAGGTGCTCAGCCACAAAATCCGCTGTTGAATGTTATTGAGGGTTTCGAGGTTAGGGGTAGACATAGTTTCTAGTTTGGCAAATTAGGGAATTGGGGGTAGGGGATAGGGCTTAGAGATTAGCAAAATCCCTGCAAGTTGCAACCTGCAACCTGCAACTTGCAACTTGCAACCTGCAACTTGCCCCTGCCCCCTCATCCCTCATCCTTCAAAAAACGGGCAATTTTTTTACCGGCTTGGGTTAAATGGGCGGCGAGTTGAGGGGTGGCTTGGGCGATATTGCCATCGCGGCATAGCTGCAAAATGAGGCGGTGCTGGCGCTGGGCCTCGGCGTGATAATCCACGCTGGTCAGGTAATGCACGACATAGCGGGCCACATTGCTGTGCAACATGCGAATATGTTCGAGCAGACGCGGCATATGGGCGGGCCGATACAGCATGGCGTGAAATTCCCAGTTCAGCTCGCTCCATTTCAGCGCATCGCGCTCGTCGTCCATAATCTCGATCAAGCCCTCGGCCCGCACAAAATCGGCTTTGCTCATGTTGGGGATGGCGCGTTCGAGCGCCAGCGTTTCGAGCGCGGCCCGCATGTCGTAAATTTCGGTCACATCAGCGGGCGAAAATTCGGCCACCACCGCCCCGCGATTTTGATGCAGCACCACCAGCCCCTCGGTTTTGAGCTGCACCAGCGCCTCGCGGGTGGGGATTTTGCTGACGCCCATTTGCGCGGCAATTTCGTCTTGGCGCAACGGTTGCAGCGGCTTGAGTTTGCCGCTCAAAATGTCGTGCCGCAACTTTTGGGCGATCAATTCGGAGGTGGTTACACTGTCAAGTGGTGTCATTCGTATAAACGTATACGATTATACACAAAACCCCATGCGCTGATATGCTAATTTTGTATGTGTGTATGCTTACCTGACTACAAACATACATGATTACATGCTGACAGACATACATGCTGACTGCGTTGTCAGATTGATCGACGCTTTGACAATCACGGCTCGAAAACCCTCTTGACAAATCCCCTAGAAAATGTAAAATAAGAACAATTGTTCCGAACAAATGTTCTTGGATGAAGCTATGAAAATATCAACCCAACGCAACCCGAAAAAACAAGCGACGCTGATTTCAGCAGTGAAACAACACGGTGTAAAAGGTGTGCCGGCGGTTTATCGGCGCAATAAACCTCGGCAAGTGGTGAACTGGTTGCAGGTGCGATATGTTGTGCCTGTCGTTGCCTTCGCCAATATCGTTATTTACGCCTTGGCGCGTTAAACGAGTTACGGCTCGAATTTATAGCCGACGCCTCTGACCGTGATAATCCAACGCGGGTTCGAGGCGTCGGCCTCTATTTTTTCGCGCAAATGCCGTACATGCACATCTACGGTGCGGTCGTCTTCGATCTCGCTGGTATAGCCCCATACCGCCTCGATCAGGGCATCGCGGCTGGTGGGGCGATGCGGATTATTGACCAAATAGCGCAGCAATTTAAACTCGATGGGCGTGAGAATGACCGGCTGCCCGTCCTTATAAACGCTCATGCTGGCGATATTCATCAGCACATTGCCAAAACGGATTTCGTCGTTGGCGTCGTTGCTTGGGGCCAATTCGCCATAAGACCGGCGCAGTGCCGCCCGAACCCGCGAGATCAATTCGCGCAGGCTATAGGGCTTGACAATGTAGTCATCGGCACCCATTTCCAGCCCCAAAATCTTGTCAATTTCTTCATCGCGTGCCGTCAGCATCAGCACCGGTTGGCGTTTGCCCTCGCTGCGCAATTGGCGGCACACGTCGAGGCCGGTCATGTCAGGCAGGCCGATATCGAGCAAAATGAGGTGAATATTCTCGCTGCGCAAGATCGCCAATGCCCGTGCGCCTGTATCGGCGGTACTGACCTCGAAGCCTTCATAGCGTAATCCATACACCAGCCCGCGTGACACGGCTGGGTCATCTTCAACAACAAGTAGTCGGTATGGGGTGCTCATACTTCGATTTTAGCTTAGGAATTACGTGTATTAAAAAAATTCGCCACAAAAAACACAAAACATACGAAAATAAGGAGGACTCCATAATAAATCCTTACCTTTGTGTGTTTTTGAAGAAAAACAAGCTTTATATAAGTCTAATCTATCCTCTAACTTAGCACTTCGCACTTCGCACTTCGCACTTTACACTTTGCACTTTGCACTTCACA
Organism: Anaerolineae bacterium; assembly: GCA_018500105.2. Taxonomy (GTDB): domain Bacteria; phylum Chloroflexota; class Anaerolineae; order J036; family Brachytrichaceae; genus AQU-03. The sequence continues at coordinate 19,754 of JAHBAL020000313.1, forward strand.
CTTAGCACTTAGCACTTAGCACTTCACACTTTGCACTTTCCACTTTCCACTTTCCACTTTCCACTTTCCACTTTCCACTTTCCACTTCTATATGCGCCCAATGACAAGATTTGCGGTAACGTCTTGGGTTTGGGCCAATGCCAGCAAGGACTCGTTTTCGCGGCTTTGCTGTTCATCCAAATAAGCCACCATATCGGCCACCGCCGCTTGTGGCGAGACATCGGCCCCCGTTTCCTCGTGCATGTGATATTGATGCTCCGACATCCACAAATAGAGATCGGCCTCGGTGCGATTGGGGAATTGCTGCAACACCTTGGCCTCGCGGATGGCGGCGACGATGGGCAAATAGACGCGGTCATACCAATCGGTGATCGCGTCATCCTCGCCGATGTCGTGCTGCTGATCTAGGCCCATAAAGTAGCGGTGTGCGGCGATGTGTTCGAGCAGTCGCACATAGCCGCCGCCAATCGAAAAACGCACATTTTGATCAGGTCGCAACAGGTCGAGCTTGGTGCGCTCTAAAAATTCGCTGTATTCGCCCAAAATTTCGAGCGTGTCAGAATTCAGGTCTTCGCTGTGAATGGGAATACGCGATTTGACCTCGATTACTTCGGCGTCAATATATTCGACATTGTGCTGCCGCGCCACCGACACGCGATGGTTGCCGTCGAGCACAAAATACACATCGTCTACCTGATAAAGCTGCACCGGCGGCAACGATTTGCTCTCGTCGAAGGCACGATTAAGGCGCATCCAGCGCTCGCCCAAGTTGTTGCGGGCGGGCAAAAAGGCATCGTCAAAATCTTGATAGCGCCCGACACTGCCGACGATTTTGCTGATGGGGATGGGTTGCACCCCGCGTGAAATACCGCCGCGCAACCGTAATTTGCTGCTCACGTCCTCCCACGACAACAATTGGTGCGATTGACCGAGCAACATGCCCCAGATCGAGCGCAAAATTTCTTTGCCCCGCGCCCGCCGAAAGTCGTTTATGTCTTTAATACTTCCTGCCATTTGTTTGTGTCAATACTACACCATGATTCTGAAATAAGGATGAAGGATGAGGGTTGTAAGGTTGCAGGTTGCAAAGTCGCAAAGTTGCAGGTTGAAAAGTTGCAGGTTGCAAGGTTGCAAAGTTGCAAGTAAAAAGTATAAAGTCAGATGGCTTTGACTTATAACCTACAACCTGCGACCTGCAACCTCCAACCTGCAACCTGCAACCTGCAACCTGCAACCTGCAACCTGCAACCTGCATCCTACAACCTGTCTCTTATACACATCT
>JAHBAL020000039.1 GCA_018500105.2 Anaerolineae bacterium
ACCCAGTTCGGGTGTTGCGGGTTGGCAATTTCGGGGCAGTTATTGCGCCAAGTTTCGCCAATTTGGCGTAAATGCTGAATGGTGAGGGTGTCAAGATTGGCGGCTTGTTGCTCGTCGAATGGGGTAACGCGATTATGGGCGACATGGGCGATAAAGTTGAGGGCGGGCACGCCCAGTATGAAAATTGCGCTAGAGGCAACGATGGTTTGCAAAAGCCATTTGGGTGGTGAAAACGCAAAAAACGACGAAAAAAGCTTGTTTTGACCCAAAAACATACCCGCCAGCAAATAGCCGCCGGGGGCTGTGATCATCATATAATGATGAAAAACCGCCAAATTAGGCAAAAACAGCGTCAATAGCGTAATGCCAACGACAGGCACGAAAAACCACGCCAGCGTGATCCAATCCCCAAAACGCCGCCGCAAAAGCGCCGATAACACCCCCAACGCAAAAAACGCCTCAATGAGCAAAGCGCGGGCATTGCTCAGCCAATCACGCAGGCCAAAATAGCTGTTGGGGGCGTTGGCCCACATGTCTTCGTAAAAACGACCTGTGATTACCCCAACCGCATGATAAAGCGCTGCAAAGGTATTGCTAACGCCAAACGGATTTGGCACACTTTCGCCGCTCGTGCTGGCATTATTCACGCCGTTTTGCAGTTGGCTGAGGATGTTGGGTGTGTCTCGCAATACAAGTATGCTGAAAATAGCAATGCCAAGGACACAAACCATCGCCCCCATCACATAAGCCGCGAATATTGGGCGGTGTTTTCGCGTCATTAACCCAATCAACCCAAACGCTAAAATTTGTGCCAACAACCCAAACGCCAGCAAGTATGTGTGCATGACGAGCGCTGCCACGCACAGCGCGAGAAAAATACGCCAAGGTCGCCTCGATTGCCATGCCCGAATGATGGCCCACAGCGTGAACGTGGCGCTAAATTCAAGCAAGCCCTGTAGCCATGCGCCTTGGGCCAAGTAGACCGACCACAAACTGCTGGCGGCGAGGGCGATCGCCAATATTGCTGCATTTTTGCCGATCAGCCGTCGCGCTAAATCGGCCAACATGGCAAGCGACAAGACATTGAGCGCCACGTTGACAAATGTGATGATATAAGGATCGCGCCCAGCCGGAAATGCGGCGACGATGGCCCACAAATAGCTAGCCAGGGCAGGGTTGGGCAAATTGATGTTTGAGCGCAGGCTGAGCAATGGCAATTGCTGCCATTGGTGGGCTGAAATGGCTTCGACGATGCCGATGCCGGCCCCATGTGGGTAAGCCCGATCAAAGTCGTGTCGCACGGCCTCGATGCCATAAACGCGCAAACCGAAGGCAAACAATAATAGGCCGAGAATCAGCCAATGTGAATGACGCAAGGGATGCAAACGCATAGACCGCTATTGTCGCCTAAAAAACAACCCCCGCCAACAGATCATTTGTTGGCGGGGGTTGTGTGTGTGTTTCAGCGTTTGCTTATTGCAGACACAAGAAAATTTCGTTGTGGCCTACGGTTTGACCGTCTTTGCGGGTAATGTAAAGCTCTAGCTTATATTGACCTCGGCCAAGCGACTTGAGGTTGAAGGTGTGTGTGCCGTTGCCGTTGATGGGCACATTGAAGCCACTGCCGCCTTTGGGCGCACAATTCGAGATTTGTTCGCTTGGGTCAGCCGCTAACCGGATGCCGTTGATGCCGTAGACGTTCCAAGAAACGGTAATTTCTTTGTCTGTGCCAGCGGGGAATCGCTGCACTGAATCGGCTGACAGGTTGGTCCAACCGAGGTCTTTGGCAACACAGAACTTGTAGGGGCCATTGCCACCCTTGTCGCGGTAGTTGGGGTCATTTGGGTTACAGTCGGATGAGGCGGCTGGGGCGGCGGCGGCGGCTTGTGTGCCCAGCGCATTGTCTGAGCGCACAGTCACGCTGTCTTCGCGCACAGTGCCGTCGTTGCCTTCAACTTTGAGGCGCAAGGTGCGTGAGCCGTTGATGCCGTCAACCTTGACCGACATTTCGCCAGCGGCTGGCTTATAGCCGCCACCGTCGCCGCTGTCAAAATCAACACGGCGCACATTCGACACACTCCAATTGGCAACCACCGAGCCGTTGACTGGCACAACTTGAATATTCACCTTGAGCAAACCAGCGCTGCCGGTGGTTGGGCCACCGCCTGTGTTTGTGCCATAGGCGGCATCGCCGCGCACTTGAATGGTATCTTCGGTGACATTGTTGTTGTTGTCAACCACGCGCAAGCGCAAGTTGCGTGCGCCGCTAATCCCGGCCACGTTGACGGTCATCGTGCCACCAGCGGCTTGATAATCGCGGCCATCGCCTGCGTCAAACTTCACCTCTTTCACATTTTGCACATCCCAACTCGCCACAACCGTGCCATAAAGCGGCACAATGGTGGCATTGACGCGCAAAACGCCTCGGCTACCCACTGCGGCGCCGCTTGATGGGGCTGGCGCTGGGGCTGGCGCAACCGAGGCCGGGGTTACAACAACCACCGCAGGTTGTGCT
>JAHBAL020000518.1 GCA_018500105.2 Anaerolineae bacterium
CATAGCAACGCCCGTTACACGGGCTAATTTTGCAGCCCACGCAGTGGGCGTTGTTATGTAGAATGGTCCTGAGCCTGACGAAGGATTGATCGCCGTTCTCATTCTGTCATTTATTTCAACGCAATAGCCGAATAGATTGAGAATCAAGAATTTGACGTAAAATTACCTCTATCGTCATCATTCATTACTCATTACTCATTACTCGTTACTCGTTACTGGTTACTCGTTACTCGTTACTCATTAACCATTAATCCCTACTCCCTATGAACCCACTCGGCATTATTCGACGGCTAAAAGTGATTTCGCAGACGGTGCGGGCCGCGTTGTGGCGGGTGCGGCTGTCGTTGGCGCTACTGGTAACAGTGGTCATCATTGGCACGCTGGTGTTTTGGTGGTCGGGTGCGCAGTCAAATTGGCAACGGGCCTTGTTTTACACGCTCAACCTAATTACACTACAAGCCAGCCCCGGCGACGCGCCCGATGAACTAGGGTTGCAATTGGCATCGTTGGCGGTGCTAATCGGCGGCGTGAGCGCCATTGCAGGCGGGGCCGCAAATGTTGTAGACTATATTCGAGATCCGCAAGAGAGGCAATTGGCTTTGGCACATACGTATAAAAATCATGTGGTGGTGTGTGGCGTCGGGCGCGTGGGCTATCGCGTCATCAACGAGCTTTTACACGCCCACGAATCGGTCACGGCAATCAATCGCTCGGTTGACGAAGATTGGTTGACCGATTTGCAGCGCAACAATGTGCCTGTCATTATTGGTGATGCGCGACGAACCCAAACCCTGATAGATGCAGGCGTGCCAGACGCCAAATGCATTGTGGCTTGCACTAGCGACGACCTAACCAATTTAGACATTGCGCTCGATGCGCGTGAGCTAAACAAAAATATCCGCGTCATCATCCGCATGTTCGACATTAAACTTGGCGAAAATGTTAAAAAACATTTCGATTTCGACGAGGTGATCAGCGTTTCGGCCCTCGCCGCGCCCGTCATTGCCAAAGCGGCCAGAGGCAAGTAAGAAAATGAGTGAATGAGTGAATGGGTAAATGAGTGATTGTTTCAGCGACACACAATCACTCATTCACTCATTCAGTCATTCACTCATTCAGTCATTCACTCATTCAGTCATTCACTCATTCAGTCATTCACTCATTTACCCATTCAGTCATTTATGAAATACGAGATCTTCTTTGCAATCATCTTAATGGCGTGCGCGGTTGAGCCAACGCCCCCGACAGCGACCCCAAATGTGAAAAATGTTCTATTCATTCAAGGCGATCATGTGCCAGACAACGGCTATCCGCATTCACGGGTGCGCGATGCCGGCACTGTGCCCGAAAGTTTTACGCGACTACGCACCGAGGTACTTGAACGCGATTTGGGGTTGGTGGTGGATGAATTTATTTTGACCAGCCAAAACGCCATCACGCCCGAACAAATCAAAGCCTACAAGACAATTGTATTGGGCGCAAACGGGCGTGTGCTACAGCCCGTCGAAGTGACGGCGCTGGTGCAATATTACGAAAAAGGCGGCAGCGTGCTGGTGTATGCCGATTTTCAATATGGGCCAACCAACTGGGCCAGCGACAATATGTTCCTCAACCAATTTGGCATCGAGGTTTTCCCCGACAATTTTCAGCCCACCACCCTCATCACCGATATCGTGCCGACGCACCCACTCATGAACGGCATCGCCGCCATCCAAGGCGAAGGCATCAGCCAATTCCGCATCAGCCAAGGGGCGCTGGCCCAAGTCGAGGTGCTGGCAAAATGCAGCCCACTCAACCGCAGCGGCTGTATTGTCAAGCCTGAGGAGCTGGCGAAAATACAACCCGGCGATGTGGTGGCCTGTGTGTGGGTGCGAAGCAATGCCAATGGTGGGCGCTTGGCGGGCGTGTGCGACCGCAACCTTTTTCACAATGGCCCCGGCCCCGGCAGCGATCTCGATCAAGTGAACAACCGCGCCTTTGCCCGCAACCTGTTTTCGTGGCTGACGAGGTAGGCAAATGAGTGAATGACTGAATGACTGAATGCGTGAATGAGTGATTGGGGATTGGAGATTAGAGATTAAGGATTAGAGATTGAAAATTAGAGATTGAGAATAGATCAAGGTTGAAAAATGGAACACGCTAATCCTAAATTAGAGTTACAATCATTAGTTAATCATCCTTAGTCATTAATGATTAATGATTAATAATACCCATTAACCATTATTCCCATGCAAACACAAGAAAATATTCCTTCTCAGGCGCGGCTGGTCATTGTCGGCGCTGGTATTGTTGGCTGCACTGCGGCCTATCATTTTGCAAAATTAGGCTGGAAAGAGGTGATCGTGCTAGATAAAGGTGAGCTGCAAGAAGTGGACGGCAGCACCTCGCACGCACCGGGCGGCATGTTTTTGACCAATAGCTCAAAAATGATGACCGAGTTCGCCAAATATTCGCAAGACCTGCTCAAAACCCTCACCCACCCCGAAGGCCCGACCCTTTTCCAAGTCGGTGGCATTGAGGTGGCCTACACCCGTGACCGCTGGAACGACCTGCATCGCAAACGCGGGTTTGCCAAAGCCTATGGCCTTGAGTCATATCTGATCTCGCCCGCCGAAGTCAAGCAACTGGTTCCGATCTTGGACGACAGCAAGATCTTCGGCGCGTATTATGTCAAGCGTGACTCGGTGTGCAAGTCGGTTCGCACTTGCGAAGCATTGCGCAAGCTCGCCAGTGAAATCGGCGGGGTCAAATTCTTTGGCAACACCCCTGTCACCGATCTTGATATTAAAGACGGGCGCATTGTGGCGCTGGTCACCCCGCAAGGCAAGATTGACTGCGAGCAAGTGCTGTGGTGCACCAATATTTGGGGCGATTTGGTCTCGCGCAAGGCCGGACTGCAAATTCCGCTCATGGCCGCCGAGCATATTTTGACCTACACCGACCCCTTGCCCGAGCTGAAAGGCGAGACCGAAGAATTGCGTCATCCGCTCATGCGTCACCAAGACCACTCGATGTATTATCGCCAACGCTACGACAGCTATGGCGTGGGCAGCTACCGGCATATTCCGCTGATGGTGTGGCCGAAAGATGTGGGCAAGAGCGCCAAACGCGCCTTCACTCCCGAACATTTTGCATCGGGCTGGGATAGCTCGGTCGAATTATTGCCCGCGCTCAAAAACCGCACCTTGGTCGAAAAGTTCAACGGCATGTTTGCCTTTACCGTAGACGGCTTCCCCGTGATGGGCGAAAGCAAGGTGAAGGGCTTGTGGGCTTGCACTGGTTTGTGGCTTACGCACGCGGCTGGCGCAACCAATGCTATCGCCAATTGGATGACGTATGGCGACCCGGGTCTCGATTTGCGCGAGGCCGATATCACCCGCTTCCAACCGCATTACTATAGCAACACCTATATCGAGGCCCGCTGCGCCCAAAATTACCGCGAGGTGTATGACATTATCCACCCCAGCGACCAAATTACCAACCCGCGCAATGTCAAGCTCAGCCCGGTGCACAGCCGTTTGGTGCAACAAGGCGCGGCCTTTTTCCAAGGCGCAGGCTGGGAAAACCCGCAATGGTATGAGGCCAACGGGCGGTTGTTGAGCCGCTACGAAACCCGCATCCCCAAGCGTTTTAATTGGGAAGCCCGTAACTGGTCGCCGATCCAAGGCATCGAGCATTTGCATGTGCGCGAGCATGTCGGCATGTTCAACCTCGCCGCACTTGCCATCATCGAGGTGTCGGGCGCGGGCGCGGCGGCTTATCTCAATCGCATTTTCGCCAACCAAGTTGACCGCGCAGTCGGCAAAATTGTGTATACGGCGGCGCTCAACGAGCAGGGCGGCATCGTGATGGACGTGACGGTGTTGCGCCGAGCGACCGACAAATTCTGGGTCACCACCGGCGGCGCAATTTTGCCGCACGATATGGCATGGATGCAAAAACATTTGCCCAGCGATGGCAGTGTGACCTTGACCGACCTCTCGTCGAATTATTTTAAGATGGGGTTGTGGGGGCCAAAGGCGCGGGCGGTGCTGCAAGCCGTGTGTGACGACGACGTGAGCAACGAGGCGTTCCCGTATTATTCAACCAAGCAACTCACCATCAATGCCGTGCCGACTTATGCCTTGCGCGTGAGCTATGCCGGTGAATTGGGCTGGGAGTTATATGTGCCGCAAGAATACGCCGTGCGGTTGTGGGACACGTTGTGGCAAGCGGGACAGGCGCACGAGATCATCGCCGCCGGTAGCGGTGCGTTCGATTCGCTGCGGCTTGAAAAGGGCTATCGTTTGTGGGGGGCCGATATTCACACCGATTACAACCCCTACGAGGCCGGCCTTGGTTGGGCCGTGAGCATGAAGAAGCCGGACTTCATCGGCAAGGCCGCGTTGGTGAAGGCGCAGGCCGAGGGGTTGCACAAGAAATTGGTGTGCATGGTCATGGATCACTATTCGATGGCCTTAGGCAAGGAGCCGATTATGCACGATGGCAAAGCCGTTGGCTATGTCAGCAGCGCCAACTTTGGCTACAGCCTCGGCAAGTTCATTTGCTATGGCTACGTGCCAATCGAACTCGCCACACCCGGCACCGAGCTATCCATCGAGTATTTTGGCAAGCCACAACGCGCCGTCGTCAGCGACGAGCCGCTGTTTGATGCTAAGATGACGCGACTGAAAACATAATTGAATTATGAATTATGAATTATGGATAAGGCTGTTCAAAAGTCAGCATAACCCTCAATACGTCATCTCCGCGAACGCGGAGATCCATAACGTTGCAAGTAAAAACGCAACAAACTCGTAAAATTGTGTCAGTGGGGTTGTGGATTCCCGCGTTCGCGGGAATGACGAGGCGACTTTTGAACAGCCTTGGAATTATGGATGTTGTGCGTTATAGCTATGAATGATGAATTATCATTCGTTTCTAATTGCATTTAGAATTCATAACTCATAACTCATAATTCATAACTCATAATTCATCTCTCATAATTCATATGCATTCTGTTTTTCTTTTAGGCTTCGGCGGCGTAGGCCGCGCATTGGCTCGCCAATTGGTGGCGGCGCGTGAGCTGCATGCCGCTCGCCGCAATTTGCGGCTAGAAGTGGTCGGCATTTCCGACAGCAGCGCGATCATTTATGATCAGCACGGCCTGAGCGACGATGCTATTTTGGGCATGATCGCGCAGAAAAGTGCGGGGCAAAAATTGAGCGGACCGGCCAGCCAGCCCATCAGCGCCATCCACGAGGTAGTAGCCCAATTGCCGCCGCGCAGCATTGTGGTAGACACCACCGCCACCGCGCAAGCCGTGCCGGTCTTACTGGCAGCCAAAGCCGCGGGCCACGCCGTTGTGCTGGCAAACAAATTGCCGTTGGCGGGCGATTTGGCATGGTGGGATGCCATCACGGCGGGCGCGTCACGCTGGGAAACGACGTGCGGTTCGGCCATGCCGGTCATCTCGACCCTCACGACCTTGCTCGACGCGGGCGACCAAGTGCACAAAATCGAAGGCTCGCTAAGCGGCACGCTGGCCTACTTGGCCGCCCAACTCGAGGCGGGCAAACCGTTTGGCGACGCGGTGCGCGAGGCCAAACGCCTCGGCTACACCGAACCCGACCCGCGCCAAGACCTCGGCGGACGTGATGCCGGACGCAAAGCCTTGATCTTGGCCCGCATGTTGGGCTATCGCATCGGCATGGATGAGGTCTCGATTGAGTCACTGTATCCGGCTTCGATGGACGGCTTGAGTGTAGACGAATTTTTGCGCGAAGTGGACAGTCTGAACGACATGATGGCCCGCCGCGCCGCCGAATTATCGGCGGGGGGCAAAAAATTGCGCTACGCGGCGGTAGTGCAAGACGGCAAGTGCGAGTTGAAATTGCTCGGCGCTGACCCCAGCACCAAACTCGGCGCAATTCAAGCCTCGGACAGCATCGTGGTGTTCACCACTCAGCACTTTAGCAGCAACCCCTTGGCCGTGAGCGGGCGCGGGGCCGGGCAATAAGTCACCGCGATGGGCGTTTTGGGCGATATTGTCAGTTTGGCAATTGGGTAAACCCAATACAACCATTCCCCGAAAGCAACATCCCTGTCAATCTTTGCTTGACAGGGATGTTGCTTTCGTCACAATTAATAATGCCCCCTTCACACGGCTAAGCACTCATCCCGACTTCACCACCAACGACCGGCATTTGGTGCTGATCAAATTAGCCACTTCTATCGTTTGCTGAATCAACGCCGAGGCTTTGCTTTGGGTCGGAAAACGATGCACCGGGCCAAACATACACACCGAGGCAATGATTTTGTTGGTTTCGTCAAAAATCGGGGCTGCCACGCCGATCAATTCGGCGCTGTATTCGCCGTTATCCCATGCGTAACCCTGTTTGCGAATTTTTGCCAGCTCGCGCTGCATGGCGCGGGCGGTGCTAATGGTCGTGGTGGTGAATAATTGCATCGGGCGCTGCAAATACGCCTCGATCATGATTTCGGGTTTGTGCGCCAAATACAATTTGCCATCGGGCGAGACATGCAGCGGCAGCCGCATACCGGTCCAATCGCGCAGTTGAAAAAAGCGCGGGCTGTTGGCTTGGTCAATATAATGCGCCATGTCGCCATCGGGCACACACAGCGTCAGCGTTTCGCCAGAGGTCTGCGCCAATTGCTGCAAATAGGGCCGCGAAATGGCGATTAAGCTGCGCGGCAGACCAATATTGGCCGCCATCGAGACGATAGATTGACCGATACGAAACCCTTCGCGCCCGCCCAATTTCTCTACCGCACCCAAGGCCGCCAGCGTGCTCAACATTCTCGACACCGTGCTTTTCGGCAAATCTACCCGAATGGCGATCTCGGTCAAGCTCACCCCTTCGTTGTTTGAGGCAACGGCAGTTAAAATATCAAAAGCGCGGCGCAGAGATTGAATATCAGACATAGCAAAGTGGCGTCAAACGGCGTGGGTTAGCCAATGGTCAATCAATTGGCGCGCAATGCTGAGCTTTGGCGGAATGCCGACAACGCCAGCGTTAATCTCATCGCGGGTGGTCCAACGCGCTTCATCCAGCTCGTTTTGGTCAATTTGGCCTGTGCCGCTTGTGTAACGCGCAAAAAAACCAAGCATGAGTTGATGTGGGTAAGGCCAAGGTTGGCTGCTAAAGTAAGTGATGTCGGCCACATTTGCACCCACTTCTTCGGCGGCCTCGCGGCGCAGGCAATCTTCGAGCGACTCGCCGGGTTCGACAAACCCTGCCACCAGCCCATAGCGATTGCCCCAACCGGCCTTATGCGTGAGCAAGGCGCGGTCGCCATCGTGAATGAGGGTAATGGTGCATGGGTTAACCGGTGGGTAAACATCGCGTTTGCAGCTTAGGCAGCGCTTGCCCCACTCGCCCGCAATTTGCACCAGTGCTTGCCCACACACCGAGCAATAATTGCTGCTGCGCTGCCACAGCAGCAATTGCGACGCATAGCCAGCGATGGCGTGCTGTGCTTCTGGCACACGCCCATAGAGGTCGCGTAGGCCAAATTGACGGGTAGCGCTGGGCAGCGTCTCGTCGGCAATGTAACAGGCAAAACAAGGGGTGTCATCTAAATAACCCAAAAGCAAGGTGTGTTCGGGGCGCAACAAATTGGGCAGCGCGGTTTCGCCATACGGCAATACGGTTTCGCCCTCGTGACGGGTTACCAACACCCCTTTGTCGTTCATGGCAAACCACAGCCCATGCGGTGGATGCGGCGTATTGTCGGGATAAGCCCGACGAAAATTAAAGGAAATCATATTGAGACGCACCTCGAAGTATATCCGTTTTGCGCCGCCCGCGACACAATCGGCATTGATTCAAAGGCTCGTGGCTGTGATTGTATTACAAATTTCATTCTAAAGAAGGGTGTAGATTTATTGTAAAAAATATACAATTTGCAATGATATTTTAAAGGAGATTTTCAGTTACATGATTCCACACTCAATTACTCGCCGCAAATTTTTGCTAATCGCCGCCATGTCTGGATTGCCGCTGGTCGCATGTGGCCAAGCCGCAACCCCAGCCGCTACTGCCATCGCCCCAACCGTCGCCCCCCAACCGACCGATCCGCCTAAGCCTACTGAGGCGCCCAAGCCAACGAATACCCCTGCTCCGACTGCAACCGCAAAGCCGACCGAAGCGCCCAAGCCAACGGATGCGCCAAAACCCACCGCTACGGCCATCCCCCGTGCCACCACCATCTCGACCAAAGGTGCGGCGGCAAAGCCAATTATTCGCATTATCGAGAATCCTTGGAGTGCTGCAATTGCAAATGCGCATGTCGCCAAACACTTGATCGAGAGCAAGCTCGATTATCGGGTTGAGTTGGTGCAAATTGATGAAAAAGCCCAATGGGAGCCATTATCAAAAAACGAGGCCAGCGCCAGCCTTGAAGTGTGGCCTTCGGGGCATGCCGAAACCTATGAAAAATATGTCAAAGGCAACAAAACCGTCGAAGAGTTGGGCAAATTAGGCGTGATCGGCAAAATAAACTGGTATGTGCCGACCTATATGGTGAAAGAGCGCCCCGAATTAGCCACATGGGAAGGCGTAAAAAAGAACGCGGCCTTGTTTAAAACACAAAAAACGGGGGAGAAAGGGCGTTTTGTCGCCGGAGACCCATCGTGGCCGCAATTTGACGAGTTTGTCATTAAGAATTTGGGGCTGAGTTTGCAAGTGGAGGTGGTCGGCTCTGAAGAAGCGCAATTGCAATTGCTGGAAGAGGCTTATAACAAAAAGCAACCCTTCTTGTTCTATTTTTGGACGCCGCACTCAGTGCATCACAGCCACCAACTAACTGCGGTAAAGCTGCCTAAATTTAATGACGAATGCGGCAAGTATATGGATGACAAGGCGCAAAACAGCAAGGTGAATTGCGAGTATCCGGCTGAGATTTTATACAAAATTGCCTCGGCAAAACTGAAGACGGACGCGCCAGATGTCTATCAGTTTCTCAAAAACTTTCAGTATGCCGATACTGACCAAATCGAAATGATGGCCGCAATTGATATTGCCAAACAAACCCCGGCCCAAGCTGCCAAAGATTGGATCGAACGCAGCGAGAACATCTGGCAAAATTGGTTGCCAGCGAAGAAGTGAGAGTTAAGAGTTGAGAGTTGAGAGTTGAGAGTATTAAACTCTCAACTCTCAACTCTTAACTCTCAACCTTGAACGACTAGTGGCCTTTGCCGCCCAAATACGCGGCTTCGACTTCTGGGTTGTGGGCGAGTTCGTTGGCGGGGCCGCTCAGCACGATCTCGCCGGTTTCGAGCACATAGCCGCGATCAGCAACGCTGAGCGCGATACGTGCGTTTTGCTCAACCAACAGAATGGTGGTCTTTTGGCGGTGCAATTCGCGGATGATGTCGAAAATGAGGTCAACCAAGATCGGGGCAAGACCCATTGACGGCTCGTCGAGCAACAACACACGCGGACGAGCCATCAATGCGCGGCCCATCGCCAACATTTGCTGCTCACCACCCGACAATGTGCCAGCGCGTTGGTTAACGCGCTCTTTCATGCGGGGGAACAAGCTAAACACCTTGTCCATATCTTGCGCAATACCGTCTTTGTCATTGCGCTGAAATGCACCCATCTCAAGATTTTCTCTCACGCTCATGCGGGGGAAAACCAAGCGGCCTTCGGGGGATTGGCTGACACCGCGCCGCACCACATCGTGCGGGGGTAGTTTGGTCAATTCTTCGCCGTTCAGCTTGATCGAGCCTTCGCGGGGCTTGAGCAAGCCCTGAATGGTGCGCAAAGTGGTGGTTTTGCCGGCGCCGTTCGAGCCAATCAGCGTAACGACTTCGCCCTCATTCACACTGAGGGTAATGCCCTTGAGCGCATGAATATTGCCATAATAAGTATGGACGTTATTGAGTTCTAATATTGCCATAATCAGATTTTAGATTTTAGATTTTAGATTTTGGATTTTGGATTTCCAATGGTGTTTAACTCAATAGAAATCCAAAATCTAAAATCTAAAATTTAGTTTAGGCTCCTTCTGCGGCGGCCCCTGTACCAAGATACGCTTCAATCACTTTGGGGTCGGCTTGCACGGTCTTTGGCAACCCTTCGGCGATCTTTTCGCCGTGATCAAGCACGCTGACACGATCGCTAATGCCCATCACGACTTTCATGTCGTGCTCAATCAACAATACAGTCAGCCCCAAATTCTTGCGCAAGCTATCCACCAATTCGGTCAATTCCTTCTTTTCTTGCGGGTTCATGCCTGCGGTTGGCTCGTCGAGCAACAATAGCTTGGGGTCAGAGGCCAAAGCGCGGGCAATTTCGAGGCGGCGTTGCAAGCCGTAAGGCAAGTTTCGAGCCGCCATTTCGGCAGTGCCGCGCCCAAGACCAACCAAGTCGAGCAAATCGAGCGCCTTATCACGGGCCTTTTTCTCTTCATGGATCACCCGCGATGGGCGGAAGAACGCCTCTAGCACCGAGCCTTTTAGCCGCGTGTGCATGCCCACCAACACATTTTCGAGTGCGCTCATTTGACCAAACAAACGAATATTTTGGAAGGTGCGGCTAATGCCGTTCGCTTGGATAATATGCGGTTTTAGACCTGTGATGGGTTTGCCATCAAAAATAAAGTCCCCTTCGGTTGGGGTATAAAGGCCCGTCATATTGTTGAAGAAAGTTGTTTTGCCAGCACCGTTCGGGCCGATCAACCCTGCAATCATGCCTTTATAGATTACAAAATCAACTTTGTTGACAGCGGTTAGACCGCCAAAGCGCTTGGTAACGCCTTTTGCTTCGAGTAAAACCTCTTGTGCCATGTAATTATTTACCGTCCTGTTGAATATACCCCAACGGGCATTATTTAGATTGGTGTTGTCAAACGGCCTAGACCAAATGACAACAAATAGGTTATCAATTGCCCAGCTTAAGAAGCGCCTACGTTGCTCTTCTTCAATTGAGCGCGATCATTTTTTTTGTTTAGATTATCTGAGTCTTTTGAAAACTTAAATTTTCGGCTAAAAAAGACTGAAAAGTAAAGTGCCAGCCCAAACAGCAAGAAGTTGAGTTCGCGCAGCGTAAACTGCACGAAGGGTTGGTCGCCCATCAATCCTTGAATAAAGGGGATAACGATACGGTCGAGGCCCATGATACTAAAGACGCCAAACACTGCGCCCGAAATATTACCGATGCCGCCAATCGCCACCATGCTTAGCACCATTACCGAAACTTGAAAATCGGCCAACCCGGGTTCGGCAAAGCTGAGCATTGCGGCATAAAGCCCGCCCGCCAGCCCTGCGATCGAATCGCCGATGAAAAATGAGATTGATTTGTAACGCCCAATACTGACGCCAGAACTTTGGGCCGCGTATTCGTCTTCGCGCATGGCGGCCATGGCCCGCCCAACCCGTGAGTCGAGCAAACGATAGCTGCCGACAATGATGAGCGCGACCACACCCAACACCAGCAAATATTGCATGGTGAAGGAGTCGAAGCGAACGCCAAACAGGGTTGGCGGCGGAATGGCGCTAAAGCCCCCCACGCCGCCGGCCCCGCTGTTTTTCAGCACATCGCGCATCATCAAACTAAGCGCCAAAGTGGCAATTGCCAAATAGTCAATCCGCATTCGCGCCGTGAGCCAACCTTTGACCATGCCAAGACAGCCCGTGACGATGATGATAATGGCAAAGACGATGATGCCATCGGGCACAAAGCCAAGCAACTGATCGCGCCACGCCATCGCTGGCCCAGTCAAGTAGGCCATCAAGTAGGCCCCAATGGCAAAATTGAGCGCATAGCCAACATCGAGCACGCCTGCAAAGCCGAGCAGCACGGTCAGGCCGAGCGCCAACACCACATAAATGAGAAAGCTATTGACAACGGGCAAGTAGTATTCACCAATGAGCGGCACAATGAGCGGGTAAAGTAGCGCCAACGGCACAAGGTTGAGCAACACTGACATGGTGCGGGTTGTGCTTGCGCGGGTGGCATTGAGCACCACCACGTCGCCGGTTTGTTGGCTTAACTCGCCCGTTCGTTCTTCGGGGCTTAGCCCGCTAGGCCGCCACATGAGCAACCCAACCAGCAGCAAGTAGATAAGCGCGGGCGTCCAGCGGCCATCGAGCAAATAATCGCTGAAGGCGGCGAACATGCCGATAAGCAATCCACTGACCAACGCGCCCAGCGGATTGCCGATGCCACCCAAGATGGCGGCAGTAAAGGCAATGAGGCCGCTTTGTGCGCCATGATTCGCCACCGGACGCTCGACGGTGATGGCAAAGATAAAGGCGGCAACCCCAGCCAATGCGCCGCCAATGGCAAACGCAGCTCGAATTGCGCCATTCAAATTCACCCCCACCATTTGCGCAGCAATGCTGTCTTGGGCGCAAGCGCGAATGGCACGACCGACTTTGGTTTTGTTGAGCAACAAATGCACCAAATAGGCGACAATCGGCGCACACACAATGATGAACAAGTCTTTGATATCAAAGCGCGAATTGGTTTGAATACCCAGTGCCTGAAAAACGTCAATTTGTGAAAAAATGTGCGGCACAACATCACGCGGCAATTCATCTACGCCCGGCACGCTGCGATGCTCACCTCGATTAAAGGTGGGCAACAGTTTGCGCCACACCAGCGCCAATTGGTATAGCATGAATGACAACCCCAGCGTAGCAATGATCGGCGCTAGCCGCGATTGCCCGCGAAAGAGTCGGAATCCTAAGAATTCGATCAACATGCTAAAAATGACGCCGAAGCTGATGGTGCTGATGATGCTGAGGATCAAGCCGATGATAAGCTGCGCCCATGTGGGTGGGCCGTCGAGCGGCAAAATACTGCGCAGGGTCATCATCGTCATAACCGAGCTTAGGGCGTAGACATCGCCATGAGCCAGATTAAGCGTGCGTACCGCGCAATAGATCACCGTCACGGCGACGGCATTGAGTGCAATGATGCCGCCGTTCGACAAACCAATCAGGACAAGATCAAGTAAAACATCCAATTCTTGGGTTGAGCGTTTAGTGTTGAGAGTTGAGAGTTGAGAGTAAGTTTTGCTCTCAACTCTCAACTCTCAACACTCAACTCTTAATGACTAGGCTTTGCGCTTTTGGGCAGCAGTTTCGGCTGGGATGAGACCTTGTGGGCGCACCTTCATCATGATAACCAAGATCAAGCCGAAAAGCATGACCTTATAGGCGGTGGCATCGGCGATGGATTGCACAAATTGCACCAAAGCCGGGTTTTGAATGCCAGAGAAGAACACTGATTCGGTGACACCGTTAATGAGCTGCTTGAGCCGTTCGAGCACCACGAGGTCAATCACCCGCACGATGAATGCACCCAAAATCACGCCGGTGATGTTGCCTGTGCCACCGAGGATAACCATTGCCAACACGGTCACGGAGATGTCGAAGGCGAAAGAACCGGGTTCGATGAAGGAGACGTAAGAGGCATAGAATCCGCCAGCAAAGCCAGAGAACATGGCGCCGATGATGAAGGCCAGCAATTTGGTGCGAACAATATCTACCCCCATCGCATTGGCAGCCAATTCGTCTTCACGCATGCTGACCCAAGCGCGGCCCATGCGGCTATCGCGCAGGCGGAAGATGAAGAAGGCCGAACCCGCCAACAAGGCCAACGCCAAAAAATACCAAGGCACATAGTCGCCGTTAACGAAACCATAAATTTTGGGGATGCCCAAAACATTGCCAAAAGCAGGGGTTGAGATGGGCGAAATACCCTTAGGGCCTGCGGTAAAGTCGAAGGGGCGGGCCGGGTCGCAACCGATGAAACACCTGTCTCTTATACACATCTGACGCC
>JAHBAL020000316.1 GCA_018500105.2 Anaerolineae bacterium
CGGCTATGTTCTGGGCCCACCTGGGTGCGCATCCAGCCTAAAAGTAGTGCGAGGGCCCTCATTTGCCGTGCGAGCATAACGAGCCAGGCACGGGCGTGGCTCCATGTCCCCCAACGCAGCGACACCAGCCGCCCGCAACCGAGCACCGCCAGCACCAGCCCGCCAAACAATACCCAATTTACCCAAGGCGGAAAATATTTCTCGATGCCAAGCACGCCCCAAAATGAGATGAACAATTGCGGCACGCGGCTGATCATTTCGCCTACGCCCAGCGGCTGCGGGCGCAACAAGGCCGCATTGGCGGTTTGCACTTCGTTCCATGCCAAGGGGGCGCCATAGCGCCCCCAATTGAGCCAAAACCACCAAGCGCTGACCAACAAGAAGCCAGCCGCCGCGCAAACTGGCTGGATTATTTTAGAGTTTAGATTTTGGATTTTGGATTTTTCGGAGAATGTAAGGCTTGATAACCACAACACGCCCGCTGGAATGACGAGGGCGAAGGCTTGAATTTTGCACAAGCCCGCCAGCCCGATCAAAATGCCCAATCCGAACCAGCTCGCCCATTGGGGGTTGTCGTCGGCCTCGGCCTCGATGCGCAACATCCACCAACAAGCGAGTGTGGCCGCAAATGTTACGGCGATATCGTTGCTGACAATGCTACTGATGTGAATGAATTTTGGGTTAAATGCCGCCAATGCCGCCGCCAAAAGCCCGATGGTTTTGGCGTGTTTTTGCTGGCGCAAAATCAATTGCGCCAGCAAAAACAGGGTGTAAATTGTCGCCGCGCCTAATAATGACGATGCAAATCGCGCAGCTCGCACCGCCCACACCGCCCCGCGATACGGAAATTGCTCGGCGGGGCCATGCAAATGAAGCTGCGCCACGCTGGCGTAATCGGCGTTTAGCTCGCGGTCGAACCAGTCGGGGTTGAGTTGGCTGATCTCGGCTAAGTTGCTGCGGTCGAACAAGCGAATCAACGGTGCAAGCGCGACGTAATACAGCGGCGGCTGAAATGCCTCGTGCGAGGGCACTTCTTGGCGCAAATTGGGCAGGCGTCGCTCACGCGCCCAATAATCGGCATAGGCAAAATGCGCGGCTTCGTCGCTGGCCTCGAACATCGGCAAAGTGATGTTGTTTAGCCCACACAACAACAAAAACACGGCCAAGATCAGCCGCAACCAGCGGCGATAAGCTGTGTTCATGTCTATGCTGACATCCTTTGCCATACTTACATTCATTGCTGTTATGAATACAGTGAATCATACAAGCATGTATGTATACCAGCTTGTATGATTCACCGTATTCATGACAATGTGCCTTTGGTTTGGCGAATGCGATGCGTCAAGTCAACCCGTCCGGCCCGATAGTCGTCTAAAAAGCGGCGAATGGCGAAGGTCATAACACTATTCACCGAAACATTCAAGGCTTGGGCAATGGCTTCGATTTGCTCTTGCTCGGCGATTTTGAGCGCCACGCTGCGCGGTTTAACGCGACGGCTGCGGCTGTTATCCTTGGCTGCATCGCTGCTGGCCTGTTGCTCAGGCTTACTCACTATGTCTGCTGGCCTGTCTTGTATGCTTACAGATTGTGCATCTGGCGCTGGCGGATTTCGGCTCAAAAGGCCGGTTAATTGTGTTTTTCTAGCCATTGTTTCACCTTCTTGGCGATTGCCTTATATTCAGTGCTGCGGTCATTTGCGGCTTCATAAGCTGTAATCGGCTCATGGGCCGCGACAGCCTCGGCGATGCGGATCGTGCGTCCGACTGTGCCCAATACCGGAATATCGGCGCGGTTGATCTCGTCGAGGGCTTGCTGATGATGATTGCTACGCGCATTGTAGAAATTGACCAGCGTGCCGACGGTTTGTAAACCCGGATTGACGGTCGCCCGAATTTCATCCAACACATCGAGAAAAGAACGCAGTGCGTATAAGTTCATGGCTTCGGGGACAACCGGCAAGATCACGCCATTGGCTGCCGTCAGCGCATTTAGCACAAGCAAACCCGTTGAAGGCGAACAATCAATCAGACAGAGATCGTAGCCCGTCGCCGTCGCCAACATACGCTTGATGATGGTCTCACGTGAAATTTTGGCCGACAAACTTAATTCGAGACTCGCCAATTCGGGGCTGCTGGGCAACATGCTCAATTTTTTGCTCAGCGGGCGAATGGCCTGCGCCAAAGCCAGCTTGCTCGGCGTCGCCAATACATCTGCAATCGTGCCTTCAGCTTCCGACAAATTACAACACGCCGTTAGGCTGCACTGTGGGTCAAGATCCAACATCAACACGTTGAGCTTTTCGCTCAAAATCCAACCAAGGGTATGGGTCGTGGTGGTTTTGCCTACCCCACCTTTTCCCGAAGCAATTGCGATTACCTGCATGTATGCAAGTATCCACTCATGCAGGTGTGTTTGTATGACTGTAAGCATACAAACTTACAAATACTGTAAGCTTAGCTACTTACTGTCTATTTATAAACAAGTCAAAAGCCATTGTTTTATAGGGTTTCGTGATGTTTTCGAGCAATGTCTTTCTGTGTTTTGTGGCACAAAAACGAGCGCAATCCCAACTTAAATTCCGCCAAAAGAAGCAGACACGCCTTAGCGCTAATTCCTATTTAGCATCTGAACTCGGAGGAGCGGAAAATGCGGAGAAGCGGTTCATAAAAAAGTCATTTTTCGCTATCTCCGCAACTTCCGCTCCTCCGAGTTAAATGGCGAAGCAGGTGACTCATGACGTATATCAACGAGGAATCTGCTCTAAATGCCGCTTACATAAATATCATTGTATCGCCGCCAAAATAAACTTGCCATACTGAGCGCGGACTCAAATTGAGGGATTCGCCGATTTCATCCGTGGGGAGTATAAATACAGTCTTAAGTTTCACCAAACAAATATTCATATTTCGTTAATCAAATCGCCTAAACTAAGTCCCGTTAGGGAGTAGCCTTCTCCACAAGAGATTGCATCATCGTCAATACGAGTTTTCTCCGGTGATGCGATAAACCCAGTTCGGGTCTATGGCGAGACTATCACGTTGAATCGTGGGGTCTCGCTTTTTTATTGCCTCGCGGTTCGTAAGTTTTTATTTCATCAACAAAATAGGAGAAATTATGATTGAAGGACCGATTTGGATATGGATTGCATTTAATGTATTTGTGTTGGCGATGTTGGCGCTCGACTTGGGCGTTTTTCATCGTCATAGCCATGCAGTGTCTGTCAAAGAGGCGCTGACATGGAGCGTGGTGTGGATTGGTTTGGCGATGGTGTTCAACACCCTCATTTACTTTTTTTGGGATAGCATTTCGCCGGGCAGCGCCTATAGTAACCAAGAAGCGGCGTTGTCATTTTTAACAGGCTATATCATCGAGAAGTCGCTCAGTGTTGATAATATCTTCGTCTTCGTGCTGATCTTCACCTTCTTCGCTGTGCCAGCCGCCTACCAACACCGCGTGTTGTTCTGGGGCGTGTTGGGTGCGCTCGTTATGCGGGCGATTTTGATCTTGGTCGGCGCGGCCCTGCTCAAACAATTTCACTGGATCATCTACATTTTTGGCGCATTTCTAGTCTTTACCGGCATCAAAATGGCTTTTCACAAAGATGAAAAAATGGAGCCACATCACAACCCACTGGTGCGCATGCTCAAGCGCATCATGCCGGTCACCGATCACTATGAGGGTGAGTCGTTCTTTGTGCGCCACGCCGGCAAATTGATGGCAACCCCGCTGTTTGTGGTTTTGCTCGTCATCGAAAGCACCGACTTGGTCTTTGCCGTAGACTCCATCCCCGCCATTTTTGCCGTCACCAAAGACCCATTCATCGTCTATACCTCGAACATCTTCGCCATCATGGGGTTGCGCTCACTTTACTTCGTGCTCGCCAGCGTCATTGACAAATTCCACTACCTCAAGCTCGGCTTGTCGGTTGTGCTAACCTTTGTCGGCGTCAAGATGCTCTTGACAGATCTGTTTAAGATTCCCATCGGCCTCTCGTTAGGCGTCATCATCGGCGTGCTTGCGCTCTCAATCATTGCCTCGCTCGTGCGTGACCGCAATATGTCGCACAACGTGGCCGTTTCGAAACACTAATCGAATGAGTAACGAGTAATAATTTCTTTCTTACTCATTACTCGTTACTCGTTACTCGTTATACCAACCTCACAATCAAGAAGGAATTTTGATGTAGGGGCAAGGCATTGGCATTTCACACATCGTCAACCCGTTAAAGCCAGCAAATGCCTTGCCCCACCTTGCTGTAGCGTTACTTGGCTCGCGATCGGGTAAGGCATTCGCCGTCACCCATTGAGCGATTTACGCTTGGGGGCGATGCCTTGGCGAATGCCTTACCCCTACAACCTTGTCCACTTTGATTAA
>JAHBAL020000155.1 GCA_018500105.2 Anaerolineae bacterium
GGGTAAAGTCGTGTGTGCCAGTTAGGCTGAGCCACCCCCGAACGAGCAAATGATAGAGCGGCCCATTTTGGCCGGGCTTGGTCAAATTGGCAAAAATTTCGCCGTAAGGCGCAAAGGCAAAGCGCACCGAGTCAACTTCGTCGC
The DNA here is from genome assembly GCA_018500105.2 of Anaerolineae bacterium. Lineage (GTDB taxonomy): Bacteria > Chloroflexota > Anaerolineae > J036 > Brachytrichaceae > AQU-03. Next base: position 145 of record JAHBAL020000155.1, read on the forward strand.
GCCACAGGCTCTCGCCGCCGAGATTGGCGATTCGCAACGCGAACGCAACAAGAAGGAGTAGGGATTTTAGATTTTGGATTTTGGATTTTGGATTTTTAGGGGGAGACCGACGGCTTTGCACAATCTGAATTGTATTATCATTCATCGCCTATAATCTTTAATCCCTAACCTTTAATCCCAAATCCCAAATCCCAAATCTAAAATCTAAAATCTAAAATCTAAAATTCTTATGGCCGATGTTCTTCCTCCAAATCATATCGAAGCTGAAGAGGCGGTGCTCGGTTCATTGATGATTGACCCCAGCGCCACGCCGCGTGTGGCGAGTTTTTTGCGTCCCAGCGATTTTTACGTTGTCAAACATGGCTGGATTTACAGCGCAATTCAGGCGTGCGGCAATGAGGCCGATTTGCTTACGGTGGCGGCCAATTTGGCCAGCCAAAATTTGCTCGAAGAGGTGGGCGGTGAGGGCTACCTCGCGCAGATCATGGCCTCGGTGCCGACGGCGCTGAATGTCGAAGCCTACGGGCATTTGGTCGAAGATATGGCGCTGCGGCGGCGGATGCTCAACGCGGCGGGCGACGTCGCCAAATTGGCCTACGACACCACCAAAGCCATTCAGCAGGTGATTGAGCAAAGCGAAGCCACCATTTTTGGCGTGTCTGAGCAACGCATGGCCGGGCAGATGGTGCCGATGAAGAAGGCGGTGGACGACTTTTTTACCCGCATCGAGTATTTGCACGAGCATAAAGACGAGCCGCTCGGCATTCCGACCGGCTTCAACGAGGTTGACCGCATGTTGGGCGGTTTGCAGCGCGGCGATTTGTTGATTATTGCGGCCCGTCCGGGCGTGGGCAAGTGTGTGGCGGCAGATACCCAATTGTTTGACCCGACGACGGGTAAATTGGTGCGAGCCGAAGACGCAGTGCGAGCGCGTAAAGCCAATGTCGTAACGCTCGATGCTGAATATAAATTGACTGCAACTGCGGCCAGTGATTTTATTGACGATGGCGTAAAACCATTGTATCGCGTGCAAACCGCGTTGGGCCGCGAGATTAAAGTGACGGCCTCGCACCCATTTTTAACCATGTCGGGTTGGCAAGCGCTAATGGCGCTTAAGGTTGGCGATCAAATCGCTGTGCCACGTTGTTTGCCCTTTTTTGGCAATGACGACGCGCCAGAACATCAGGTAAAAGCGCTGGCCTATTTGTTGGCAGATGGTTGTGTGACAAAGGCGACGCCGCAATTCACCAATAGCAACCCGCTTTTGCGAGATGACTTCCGCCAAGCGGCGCTTGCTTTTCCGGGCACAAGCGCCCGCGAATTTACGGCGGGTAGGCGCACCCCAAATTTGTTCATTTCGGGCGACTCAACGTATATTCGGCAGGCACGACAACAATTTGGTGAGCGCCTGAGTGTCCACTTACAGCGCAAGCATTGGTCGCAGGCGCAATTTGCCCAGCAAGTGGGCGTGTCTAGGGCTACGGTATCGCTGTGGGTGAATGGGCATGTTGCGCCGGGCGCGGTTTTGTTCGAGCAATTGTGTCGTGTGCTCGAAGTTGCGCCTGTCGTATTGGCCCCAGACGGGCTTGGGGCGATGAGCGAAAAGGCTATGTGTAGCCTCGCTGAGTGGCTGACTTCGTTGGGGGTGATGGGCAAGGCTGCGGCTGAGAAGTTTGTTCCTGAGTGCGTATTTGGCTACACCCGCCCAAAATTGGCTTTGTTTTTAAATCGTTTGTTTGCGTGCGACGGCAGCATTTATCGTAAAAGTGATCAGGCAGGGGTGAGTTATAGCACGGTTTCGCTCAAATTGGCACGTGATGTGCAGCATTTGTTACTGCGATTCGGCATTATTGCCCGTTTGCGCGACCGCAAAGTGAAATATAAGGGTGAACAACGTCAAGCATATGAGTTGCAAATTACTGGGCAAGCGCATGTCGTGCGTTTTATTGATGAAATTGGCGCATTTGGCAAAGATGCAGCCGCGTCATATGGTAAAGCGACCTTTGCAGGCAAGCCCAGCAACCCAAATAATGATGTCATCCCCCGTGAGGTATGGGGGGTAATTGATGATGTGCGGGGTGATCGGTCGTGGCGCAGTATGTTCAAAGACATGGGGTTGTCACCCGACTCCAATTTGCATGTTGGGCAACGCTCCCCGAGTCGCCAGCGACTGTTGCAAATTGGCACAGCATTAAACTCAGAACCGCTCAAGCAATTGGCCGAAAGCGATGTTTATTGGGACAAGATCACCAAGATCGAATTTATCGGTGAGCAGCAAGTTTACGATCTCACCATTCCAGAAACCCACAATTTTGTCGCAAATGACATGCTGGTTCACAACACCAGTCTTATGCTCAACCTCGGCTACAACGCCTCGTTTCGGCATCGGCAGCGGGTGGCAATTTTTAGCCTTGAAATGGGGAATGAGCAGTTGGTGCAGCGTTTTGTCAGCACCGAAACCGGTATCGAAGGGCAACGTTTGCGCACCGGCACCTTGTCAGATGATGAATGGGGGCGCATGTCGCAGGTGTGTTTGCAAATGTCGGAAATGCCGATGTTTCTCGACGATTCGCCTTCGCTCAGCCCGCTCGATTTGCGGGTAAAGGCGCGGCGTATTTATCAAGAGCATGGGCTTGACCTGATTATTGTGGATTATTTGCAACTGATGCAGGGTGATTCAAAAGACGGCAAAGGCGGCGAAAACCGCGTACAAGAAATTAGCCATATCTCGCGTTCGCTCAAGCAGATTGCGCGTGAGCTAAAAGTGCCGCTCATTGCCGGTAGTCAGCTTTCGCGCACGGTTGAGCAGCGCTCCGACAAACGCCCCATGCTGAGCGACTTGCGTGAATCGGGGTGCTTAGCTGGAGACACGCTCGTGACTTTGGGGGATGGGGCGCGTGTGCCGATTCGGGATCTTGTGGAGAAATCGGAATTTGATGTGTTGGCGCTTGCTCCCAGCAATTTAAAGCTAAGTATGGCTAAGGTGAGCCGCGCTTTTTGCACTGGTGTGAAACCCATTTATGAAATGGTTACTCGTTTAGGGCGGCGTATTAAGGCCACCGCAAACCATAAATTTTGTACCATTCAGGGTTGGCAACGGTTAGATACACTGGATAAAGGAATGCATATTGCATTGCCTAGGCAGATTGATTGTGCAAGCACCCAATCCATGACGAATGAAGCGCTGGCCTTGTTGGGGCATCTCATTGGGGATGGCTGCACGTTGCCGAAGCATGTGATTCAATACACTACTCGGGAAGCCGATTTAGCCCAGATTGTATTTGATTTAGCTCAAAAAGTGTTTGGGGATGAGGTAGCTCCTCGCATTAAGCATGAGCGAAATTGGTTTCAGGTTTATCTGACGTCAACGCGAAGTCATACGCATCATGTTCGCAGTGCGGTTGCCGAGTGGCTTGACCAGTTAGGGGTTTGGGGGTTGCGTTCGCCAGACAAAAGAGTGCCTCAAGCATTATTTTCTTTGCCAACGTCATCACTGGCGGTGTTTATGCGGCATTTGTGGGCCACTGATGGTTGTATTCGAATGCCGAGTGGTCAGTCGCGTCATCCTGTAATTTATTATGCGAGCAGCAGCCAGCAACTGGCGCAAGATGTGCAATCGCTTTTGTTGCGTTTTGGTATTAATGCCAAAATTAGGCGTGTGTCGCAGAAAGATAAAGGACGTGATCAATATCATGTGCGTGTGACCGGTAAATCTGATTTGCTGACTTTTTGCAAAAAAATTGGCGCAGTCGGTCAATATAAAACAGAAAGTCTAAGTGCAATTGAGCATTTTATTGCGACGAAGACTGAAAACACCAACCGTGACGTGATTCCTAGCGAGATTTGGGAACGTATTGTTGTGCCGACGATGCGAAACCGCCATATTTCACATCGTCAACTGCACGAGCGACTAAATATGGCTTATAGTGGCATGACAATTTTTAAACAAAATGTAAGTCGTGATCGTGCCAGCCGAGTTGCGAACGCAATTGATAGCCAAGAATTGCAACAACTAGCAAGCAGCGATATTTATTGGGATGAAATAGTTGCAGTTACCCCCTGTGGCGAAGAAGAAGTGTTCGATCTAACAGTTCCGGGGCCACATAATTTTGTGGCAAATGATATTTTCGTCCATAATAGTATCGAGCAAGATGCCGACATCGTCAGCTTTATTTACCGCGATGAAATGTATAACCCAGATACCGAATTTAAAAACATCGCAGAGCTAATCATTGCCAAGAATCGTAACGGCCCAACCGGCAAAGTTGATCTTTTCTTCGATAAGAGCTTAACGGCGTTCCGAAACTTGGCGCGTGAACGGGTGAATATTCAGTAAACCGTTCGTCTTGCTTATTTCGTAAAGCTGATCAAGGTCAGCCGGGTTAGTCGTGCGGTGCGGCTGTCTTTGGTGTCGGTGAGCGATACAGCAATTTCTTCGCCTACGTTGACTTTGCGAGTAATTTCGCTCAGCAATTTGGCATCGGCGGCGGCTTTGACCATATACGGCACGCTGATATCGCGGTTGCCCAATTTGGCGGGTAAATGGGTGAACAATTGCACATTGTCGAAATCAATCTTGACCAAGGTCATACGGGTTTGAATGAGATTTTGCATGAGTTGATGGCTCTTAGGACTTACGCGAAAATTTGATTTTTACCACAAAGTTCACGAAGAACTCAAAGATTTGCATCACAAACCCTTTCTTATCTTCGTGAACTTTGTGTGCTTTGTGGTGAAATATTTTTAATGCGCGTAAGTCCTACTCTGATACTTTTATGGAACTTGGGCCAGTAAGTAGGCGCGTTGGGTTTCGACCTCGACATTGGGGTAGGGGGCGCGGGTGCTGACTTGTTCGAGCCAAAATCCGGCTTCGATAAAGCTTTGCTCTAGCTCGTCGCGGGTGTAAAAATAAAATGTGACATTGACCGGACGGCCCCACCATTCGGTGAGATGGTTGTCTTGCCAGCGCTGGTCTTGCAGATGAAACGAGGCCAGCAAATAACCTTGCGGTTTTAAAACCCGTTTCAGCTGCTTGAGGGTGTCAATTAGCTCGTGATGGGGCGTATGCACCAGTGAATAGAAGGCGACGATGCCATTCAACGAGGCGTCATCGAGGTGCAAACTGCGCATATCGCCCAGCCAAAATTCAAGATCGGGGTTGAGCAATTGCGCCTGCTCGATCATGGCCGGCGATACATCGCAGCCAAACACATTGGCCCCGCTGTCGCGCAAAAATCGGGTAATGTGCCCGGGGCCGCAACCCACATCGCAAATTTGCCCGCCTTGCGTCAATTCGATAAATTGGCGCAGCAGGGCACGGTCGAAGGGTTTATGTGCCAATTCACCGGCGACATGGTTGACATAGTCGGCGGCAACGGCGTTATAAGAATCAATAATATTCATGGGTTAATTGACCCGCTTCAAAAAATCACGCGCCAATTCTGCCAAGCGATCTACCTCTAGCAAAAAGGCATCGTGGCCGTAATCGCTGTCAATTTCGACATAGGTGGCGTCAATATCATTTTGCAGCAGCGCCCGCACCAATTCTTTCGATTGCCACGACGGATACAGCCAATCGGAGGTGTAGCTCATGACCAAAAACTTGGCTGTGGTCTTGCGAAAAGCATCCGAGAGTGACGGCAACCCGTTCGACAGGTCAAAATAATCCATCGCCTTGCTGAGATACAAAAACGAATTGGCGTCGAAGCGTTTGGTAAACGAAAACCCGCGATAGTTGAGGTAGCTCTCAACCTCAAATTCAGCCTCGAACGAGTAGCCATAATCGGTGTTGTTGCGCAGTCGCCGCCCAAATTTTTCGCGCATCGAGGCATCGCTGAGGAAGGTGATATGCCCGATCATACGCGCCACCGCCAACCCTGCGTCTGGGCGCGGGCCGTCGTAATAATTGCCTTTGTTCCAATTTTGATCGGCGTAAATGCACTGGCGCGGCACTTCGTTGAGTGCGATAGTTTGCGGCGACAATCGCGCTGTGCTGGCCAACACAATCGCTGTCTTGAGGCGGTCGGGGTAGCTTACTGCCCATTGCAAGGCTTGCATCCCGCCCATACTGCCGCCGGTCACACTCAGCCATTGCCCGATGCCAAGATGATCCGTGAGCAGTCGCTGCGCCTCGACCATATCGGCAATGGTCACGATTGGAAAAGACAGCCCATAGGGTTTGCCGGTTTTGGGGTTGATCGAGCTAGGGCCAGTGCTGCCAGCGCAGCCACCCAACACATTTGAACACACCACAAAATACTTGTCGGTGTCAAATGCCTTGCCCGGCCCCACCGCATCATCCCACCAACCCGGCTTCTTCTCATCATCATCATGATATCCCGCCACATGCGCATCGCCGCTCCACGCATGGCAAATCAAAATCGCGTTACTCCCCGCCGCATTCAGCGTGCCATACGTCTCATACGCAATCGTGATCGGCCCCAGCCTCGCGCCGCTCTGTAGCCGTATTTCTTCTGGGTGGTGGTAGTATTGGGTTTGGACAATCATGAGTTTATTGGTTGAGAGTTGAGAGTTGAGGGTTGAGAGTTGAAAGGTCTATAGTTTTGCAACGAGGCCACGTATAAGCCTGCGAATTTCTTCGATTTGTGCATGAATCTCGGTTAATTCGTCTTGAGAGATATAACCAAGTTGTTCTGCAACGATCATTTGTGTATCCACTTCGCCACTTGAGCCTAATGCAATATAAAGAAATTGTTTAAACTCGCCTTGATGTTGACGACACTGTCCTTCGGCAATGTTAGATGGAATTGAGACAGCCGCGCGTTGAACTTGGCTTGATAACGCATAAATTTCAGAGTTGGGAAATTTCTTGGTTAACTGATAAACTGCTTTTACTAAAACCAATCCTTTTTGCCAGATCAATAAATCACGATAATCTCGAAATTTTTTTGTTTCGTCCATCCCAATTCTCCACTATGAACTCTCAACTCTCAACTCTTAACTCTCAACTCTTAGCTCCCCAACGCCTGATCCAAATCCCACAAAATATCGCCGATGTCTTCGATGCCGATGCTGAGGCGGATGAAGTCGTCGGTGACGCCGGTGAGGGCTTGTTCTTCGGCGGTGAGTTGGCTGTGGGTGGTGGTGGCAGGGTGAATGGCGAGCGATTTGGCATCGCCGATATTGGCGACGTGCGAGAGCAACTTGAGGCTGTCAATGAACTTGCGTCCGGCCTCGCGTCCGCCTTTGATGCCAAAGCCGATTAGGGCGGTCAAGCCCTTGGGCGCAACCCGCGCCGCTTCGTCGCGCCACTTGTAATCGGGCAAGCTGGGGTGATTTACCCACGCCACATTCGGGTGCTTGGCGAGATGCGCCGCCACTGCGTTGGCATTTTGAATATGGCGATCCATGCGCACGTGCAAGGTCTCTAGCCCCAACACATTCAAGAACGAGTTAAATGGCGATTGGCTCGCGCCAACATCGCGCAGCAAGGTCAACCGCGCCTTGAGGATGTAAGCCGGTGCGCCCAACACCGAATACACCAAGCCGTGATAGCTCGGATCTGGCTCATTAAAGAGTGCATTGTGACGGCTGCTCTTGCTCCAATCAAACTTGCCGCTGTCAACAATCACGCCACCGATGCTTGTGCCGTGCCCGCCAATATATTTGGTCGTGCTGTGCACCACAATATCGGCCCCCCATTCGATGGGGCGCAGCAAATAAGGCGATGGTGTGGTGTTGTCAATGATGAGCGGCAAGCTGTTTTCATGCGCGATCTTGGCGACAGCCTCGATGGGGAACAGATTTAGACGCGGATTGCCCACCGACTCGCCATAAAATGCGCGGGTGTTGGGCCGAATCGCCGCCCGCCATGCGTCCAAATCATCGGGGTCAACAAAGGTGCATTCAATGCCAAAACGCTTGAGCGTGTAATTGAACAAGTTCCACGTGCCGCCATACAGCCCCGTGCCGCTCACAATGTGGTCGCCGGCTTGCGCCAAATTCAAAATAGCGAAGGTCTCAGCCGCTTGTCCCGATGCGGTGACCAAGCCGCCGATGCCGCCTTCGAGCGCCGCCAAACGCTGCTCGACCACATCATTGGTTGGGTTCATGAGGCGGGTATAAATATTGCCAAACTCTTTCAGCCCAAACAAATTGGCCGCGTGTTCGGTATTGCGAAATTGGTAGCTGGTGGTTTGGTGAATGGGCACAGCGCGTGCGCCGGTGCTGGGGTCGGGTGATGTACCCGCGTGTAATGCTTGGGTGTCAAATGCAAATTTTCGGTCAGACATGATTTTAGATTTTCCTCTTCTTTTATGTTTTTAGTCATCAGATCGAAAAAAAACAACGCCCTCTTGCGAGAAGAGGGCGAACTTAATCTAAATAGGTCCAACCTCCTCTCATCTTCCAGTAGTTCTGTCGGAGTTAGCACCTTGTTTGCATTTTATTGCTGCGCAGGTTGCTGAAGCGTCATCGGGCCGATCCCTCTGCTTCTCTGGATAAGAGAATGTTTTTATTCGTTTTTAACTAACAGCTTCAAATTTTAGTGATGAAGTGAGATTTGTCAAGTGACATCGGTGGTTTTTAAGGTTTAGCTGCTAAGACTATTGCGTTGGAATAAATGACAGAATGAGAATGAGTCCGAACGGCGAGCAATCGCCGTTCTACCTAACAACGCCGGTTACACCGGCTGAGTTTGTAGCCCACGTAGTGGGCGTTGTTATGTAGCGCGGGGATTGATCCCCGTGCGGGTGCGGCAGATGGAATTTTGCTGCTCGCTAAGATTTTCAAGCGATCCCTCATTTTCGCTGAAAGGCCTTACTCAAACAAATCCTCGACAAACTGTCGCGCATCAAACTCGTGGATGGTGTTAATCTTTTCGCCTGTGCCGAGGAACAAAATCGGCACTTTCAGATCATTGGCAATCGAAAGCGCCACACCGCCTTTCGGTGTGCCATCCAGCTTGGTAATGATCGCGCCGGTGATGCCGACGGCATCGGCAAATCCTTTGGCTTGGGTAATGGCGTTTTGCCCGTTGGTGGCATCAATGACCAACAAGGTTTGATGCGGGGCCATGTGCACTGCGCGATTAAGCACATTGTTGATCTTCTTCAACTCTTGCATTAAATTGTGCTTGGTGTGCAACCGGCCCGCCGTGTCCACAATCAACGTATCGGCCTTGCGGGCATAGGCGGCTTGGATGGCGTTGTAGGCCACCGCACCCGGGTCGCTGTTGGGATCACCTGCAATGACGGGCACACCCGCCCGATCGCCCCACACTTGTAGCTGGTCAATGGCGGCAGCGCGAAAAGTGTCGGCGGCGGCCAAAATGACTTTGCGCCCATGTTGCTGATATAGCTTGGTGAGCTTTGGGATGCTGGTGGTTTTACCAGAGCCGTTCACGCCGATCACCAAGATGACCTCGAGCAAACGGGTTGATTTGTAGTAGCCCGATGCGAAAATGGTGTGGTCGAGCAATTTGACCATTTCCTCTTTCAGCACTTTTTTCAGTTGCTCAGCCAGCTTAATGTCTTCGTTTTGTGCCCGTTCCTTTAGTCGGTCAATTAATAACTCGGTGGTTGTCACCCCAACATCCGCCTGAATGAGCAGGGCTTCGAGGTCATCCCATGTTTCGGGAGTGATATCGGATTTGACAAATAGATTTTGAATTTGCCCAAAGGCGCTTTGTCGGGTGCGGGCGAGCAGATCTCGGAAAGAAGCCATAAAAAATGTAAAATTTAAAATGCAAAATTTAAAATTTAAACAAACAAGGAAATCCAAATTTTACACTTTAAATTTTAAATTTTACATTTGTATTAGGCATAGCGTTTTGCGTCAACCCGATCATGCGCGATGGCACGTTTGAAAATCTCGATGGTTTGCGCCACGCCCTCATTGAGCGGTGTATAGGGTAATGCGCCAAGCACTTGGCTCAGCCGTTCATCTACAAACTCTTCGGGCAAGGGCAAGGGCTTGGTCTCGAACGTAATACTGCCCGCGGCACTGGGCACAGCGGCTTCGATTGCGGCCACCACCTCTTGCTGATGGGCCACGCTGCCATGCAGGTTGAGCACCTCGGCCCCTTTGTGGGCCACCGTTGCAGCGCGAATAAAGGCTTGGGCAGTGTCGTCGGCGTGCTGCATATGGAAACGCCCGCCGTATGAGATATGATATGGCTTGCCCGCAGCGGCAGCAAACATGGCTTTTGTTGGCGTGCTGGTCATGCCTTGGTCGCGGCCTGCGCCATACACCACATAGGGCCGCAACCCAACGCTACTGATGCCATCATCAGCCCAATACACGCTGGCCGTGCCTTCATTTGCCAATTTGTAAACGCCATAATGCGAATGCGGAATGGGGCGGCCCTCGTGCTTAATTGGCTCCGATGGGTATTCTTCGCTATAACCAAACACGCCGATGCTGCTGGCATAGCTCAAATGTTTGATGCCAGCCCGTTTGGCCGCCTCAAACATGTTCACCGTGCCGACCACATTGACCCGCGCCCCTAGCGCAGGGTCGGCGCGGCAAAATGGCACTTGCAGCCCCGCCAAATGCACAATATGCGTCGCGCCGCTGTCGCGCAAGGCACGTTCGAGCGCCGCATAATCGGTGATGTCGCCGCTGACAAACTCAACTTGCGCCAACGCCTCGTTGCTCATGATCAGCCGCAGCCGATGCGGGTTAGTGTCGAGGTCGAATACGGTGACGGGGGTGTTGCCATTCACCAAATTACGCACCACCCATGCGCCGATACAACCCATTGCGCCGGTAACAAAAAAATGTGTGTTCATAGTTGATGGTCAGTAGACAGTAAACAGTAGTCAGTAGTCAGTAGTCAGTAGTCAGTAGTCAGATCAAGTCCTGAGTTCTTAGCTCTTGGCTCTTGGCGCTTGATTCTCCTATCTGACTACTGACTACTGACTACTGACTACTGACTACTGACTACTTCAATACTTCAATAAAACATTTCAATCTTCCAGTTGCGCTCTTGTGCCAAGGCGCGGAGCTTGCGATCGGGGTTGACGGCAACAGGGTTGCCGACAGATTCTAAAATAGGGCGGTCAGAGATGCTGTCGGTATACACCGTGCATTCCTTTAGGCTGACATTGTGTTCTTCGGCGATGCGTTTGGCCCATAGGCGCTTGCCTTCACCATAACAATGGTCGCCGATAATGCGGCCCGTCACCAAGTCGCCGATCACTTCAAGCTCGGTGCAGCGAAACGGCAAACGCACATGCTCGGCCACTGGCTGCACCGTAAATTGGGTCGAGGCCGAGAGCAAAATCACTTTTTCGCCTTGATTAACATGTTGGTGGGCACGTTCAAGCGCCTTAGGTGCAATTTTGTGCACCAAATACTCTTTGAAAAATTCGAGCTGTAACAGGCGGGTTTGGGTAGCACTGCCGTCTTTGACTTTTTTGCCAAGTTCAGCCATCGCTTTTGGAAAATCGAGCAAGCCCAGCGAATATTGCAGGCTAATATAGCCGGTATAGAGTAATTCGCGGGTGGTGACCCGCCCCCGTTTCCACAAGTATTTAACATAACTTGTTCCGCTGCTCACACTCAGCAGGGTTTTGTCCATATCCAAAAAGACGATGCTCATAGAGTTGTGACGCTGTTCTTTTGCGCGTTGTATCCACAATGCTTTTATGCGCAATAGTTTGTGTCTAGCTAGATATTATCACCGAAAAATAAAATTGGGCAATGATGTCAGCGAGGGGGGGACCACCGCATCATTGCCCAACAAGGCGCTGCCAATCGGCTGCGCTAGGAAATATTCAACCTGAGGCGGGCTAAATGCTTAGCCCGAACATGACAACCGATAGCAAGGCCAACACGCCGCCCACGGCTTGTGTTACTGCCACAGCGCCAAAGGTTCGCACAAAACTGCGTGTGCGCAAGCCAACAATTAACCCACTTACCAGAGTTGCCAAAATAACAAATGTAATTATTAACATATTGCCTCCTATTTCTGTTGTCTATATTGTGTAATGTGTCAAAACTTGATCAAAACCGCATTGCTCATACGGTAATGAGGCTATTGCCTAAATAATCAATTTGCTTTTATAGTCGTTAATCATATCAAATCTTGCACACTTTTGCTAGAGCTTTTTTCGATTTGTCAAATTTTGTCAAGTTTTCTGAGAATATGCTGAACGATTACTCGTCAGCTAACCAACGGCTCCCCTACGGGCGGGCAAGTGGCAGGGGGAAAGCGGCAGGTGGCAAGTGCTAAGTGTTAATAGACAAATCAATTAAAGCTCACATATATCTTTGCTTGTAAACATCTGAAAATTGGCAGGTAAAAATATGCGGGGTCTATTGTGGTTGTCCATTTGGCTATTGCGGCAAATTAAATGACGGTGCAGGGTGGTTTGCTTTCAAGGTAAGTTTGTGAAAATCGCACTCGAATGGCGATCAATCGCCATTCTACATAAC
>JAHBAL020000360.1 GCA_018500105.2 Anaerolineae bacterium
AGTTGGCGCACCTCGTGCGACAGCACCAACAAGCTGTTATTTTGCACAATATCGGTCACCATCAAGGCCGCAAATTCGAGCAAATGTTGCTCACACTGGGCTTTCAGCGCGTCACGAATGTCTTTGAGTTGATCGGGCGCGATGATGGATGAAAAACTGGTCACTTCGATCTGCGCCACGCCAAATTTGACCTTGCCCGCCTCAAATTCTTTGTAGTCAGACGACACCAGGTCGCGGGCCGAACGCCCGGTGAGATCGGCCCCCGCCATGAGCAATTCTTCGCCGTAGCGGCGCAATTTGGCCTCGGCATCGGCAGAACCGCTGGCCCCAAACGCGATGCGGGCCAGCCAATTGGCCGCCGATTTGTCACGCGGGGTGCTGGTGGGCGATTTGAAAATGAGGGTGTCGGAGAGCAGCCCCGACAATAATAACCCCGCGATACCGGGCGGCGGAATGAGCGCCGCCATCCGCATTCGTTCCGCCACCAGCGTCGAACACGAGCCAACCACATCCACATGAAAAGCGATGGGCAAGGTGGTGCTGATGGCCCCGATGCGGTGATGATCGAGCACCTCCATCAATTCGGCTTGCTCAAGGCCATTCACGGCCTGCGACACTTCGTTGTGGTCAACCAACACCAGCTTGATTTGGGGCGGCTTGAGCATATCGGCCCGCCGACAAATGCCGACATAGTTGCTGTCGGCATCTACCACCCAAAAATAATCACGCCGCACACGCATCAAACTGTCCACCAAGTCAATTACGCGGTCGTTGGTGTTAAACATGGGCACACTTCGGTCGCATGCCTGCTCGCATGGCACGTCAATCAATTCACGAAAGGGCGCTTCGGACATGTTGAGGTGTTTTGACAAATAGACAAACACCGAGCTGCCTGTCACCAATCCGCAAGGCTGTCCGGCTTCGGTCACAATCGGCACAGGGTGCTCGTTGTCGGCATATTGCTGCCATGCCTGATGCAGCGGGCTGTTGGGCCGCAGCGGCGTAATGGGGTGGGCAATGGCGGCAAAGCGCGGGGCGGCATCTTCGAGCAACAGCGGCGGCTCGACCTGAAAATAATTGAGCGCAAATTTGGATTGGGCATTGAGCGCCCCAGCGCGGGCAGCAATGGCGTCAATCTCATCGCGTTCGCGCAACAACCATGCGTAACCAATGGCTGAGGCGATCGAATCGGTGTCTGGATTTTTATGACCGATGACGTAATAGGGGTCACGTGTGTTCATTTTGACAAAAATATGCCTTAATTGTAAAGGTTGTAGCCAGCCATTACAGGCAATTTCTCAGCTTGGCGAGTAAAATTAGGGTGTCATGCTCGAAGTAACTTTTCTTGGCACCGGGGCTGCGTTGCCGATGCGAGGCGGCACAAACAGTGCTTACCTCATTCGCACCGACAATGCATGCATTTTGTTTGATTGCGGGCCAGCCATTTTTCAACAGCTCGACGCGGTGGGGATGCACCCAAGCGATTTGACTCAAGTGTTTATTTCGCATCGGCACGGCGATCATGCGCTGGGGTTTCCGATGTTGGTTCTGGCGTGGGCGCTCGGTTTGCCGCCGGGCCAAGCGTTGCCCACCATTATTACCAGCGAACTGACATGGGGGTCGCTTGAAATTGTGATCAAAAACAGCTATGGCGACGATGTCGCGGTCAATTGCCTGCAAAAATTGCCACGTATCTTGCTGCCACATGACGCAGAATCGCAGTTAGCGGTGGCCGATGGCGTGAAATTGCACACTTACCCGATGAATCATTCGGTGTTTGCGCCGGTGTTGGGCGGGCGATTCGAGATTGGCGACAAGGTTGTGGCGTTTACTGCCGATACAACGCCAAATGACAATATTGTGCCATTGGCGCAAAATGCCGATTTGCTGGTGCACGAGGCCAACTTTAGCGCCATTTTGCAGCCCGAATTGGCGCAAGGTGGCTATGGACACAGCACCGCCCAAATTGCAGGCCGCAATGCCAGCGCCGCCCACGCCAAGCGTTTGGCGATGGTGCATTTGGGGGCGCATTTGGCGGGCAAAGAATCGGTGATGATCGAAGAGGCGAAACGCGAATTTGACGGCGGCGTCAGTGTACCAGTTGCTGGGGTAACGTATGCGCTTTAATATTGGCATTTGCGCGTTGGCAACGAGTTTGGTGTTGGCGGCCTGTGCGTCGCCTACGGTTCCGGTACGGCCCACCGCCACGCCCAATTTTTGCCAAACCTTCACCGAAGACCGCTGGGTGAAAAACGCCAGCGGCAATGTCGTCATTATTCAGGGGGCCAATTTGCCCACCCTGAGCGATATGGAAAAGGGCGGCCCGTCTGCGCTTGATCGGCTAACGGATTTGGCGGCGCGTGGTGCAACGGCGGTGCGTTTGCAAATAAGCAAAAAGGAGATTTCGCAAACGTTTATTCCCCTCAAGGTGTTGCCATTCGTTCATGCCGCCAATCAATTGGGCTTGCTGGTCATTTTGGCGTGGGATGATGTGATCGAAGAAGTGAATAACCCGCAAATCACCGCCACCGAAGAATGGATTCGCCAGTTGATTATTTATTTGCCCAACGAGCCGGGCGTTTGGCTTGACCCCATCAGCGAGATGCGCAGCATTCCGATGGCGCGGCGGCGCAATGTGGCGCAGCGTTACCTCGACTTGATGCGTGGCTATCGGTTGCCCAATGTGGTTGTGATCAACGAGGCATTTTGGTTGCTGGAAAACGATCCAGAGCTGAACAAGCCCTTGCAAGGGGGCAATATTGTGTATGGCTTGCGCAAACTCGATCAGCCCGCCCAATGGCCGCTCGACAAATATCCCTTTTTGATCACCGATTGGGATGGCGCGGCTTACCCGGCGGCGAGCAAAATTGGTAGCATGTCGCGGGTTGGGCTGGATGCCAACACCGCACAGGCGCAATGGAAAACCACCACGCCGGTGTGCAAGTAGCCGCGCCCGCTACTTAGCCGCAAAGCGCAGCAGCGGCAAATAGGTGCGTTTGTTGCGCGTGCCGCCGCTGCCAGTTGGGGTCGGGGTCGAAGTGGTGGCTGGGTTTGGCGTGCCCGTCACGGTTGAATTGGGGGTTGGGGTGACCGTTTGCGACCCGCCGCTGGTGGTGATGCTCACTCGTGCAAGGTTATTGATGTTATATTGATCGTTATTGGCGGTCAGCTTGAACTCGTTGGTGATGGTTGTGCCAGAGGTGACAGCCACGCCGATACGGGTGCTCATGATTAAACGAATGCGCCCACCCACGTCTAACAAACTAGAGGTGAGGGTAAACCCGCCGATATGCGAACGCAACTCCGAGTTGACATCGCCCGCGCCCTCCAATCGCACCGACAACACCCGCGCATCGGCCCCCAACGAATTGGTAACCGCCAACCCTTGTAACGCAAAACCGCCGACATTGCTGATGTAGGTGGTAAACGTCACCATATTGCCGGCCTGATACGGGCCGGGGCTAACCGTCGTTTCGGCCAATGCATCGGCATAGGGTTTGGGGTTGGTTGCGGTCACGGACAGGCTGGCAAAATTATTGCCGCTGTTGGCATCGCCGGTGGCTTTCCCGCCCGCAGTAACGCTAAACAATGACACATTGGGCAACCCCATTTTGATTGCGCTGGGGACTAAAATGACGATCTTTTCGTTGGCCAGCAACGTTTGCGAGGTGAAGGTGACATCCCGGGTATTCACTTGCAAATCACGGATGGGGGCATTATTGGCAATGTAATCGCCGCGCAAAATACTCACTTCACTGGGCACAGTCATCGTCACGTGCACTTGGCTCAGCGTGGCTTGCCCAATATTGGTGATGATAACGGTAAACGTCACATAATCGCCCGTCTCGGGCGCGGTTTTGTCGCTGTGCAGCGAAATGGCTAAATCGCCGGGGATCAGCGTCGGCGTTGCCGTTGGGGTGGGCGTTGAGGTCGGGGTGGCAGTCGAAGTCGAAGTTGCCGTTGGGCTGGGCGTTGCAGTCGCGGTGGCCGTTGCCGTTGGGGTGCTGGTGTCGGCCAATGCCAATTGCGCTTCGTGTGCGGGCGGATTTGGCACAACCGCCGGAGCCACCTCTGCCGCAAAAATGGTCATCGCGGGCTGGCGCGTGATTGCTAAGCCGATCAGGGCAAAAACCAAAATAAAAGCAACGACTTTTGTTGCTTGTTTGCAATAATCTCGAAAAGTTTGTTGTGCCATGCTGTCTCAATGCATTCCAATTGTGAATAGTCAGCACAGTTTTACCAAACTTTATTTGTATTTGCATCCTGCAAAAGCACATCTTAAATGCAACATAGGATGGATCATTACATCGGTGAATTTGTCGTGTTTTGTGTCGCGGCGAAAAATAACGCACGGGCGCAGAATATCGCGCCCGTGCGTTAAAACGTGTAAAAATTAGCCTTTTGCTTTCAGCGCCTTGCGCAACCGCTCTGGTGTGACCGGCAACTCATTTACCCACACGCCAGTCGCATCGTGAATGGCGGCCACAATGGCGGGAGCCACGATCATGAGCGGCAATTCAGCCATGCCGCGAATACCGAGCGTGCCAGTCGGGTCGGGATGCTCAACAATGACCGATTTCACCCGGTCGGGCATATCGAGCACCGACGGGATGAGGTAGGTGCTGAAGTGCGCGGTTTTCACATAGCCGCCCTCGGTGACAAAATTCTCAAGCACGGCATAGCCCAATCCTTGCGACACCGCGCCTTCGATTTGCCCGACAATTTGCTGCGGGTTGACAGCGCGGCCCACATCGTCGGCACACACAAAATTACGCACATGCACTTGTCCCGTCTCGGTGTCCACCTCCACCTCGGCGCTTTGGGCAATATAGGCATAGGTAATGTTCGGGTCGCCTTCGCCGGTCTTGGGGTCAATTTGCGTGGTTGGGCGCGGGCGATAAACATGATGCACCTTGACTGGGCGCTCCTCGTCTTGCCATTTTGCCAGCGCCGCCTTGGCCGCGCCGACAATCGCGCCCGCCGTCATGTAGGTCAGCCGCGAGGCCGAGGCCGAGCCACTGCTGCCGCTGGTGCTGGTGTCGCTCAGTTGCAATTCGATTTTGTCGTGCGGCAAACCAAGCGCCTCAGCCGCAATTTGCAAAAAGGCGGTGTGTGCGCCCTGTCCACAATCGGCCCCCGCCAAGCCGACAATCGCTTGTTCGATCTCGCCATTGCCACGCAACTCAATCGTGCAAGCACTATTTTCGGGGTAGCCAAACGAAAACCCGATATTTTTATGCCCGCAAGCAAAGCCAGTGCCTTTTGCAAATTTAGAATTTAAAATTGAAAATGAAGAATTGGGAGCAGCATTCTCCAATTTTCCATTTTCAATTTTTGATTCTAAATTTTCTGCGCATGTAGAAATAACTTCGCCAAGCGAGCAGCCGGGCGGGACCGGCGTGTTGAAGGCCGTGATCGTGCCTTCTTGCCAGCAATTGCGCTGCCGCAACGCAACCGGATCCATGCCCAAGGCCGCCGCCATTTTGTTGATTTGGGTTTCGGCCACAAACAAGCCTTGGGGCGCACCAAAACCGCGAAACGCCCCACTTGGCACGTTGTTGGTCACCACTGCCGCGCTGTCAATGGCGACATTGGGGATGGCATAGGGGCCGATGCACGTGCTGGTGAAATTGCCCAACACTTTGTTGCTGGTGTAGTTATACGGCCCCGCATCCGACATGCCGTTAATTTGCACCGCCACCAATTTACCGTCTTTGGTCGCCCCCAATTTGGCGTGCACCCAATATGGGTGACGTTTGTGATGCCCAATCATGCTCTCTTCGCGGGTCCAAATAATTTTGACCGGACGATTGAGCCGTTGCACCGCCAAACACAACACAATTTGCACACTCATGTCTTCGCGCCCACCAAATGCGCCCCCGATGGCAGGGTAGATCACGCGCACTTGGTCGAGCGGCAATTTGAGCGCGTGGGCAATTTGCTCTTGGTCTTCGTGCGTCCATTGGCCCGCCACTTGAATGGTCAGCCGTCCAGCCTCGTCCATATAGGCCAACCCTGCTTCGGGCTGTAAATAGGCGTGTTCTTGCGCTCCCATCCAATACGTGTCTTCGACAATGACATCGGCCTGCGCAAAACCCGCCTCGACGTCGCCGCGCCGCACGCGATAACGCTGAATGACATTACCCGGGTAGTGCGGGTGTAGCTGCGGCGCATCGGGCTTGATGGCGTCATGAATGCTGCTGATGATGGGCAAATCCTCGTAGTCAATTTTGATGAGGCTGCGGGCGTGTTCGGCGATCTTTTCGGTTTCGGCCACAATAATCGCCATTTTTTCGCCAATATGTCGCACCACGCCGTCAAACGATTTTAGAGTTTGGATTTTAGAGTTTGGATTTTGAGGAGCATCAGCAGCTAAAGGTTCATTGCCTAAGGCCGACACCATCACTGGCGCGTCAAATAGCACAAGCCCATATTCGTTGTTGGGAACATCAGCGCCGGTAAAAATGCCCAGCACGCCTGGCACAGCCAAGGCCGCGCTGGTGTCTATTTTTCGCACACGAGCGTGCGGGCGGCGGGCAAATAGCACTTTGGCGTGCGCCATGCCCGGCATGGTCAAATCGCCCGGATAGTGGGCTTGACCCGTCACTTTGGCGCGGGCGTCAATGCGTTTAATAGATTGACCGAGGAAGGATGCGTTTTGCATAAAAAAGAAGGAAATAATGGACAATGGACAATGGACAATGGACAATGGTCAATGGTCAATTGCTCATCATTCATCATTCATAACTCATCATTAAACATTAATCATTGGCTTTTGGCTTGACGCACACAGTCGCGCAATTGGTCGAGATGTGATTCTTCGTGGCTGAGGCCCATGACGAAACGCCCGATGGCGTTGAGTGTGCCGTAGTGTGGCGCCCACGACACGTTAAAGGTCACTTCATAATGCGGCGCATCTGGCCAAGCATCCAGCATGGCGAGCCGCATCCGGCGGCTTTCTTCGAGCCGCTGCCGCACTTGGGCGATGCTGGTCACGCTTTCCCACGGCGTTTCGTAGCGCGAACGGCCCGCAATATCGAGGCCACGCGCATAATTGAGTGCCAAGGCCGCACCTTCTTCCGATGAGGCGGTGGCATGAACCACCACATGCCCCAACGTCCACGCAATATTGACATCTTGGGCACTGTTGGCAAAGGTGTCATTGGCATTCGGGTCAATCGGCACAAATACCACATCAGCGTCGGTCGCATCTTTAATAATGTCGAGCTGAGTATCAACGATTTCGTTGGTGAGCATTCTGAGGTCATCCACCGTCAAGTCTTTGACCAAATCGGCCATAGTCATCGTTTTTTCACGCACAGCGTTAAAGTTAAGCATGGGGAAAAGTGTAGCACGAATATTTAGTGCTTTGGCGGCAAGAAGCCAGAAGTCGGGTTTCTTTGAGAAACCCGACTTCTAACCCGATTTCTAACGCTAGGTATACACCACACACCCCCGCGCTTCGAGATGGGCCAGCCATGCTGGGTAATGTCGTAATTTGAGCCAGCGCAGATCGAGCTTTTCGAGGCGTGGTAAATGGGCAAGGCTATCGGGCAAGGTCGTTAGGCGATTGTTGCGCAAGTCGAGAAAAGTGAGATTCGGTAAATGACCGAGGCTATAGGGCAACGTTGTCAGCGCGTTATTGCGCAAATCGAGGCAAGTGAGATTGGAAAGCTTGCCGATGGCTTCGGGCAATTGGCTGAGGGCGTTATTGCTCAAGCGCAATTCGCGCAAGTTCGTCAATTGCCCCAGCGAATCAGGCAGCCGCGTCAGGCGATTGTTTTGCACATGCAATTCGCGCAACTGCTGTAATTGCCCTAAGGTGTCGGGCAAGGCCAGCAGACGATTGTTGTAAAGCCGCAATTCAATTAGGTTGCGCATCTCGCCGAGAGGGGCGGGCAAGGTGGTGAGCAAGGCATCGGTGGCGTTGAAATAGCGCAATTGGCCCAAATTGCCCAGGCTGTCGGGCAAAACCGACAACGGGTTGTTGCCGACATACAAAAAATGACGCAAGTTTGGCAAATGCCCGATGGCTTCGGGCAAAGCCGTCAGCGCATTATGGGCGATATCGAGGGTGTGCAATTCGGTCAATTCGCCAATGCGCTCGGAGATGGTTTCGATTTGGTTTTCGGCCACATTGAGCAATTGCAGACCGCGCAATTGCCATAATTCATCGGGCAGATGGCGCAGGCGGTTGTGCCCCAAACTCAGCGACTTGAGATGCCGCAATTGGCACAGCGCGAGCGGGATATGATCGAGCTGATTATCGTAGGCGCTGAGCGTTTCGAGCGCGGTGTGCTGTGCCAAATCGTCAGGCAAAGTATGCAGTCCATATCGGTCAAAATCGAGTGTAGTCGTTGTAGTCATAACAACATTGATATTTTCACGGTGAGCCATTAGGCCAAGGTGCAATTGCACTTTGTAGTCGCTTTTTGTATGCTTTGCCGTGCAAATGATTCTCCAGAGATTTTATACATTCATTCGGCCAAAACAGCGACGTAACGTGACGTGGTTGCTGTCTTGGGTCTTGGTTTTGGCACAAGTGATGAGTGGCTTTAGTGCATTGGGTTTGGCGTTTTTTGCGCCAACGCCCCCTAACCTTGCCAACAGTTCAGGCCCGGGGGCTATTTTATTGGTTAGTTTTGTGGCGACCCCATTAAACAGCGGCAAAGGGGTGCGCGTGAAATGGACAACTGCCAGCGAAGTGGCTGCCCATTCATTCGCGCTTTACCGGGCCGCCGGTCTGCGTAACGATCTCGCATTGCCCGCCGATGCGCAAAAAGTGATGTCGAGTGAGATTGTGCTCGAAGATGCCAACGACACCGGTCGTGGCGGCACGTATGAGGTGATTGACCTTAACGTTGCGGCGGGGGAAATTTATAGTTATTGGCTGATCGAAATCGAACATAGCGGGTATTTTCAGGTATATGGCCCGTCGGCATGGGCCGGGCCTGTGCCCGATGGATTGCTCGGAAAAATCAAGGTGATTGCGCCGATTTTAATTCGGTGATATTTTCAGTCTTTACGCGCATTAAAATATTTCACCACCCATAGAAATCGGGTTTCTTCCAGAAACCCGATTTCTAAAAAATTAAACCTAATTCGTCCCGCAGCGCCATTCGCCGCTGAAGCGATAGGTTTCGTTTAACTTGAAATCGGGCGAATAGGGCGCGACATTGGTGACGGGCAAATCGGTGAAGCTAATCGAGCCATTCTGGAACATCGCCAATTTCACATCAGGGTTAACGCCCGAAAATGCACGACCATTGGCCCCCAAGATAATTGTCAACACCATCGGCGATGGCTCAGTAAAGTTTTTGACTGTGCCGACAAAGTTAACCACTGCATAATTGGGGTGATCGAGCGCGACGCCGGTGCTGGCCCGCACCTCATACCACGCCCCGGCCTTGGGGGCGCTACAGGTTACTTGCAGCCGAATGCTTTTGCCGCTGGGCAAACGCAGGGTGGCATTGCCTTGTTCTAGCCCGATGGGCATGGCCGAGGACGGCGTTAGGGCGGGCGTGCCGACAGGCGCGGCGCGGGTTTGGCGCGGGGCGGGTGTGCCCATCACCGCACCAAGCGCGTCTTTGCCGTCGCTACCGCCGAGCAAATCGGCAAACATGCCGAGATCGGGCAATGCGGCTGTGCCAGAAATGCTGTTGGTGCTCGAAAGCAATTTCGCCAATTGCCCCAGTAATGCTGCACTGTCTTCGGGTTTAAATGTGCCGCTGATGCCCAATGTGCCTGACAGACCTTGTGTGCCCGAAATGGCGTTGAGCAACGGCGCGATCATGGTGGATGGGTCGCCTTCACCCGCTTGCAACGCCTTTTGGATGGCGGCAATTTGCGATGGGTCCACTTTTTCGCCGGTCATTTGCTCGATCGCCCTTGCGACCACTTGCGACGAAGCTTGTTGCACCGCGTCGTTGGTCTTTTGCTCGATTGCCTGTCGCACCGCCGAGATCGGATTGGTGGCGGTGGATGCGGCTTGGGGCGATAGCACACTTGTGCTGGCCCAACGAAACCCGACAAACCCGACAATCCCCACCAGCAAACACATCGCCAAACAACCAATGACCCCGATCAACCCTATTTTGGTATACGTTTTTTTGTTATTCATAGTTTATTTCTACTGGTTGCAAGTGGCAGAGTTGCAGCGTTGCAGCGTTGCAGGTTGCAGAGTTGCAAGTTGCCACCTGCCACTTTGCCACTTTGCAACCTGCCACTTTGCCCCCTGCCACTTATTACTATTATTGTGACTTAGATTAGCAAATGCTGTTGCAGAAAAGTTCACAAAAATTCACAGTTGCGTTGTTATAAAACATATAAGTTTGTCTAATGTTTTTATAATCTATGTTCGATATATTTCGATCCACAAATTACGCGGGGAGTAGCCGCCCAAATTAATTGGGATGTTAATCGTCATTACGGAGCGTTAAACTCGTTTCCGGTTAGCATAAGTAGAAATGGCAAGACCGTTTGTGGAGCAAAAAATTGCTGCACAAACGGTCTTTTTTTATTTCCCGGCTGGGTTGTGTAAGGAGCAAAACGATGGCATGGTCAATCAAAATCGCCCAAGTGGCAAATATTCCGATCAAAGTTCATATTACGTTCTTTCTCATTTTGGGGCTTAGCGCAGCGCAATGGGCGGGACGCAGCGGTGATGCCGTATTTGGGGCGTTGTTTGGGATTGTGTTGATGTTGGCCTTGTTTCTGTGCGTAACCTTACACGAACTGGGCCACAGCCTGATGGCACGGGTATTCGGCATTGAAACCCGTGAAATTTTGTTGATGCCGCTGGGCGGCGTGGCTCAATTGAGCAAAAGCCCCGACAAGCCGCGCCAAGAATTGTTGATTGCGCTGGCTGGGCCGCTGGTCAATGTCGTCATTGCCGCGTTTTTGCTGGTTGTCATCGGCATTCATCCCGACCTCAGCCTGTCCAATTTGTTGCTGGATGGCGCAGGCTCGACCCGCCTGACCAATGACACCTCACCCGCTGGGTTGATTTACTGGTTGCTGGCAGCCAATGTCAGCTTGGTCGTGTTTAACCTCATACCTGCCTTCCCGCTCGATGGTGGGCGCATCTTTCGCGCCTTGCTGGCCATGCGGTTAGATCATGCCCGTGCAACGCGCATCGCGGCGACGGTTGGGCAAGGCATTGCGATTGTGCTGGGGATATATGGCGTGCTGAGCGGCAATTTGCTGCTGGCCCTCGTGGCGGTATTTGTGTTTGTGGGAGCAGCACAAGAAACCAACGGGACCCAAGCCAAGACCGTGTTGGTCACACGCAAAGTGGGCGACGCCTACAACAAGCATTCGATCACCTTGCAAAATGGCGACCGCATCAGCCGCGTGGTTGATTATTTGCTCACCAGTTACCAGCCCGATTTCGCGGTCACGTTTGGCGGGCGCTTGCTCGGTATTGTTACCCGCGAAGATGTGATGAAGGCGCTGGCTGTGCAGCCAAATGACTGTTATGTGGCTGAGATCATGACCCGCGACGTGTTCAAATTGAGCGCAACCGACACGCTCGATGAGGCACGCGATAAGATGGGCGAGCACAATGCGCGGGTGGCCGCCGTGTATGACGGCGAGCAATTCCTCGGTTTGGTCAGTCAAGATGACATCAGCGAAGCATTTGCCATCTTAATGTTTGTCAACCGACATCATCAACTGCGGGCAATGAATGCACAGGTTTAATACCAACCGCACGATCAAAGTGGATTTTAATCGCATATATTTTGCGGGTCATTCCGACGAGGAACGAGGAGGAATCTTTGCAGAAATTTAATCATCGGGCCGATTTTCCGCAAAGACCCCTCGCTGCGCTTCGGGGTGACGTGACAATTTATGTGCTTGGTTTATTCCATTTTGACTCAGAAGTTGGTATAAGTTGTAAAAGATTGATTTAATGCCATCTAATGACGTTACGCAAGGCTCACAAAGGACGCGACGATTTGTATCCAAAAGCCTTCTTTTCTTTGTGTCCTTCGTGCACTTCGTGGTGAAATACTTACCTTGGGCGTAAGACGAGTTATCTGTATTTAATAAAAGCAAAATGGATCTACAAACACTCTTTTTCTTTATCTTGGGGCTTGGTCTCCTCATCGTGGGCGCAGAGGCGCTTGTTCGTGGTGCAAGCAAGCTTGCGCTTGGGCTTGGCATTTCGCCGCTGGTCGTGGGGCTTACGGTGGTGGCCTTTGGCACAAGTTCTCCCGAATTTGCCGTTAGCATCAGCACCGCGTTGGCTGGGCAATCAGACTTGGCGATGGGCAATGTGGTCGGCAGCAACATCTTCAATGTGCTGTTCATTCTTGGCCTCAGCGCCGTCATCGTGCCGCTGGTGGTTCACGCGCAAATTATCCGGCTGGATGTGCCGATCATGATCGGCGTATCCATCATTTGTATGGCGTTTGCGCTCGATGGCAATATTTCACGGCTAGAAGGCGCGGCGCTGTTCTTGGGCTTGTTGGCTTACACTTGGTTTCTCATTCGCCTCAGCCGCAACGAAGCGGCCAATGCCGACGCAATTCAACCTGATTTAACAAAAAAAACAGATCGTAGCGCAAAGGCCACGCTGCTAAATATCGGTTTCATCATTGTTGGGCTAATATTACTCGTGCTGGGGTCAAATTGGCTGGTAGATGGCGCGGTTATGCTCGCTAAGGCGATGGGCGTGGATGACTTGATTATTGGCCTAACCATCATTGCGGCAGGCACATCGTTGCCTGAAGTAGCGGCTAGCATTATGGCGGCCATCCGCAAAGAGCGCGATATCGCCGTTGGCAATGTGGTGGGCAGCAATATCTTCAATATTTTAGGTGTGCTGGGGTTAGCGGGTATCGTCTCGCCGACAGGCTTGACTGTGAGTAACGCCATCATCACCTTCAACGGGCCAGTCATGATCGCTGTCGCGTTGGCGTGTTTGCCCATCTTTCTGAGCGGGCGCGAAATTGCGCGATGGGAGGGCTTCGTCTTTATCGGCTACTATGTCGCCTATACCGCCTATCTTATTCTTAACGCAACCAATCATGCCAGCCTGCCGCTGTTTAACAGCACCATGCTGACATTCGTCGTTCCCATCACCGTCCTCACCCTCATCGTCTCGCTTGCCCGGCGGCACAAAACCGCCATGAAGTCCTAAGTCTTAAGTGCTAAGTGGAAAGTGGGAAGTGCTAAGTCCTAAGTGCTAAGTTCTGAGTGGCAAACACTTAAACCTCAAGACTCAGCACTTAGCACTTTCCACTTTCCACTTTCCACTTTCCACTTTCCACTTTCCACTTAGCACTTAGCACTTTCCACTTTATACTAAACATATGCCTTCACATACCGACAAAAATCGCTACTGGGGTTGGGCGTTGGCAATGGGGCCGATAGCGGCATGGATGTGGTTTGCGGCCCAATTGCCAGCCATAAGCGCAGGCGATAAGCTCAAGTTTGGCTTGAATTGGCTGCCATCACTTGGCCTGCAAGCCAGCTTCGCCTTAGATGGCTTGGGATTGCTTTTCGCCTTGCTCATCACCGGCATCGGTGCGTTGGTGCTGATCTACGCCGGTTACTACTTCACCCCACACACCAGCCACGTGCACCCCACCAGCCACCCCCCAGCATCACCCGCCGGCTTTCGTTTTTACGCCTACATCCTCTTATTTATGTTGTGCATGTTGGGCGTGGTCACGGCGGGCGATGTCATCACGCTGTTTGTGTTTTGGGAAGGCACGAGCATTGTGTCGTTTTTACTGGTGGCCTACAAATACAAAGACGCCGAAGCACGACGCGGCGCGACCAAAGCCCTCGTCATCACCGGCGGCGGCGGCGTGGCTTTGCTGGCGGGTCTGCTGTTGCTGGCAAATGTGGCGGGCAGCACCCAACTTAGCGAGATCATGGCCCAAGCCGCCAAAATCAAGGCCAGCCCGCTTTACCCCGTCATTGTGGGGCTGGTGGCAATGGGCGCATTCACCAAAAGCGCCCAATTTCCCGCCCACCACTGGCTGCCCAACGCCATGAGCGCCCCCACGCCCGCCAGCGCCTATTTGCACAGCGCCACTATGGTCAAGGCCGGTATTTACCTGATGGCACGGTTATCGCCCGCCTTGGGCGGCACAGAGTTGTGGTTTGGGCTGTTGGTTGGCGCGGGCTTCATTACCATGCTGCTGGGTGCGGTCAAAGGGCTGTTTCAGCAAGACCTCAAAGCCGTGCTGGCCTACAGCACCATCTCGCAACTCGGCGTGCTGATGATGTTGATCGGCTGGGGCACAAGCGCCAGCATGAAGGCATTGGCGGTGGGCACATTGGCCCACGCGCTTTATAAAGGCGCCATGTTTTTGATGGCGGGTATTGTGGATCATAGCGCCCACACCCGCGACCTGCCCGACCTGCGCGGGTTGGGATTGCGCCAAACCATGCCGCGCACCTTCGCCATCACCATTTTGCCCGCCCTCAGTATGGCCGGCTTGCCGCCCTTGTTTGGCTTTTTGGGCAAAGAAACACTGCTGGCAGCGGTGGCCGAGCATAGCGTAACACCGTTAGGCGTGGGCGTGGTGCTGGCCGGGGCCTTGACCTTGGCCCAAGCCGCCATGCTGCTACTCGACACATTTAGCCGCCCCAAAGCCAATGCCAAAAACACGCTGCACCCGCACGACCCACAACTCGGCTTTTTGCTTGGCCCGGCGGTATTGGGCGGGCTGTCGTTGCTCATCGCCTTCGATTGGCTGCTGCCTGCTGGCCCGATCACAAGCTTAGTGGCGAGCGCCGCCAAGGCCGCCTATGGCGACAAGGTGAAGGTCAATTTGGCGCTCTATCAAGGCATAAATTTGCCGCTTATGTTGAGCGCCGTTGCCATCGTCGTTGGTTTTGGCATTGCTCAATATCGGCATTGGCTGCGCCGCCGCTTGGCAAAAGTGTGGCTGTTGCAGCCGGTGCGGCTAGATGCGGCCTACCGCGCATTTTTGCAATTGCTGGGGGACGGTGGTCGGCTCGCCACAAATTTGCAAAGCGGCAGCATCCGCACCTATTTGGCATACATGTTCCTCGGCTTCGGCTTGCTCACGCTGTGGTTTGGGGCGTGGCAGTGGCCGCGCAACGTCAATCTATTTTTAATCGAAGATCAGCCGTTGCAATTGTTGCGCGTTTTTTCGGTCTTGCTGGCAGTGGCGGCAGCGCTCGCCAGCGTCATCGCTCGGCGCGATCTAACCGCCATCATCGCTTTGGGCGCGTCGGGGTTAGGCGTGGCTTTGGTGATCGCACTCGAACCGTCGCCCGATGTGGCTTTGGTGCAAGTCATTGTTGATATTTTGACCACCCTCATTTTGGTGTTGGCAATGGGGCGCTTGCCCGCCCAAATGCGCGACACCGCCTACAAGATCGAGCGCCAAGAGACGTGGTGGGTGCGTGTGCGCAATTTCGCCATCGCAGGCGGTGCGGGGTTGTTTATGTTCATGCTGTGCTTCAATGCGCTCAGCAGCCGCCCGCGCACCAGTATTGTCACGCCCTATTACGAACAGCAAAGCAAGCCGCTGACTGGCGCTGCCGACATTGTGGGCGCAATCGTGGTTGATTTTCGCGGTTTCGATACCATGATCGAGATCACCGTATTTGGCGTGGCGGGATCGGCCATCTATTCGCTGCTGCGTTATGCGGCTAAAAAACATGGCGACGACGACGACGAGGTGCGCGAGCTAAGCGACGCCGCCCCGATCATGACGCTGACCAGTCGCGGCATTGGCGGGCTTGTGCCAAGCGCAATGGTGCAAATGGCCGCCAAACTCGTCTTGCCGTTGAGCATTGTGGTGGCGTTTGTGCACATGATTTACGGACATGGTCGCCCGGGCGATGGCTTTACAGCGGGCGTCATTGTCGCCATCGCCATCGGGCTGATGAACTTGGCCTTTGGTCACGCCGAAACTTTTCGCCGTTTACCTTGGCTGCGGCCCGGCTATCTTATCGGCAGCGGCTGGCTCATCGTCATGATCGGCTCGCTGTTGCCGATGTTGTGGGGGCAGCCGTTCTTCTCGCCGTTTGATTTTGGGGTATGGCTCAATTTGCCGTTGCCGTATGACGCCAGCCTGAGCGCCTCGTTTTTGTTCGAGATCGCCATCTGTTTTACCGTCATCGGCAGCGCCAGTTGGATGTTACAAACACTGTCAAAATTTTAGATTTTAGATTTTGGATTTTAGATTTGGAGAATAATCCAAATCTAAAATCCACACAGGCAAAAATTGCGGATTGCCGATTTCACTATCCCACCTCAAGCGTAGCTTGAGGTGGGATAGTGAAATCGGCGAAAACCTCAGTTTGAGGTCGCACTCGACCTAAAATCCAAAATCCAAAATCTAAAATCTAAAATAATTAAACATGGATTTCATTATTTCACTCGCCATCGCCAGTCTATTCGCCATTGGCATTTACCAATTGTTGCGGCGCAATGTGATTCGCAGCGCGTTGGGGCTGGTCATCATCAGCAACGCCATCAACCTGTTTTTGCTGGCAATTGGGGCCTATGACGGCACTGTGCAAAGCTACGCCAAGGCCATCGGCGTGCGCAGCGATGCCCTGCCCTTGGCACTCATCCTGACGGCCATCGTCATCAGCATGGGCGGGTTCGCCTTCACCTTGGCAATGCTTTACATTGTCATGCGGCGCTACAAAACCGCCGACATTGACGCCATTACGGAGCTAAAAAATTGAACGCACATAACGTCCTTTTGCCCATCATCATCCCCCTAACAGGCGCGGGGGTGGCGATGCTGCTGCGCGGCCTGCCTCGCGCCCAACGCTGGTGGACGCTCGGCACGCTCATTGCCTCATTGGCGGCGTGTGTCGCACTGTTATCGCATGTGATCAGCACGGGCAAATCGCTCAACTTCCAGCTTGGCGGCTGGGTCGCGCCGTTTGGCATCAGCCTTGTCGCCGATGCGCTCAGCGTCATCATGATCGTCATGGTGCAATTTGTGATGGTGACGGGCTGCATCTACGCGCTTGGCGCAAACGATGTCGCCAAGCGTTACTCGGTGTTCATGCCCATCTTCCTCACCCTCACTGTCGGGTTAACCGGCGTGATGCTGACCGGCGACACGTTTAACCTATTCGTCTTTATGGAGCTATTGGTGATCTCGGCGGCGGCGCTCACCGCCATGAGCGATGATCGCAGTGGCACAGAGGCGGCGTTTAAATATTTCTACATCAGCCAACTTGCCACCATCTTTTTGCTGGCAGCCAATGGCCTGATTTACATGAGCTACGGCACGCTCAATATGGCTGATTTGGCCCAGCGCATTCGCGCTGATGCGCAAGCGGGCGCGGGTATGCCGCCCATGTTTACGATGGCGATGGTGTGTTTCTTCGCCACGTTTATGATCAAAAGCGCCGCATTTCCGTTTCATTTTTGGCAACCCGATTTTCACGCCGCCGCGCCCACCGCCGTCAGCGCCATGCTGAGCAGTGTGGTGGTCAAGTCTGGCGTGTATGGTTTCATCCGCATGACCACGCATTTGTTTGCACCCTTTGCCCCGCAATTGCAACAAGTGCTTATCGTGATCGGCGCCATCGGCGTGATCTATGGCGGGTTCAGCGCCTACGGCACGCATCACGCCAAACGCATGTTCGCTTATAGCACCTTGGCACAAATCGGTTTTATGCTGGTGTCAATTGGTTGGGGCGGGCCGCTGGGCATCGCCGCCGCCATCGTGTTTATGGTCAATCATGCGCTGGTCAAGAGCGCCATGCTGATGCTGTCGGGTTATTTGGCGAGCAAGGCTCCGGTCAAAAGCGCGTCGTTTGAGGTGATCAAAGGTCTGGGCAAGTCGTTGCCTTATGCGGGCGTGTTGTTTTTCCTCGGCAGCATGGCGCTGGCGGGGTTGCCGCCGCTGAATGGCTTCATCAGCAAAATGCTGGTCTTTCGGTTGGGCATCGAGCAGGCGCAATGGGGCATCTTGGCGACAATTGGCGTTGCCAGTATGCTGACGCTGGTTTACACCATGCGCACCTTTCAATGGGTGTGGTTTGTGCCGCCCGAAGCCAAAACGAAAGCCAAAAGCGGCGGCGACGCGCTCTTGGCCCCGACGATTTTAGTGCTAACCTGTCTCGCACTCGGCATCTTCGGCGACCCGCTCGTCAATATTGCCATGCAGGCGGGAGCGTGGGTATATCGCTAAAGTTGAGAGTTAAGAGTTGAGAGTTGAGAGAAAACACTCTTAACTCTCAACTCTTAACTCTCAACTCTTAACTCAAAATGACAAAACTAGCAAAATTCATCTTATGCGCTGGGTTGTATTTGGCGCTGACAAGCAATTTGGCGCTGAGCAATTGGGTGCTGGCGGGGTTGCTGGCGGGCGCAGCCGTGTGGCTGAGCGGCTCATCCGATGGGCGCACTTACACCATTGCCCAACTGCCGAGTGTGGCCGGGCGCAAACTGTGGTGGGCAATGCGTTATGCGGTGGCGCTCGTCCTCGATATCATTAATAGTGGCATCACGGTGACCAAAATGATTGTTGATCCTAAACTCCCCATTCGCCCGGGGCTAATTGTGGTGAATAGCGGCAGCCAAAACGAAAATGTGATTGCACTTAGTGCGCATGGCATCACAGTGACGCCGGGTGAGCAAGTGATCGAATTTGGACTCGATGACGAAGCAATGGCGCAGACCGGCAAAACTTATGGGCAAATGTGGGTGCATTGCCTAGATGCGGTGTCGAGCGGGGCCAGCGCCGAGGCGGCCCAAGCCCGCCGCCGCGCCATGTTGGAGAAGATTTTTCTATGAGCAACCTATTAAACAGCATTTTGTGGCTGGCTTTGGCCATTCACCTTGGCCTAATTGTGGCATGTGTATGGCGGGTGTGGCGTGGCGACAATATCGTAGACCGGCTGACCTCTGCCGATGTCATCGGCACGCTGGTGTTGGGTGTGCTTATCCTTATGGCAATGTTGCTGAAAGACCATATTTTTATCGAGTTGGCGCTTAGCCTCGCCATCTTGGGCTTCATCGGGACCGTTGCGCTATCACGCTATATCGCGGTTTCGGCAAAATAAAAATCTCGCAATAAGACAAATTTTATGGATACGATCTTCGAACTCATCGCCATTATCGCCGTCGTGATCGGCACGGCCTTTTCGGTCGTCGGCGTGATCGGCAATTATCGCTTGCCCGATGTGTATACACGGCTGCACGCGCTGGGCATGGTCAGCACCTTCGGCGTTGCGCTTCTGCTCATTGCTGCCGCCGCGACTTTGTCGCAGGTATGGCCTATTGCGCTGGTTATGATTGTTCTTTTGCTCAGTTTGGGGCCAGTGGTCAGCCATTCGCTTGGCTCGGCAGCGTGGCGCATTGGTGTGAAAATGAAAGATGTGCTGAAGGAAAAGCAGGCATAATCTGCTTTTCCTTCGCCTCAAAACACAATTGCGCCGTCGTCCATACTGGTGATGCTGGCCAAGGTCTCAATCGGCACGCCGTATTTTTCGAGCAAGGCACGCCCGCCCTCAAATTGCTTTTCGACCAGCGCCCCGATGCCGACCAAATGGGCCTCGGCTTGTTGCACCAAACGCACTAGCCCTTCGGTGGTCAGCCCAGTTGCCAAAAAGTCATCAATGATGAGCACACGGTCGTTTGGGCGAATAAACTCGGATGACACGATCAAGTCAACCATCACGCCTTTGGTGTGCGATGGCGCTTGGGTATGATAGACCTTTGACGGCATGGTGATGGGCTTCTTTTTGCGGGCATACACCACTGGCAGCCCCAAAAATGCGCCCGTCATGACCGCAGGCGCAATACCCGAAATTTCAGCCGTCAAAATTTTTTGCGCGTCCACGTTGGCAAATCGGCGAGCCAGCGCTTCGCCACAGGCTCGCATTAATACGGGGTCAACTTGGTGATTGATAAACCCGTCAACCTTAAGAATGCCATTGCCAAGATTGCGGCCATCGCGCAAAATACGATTTTTTAGTGCGTCCATCTAAATAGTGTAACTGACACACAAAAGGATTAAACGCCTGAATCGGGCCTGTCATTTGTTATGACCATAAAAAACACCTCGGCGGTCTTACACCAACTTCTGAGTCAAAATGGAATAAATCAAGCACATAAATTGCCACGTCACCCCGAAGCGCAGCGAGGGGTCTTTGCAGAAAATCGGCCCGATGATGGCATCACCGATGCATATTTCCGCAAAGATTCCTCCGCGTAGTTTACCCTGAGCTTGTCGAAGGGTGCTCAGAAACTTAGATATATGCGTATATTTGATGCGTCATCCCGATACCCTTCAACAGACTCAGGGTAAACTGTGAGGGATCCCTATCGCCTCAACCCATACAAACGTCACACTGGCTTGGCAAAACTTTGGCTGACCTGACAACGTATTTGCTGGATTTAATCTTCGGGGATCCCTCGCTGCGCGTCGGGATGACCCATTGAGACAATAAGTTTCTCCCCTCGCTGGACGCCGCCCCCTACCCTGCGTCTATGTATTCGGAATGACGCGCAAACTATATGCGATTAAAGTCCATCTTGAGCATGCGATTGGTATTAGATCATTCGCCTTGTTAGAAAGATTTCTCGCAAAAGCGCAAAAGCGCAAAGAAAAATTTTTGCGCTTTTGCGCTTTTGCGAGAGATTTTCTTGTTGCAAACCGACGAGCGCTGAGGTGTTTTGTGAGACAACCAAAGTCTAATCTACAAACACCGGCAAGTGGCCGAGCGCGATGATGTGCGACCATTTGGCGCGGTCGCCCTCAGTCAAAATGGCGGCGTCGCCGATCACTTCGGCGTTGGCTTTTTGCAAAATCAGCCGCATTCCTTGCAACGTGCTGCCGGTGCTGATGACGTCATCCAACACAATGACTTTTTTGCCCAAAATTAATTCGCGGTCTTTGGCATCCAAATACAGCGTTTGCGGCTTGCCGGTGGTAATTGACAAAGTTTCGGCAGACAGCGCATCGCCCATATAGGGTTTGTAGGTTTTGCGCAACACGACATAGGGCATGCTGGCATTGCGCAGCAGCCCAACCTCAACCGCCAGCGCGTGGGCCAGTGGGATGCTCTTGGCCTCGGCGGTGACAAAAATTTGTGCTTCGGCGGGGATCAATTTCGCCAAATCTTTGGCGGCGGCTTGC
>JAHBAL020000319.1 GCA_018500105.2 Anaerolineae bacterium
CGGGGCGCCGCCACAGGCAGCCAATACAACGGCTGTTGCTGCGGTAAATGCGAGATACTTGTTATTCATTCGCTTGTTCTTCTCCTTAGATAATTTGTTTGGAACTTAGTTTGTTTTGTCAAGTCACTGCGTTTCTTGACCAGTATGAATTTTACATGAGTTGCTTAGATTGTCAACTGTTATACTCGATTTTTAACAGATATTTTGAAGAACTTGAGCTGACAATTTCTTATGAACAATCAACCCTATGCAAATCCTGATGCGTTGGT
Organism: Anaerolineae bacterium; assembly: GCA_018500105.2. GTDB lineage: Bacteria > Chloroflexota > Anaerolineae > J036 > Brachytrichaceae > AQU-03. The sequence continues at coordinate 270 of JAHBAL020000319.1, forward strand.
GAGCACCGACTGGCTTGCCGCCCACTTAAATGACCCCAATATTCGCATTATCGAGTCGAACGAGGACCCCTTGCTTTATTCAACCGGCCACATTCCGGGCGCGGTGAACATTGATTGGGTGGCCGACCTCAATGACCCGCTCACCCGCGATTATCTTGATGCGGCGCGTTTTACTGCGCTGATGAACGCCAACGGCATTGATAATGACACCACCGTCATTTTTTATGGCGACAAAAATAACTGGTGGGCATGCTATGCCTTTTGGGTGTTTCAATTGTTTGGGCACAGCAATGCCAAAATGTTGAACGGTGGCCGCAAGAAGTGGGTGGATGAAAAGCGCGAAGTGACGCGCCAAGTGCCCACTTACACCGCCACCAATTACGTTGCGCCTGAGCGTGATGACAGCAAGGTTCGGGCATTCCGCGACCAAGTGCTCAGCCATGTGCGTGCCAAAGGCACATTGGTAGATGTGCGTAGCCCGCAAGAATATACCGGCGAGCGCATGCACATGCCCGATTACCCGAACGAGGGCGCGTTGCGAGGCGGGCACATTCCGGGCGCACAAAGCATCCCTTGGGCGCAGGCGGTGCGCGAAGACGGCACGTTTAAGTCACACGAAGAACTGACCGCTTTATATGCGGGCAAGGGCGTCACGTCTGACAAAGACATCATCGCCTACTGTCGCATTGGCGAGCGTAGCTCACATACGTGGTTTGTGCTCACCTATTTGCTCGGCTACCCCAGCGTAAAAAACTACGACGGTAGCTGGACCGAATGGGGCAACGGCGTTGGTTTGCCGATCGAGAAGTGAATTATGAATTATGAGTTATGAGTTATGAATAAAAAAGGCAAAATTTTTGACATATCCAAAAATTCATCATTCATCATTCATCATTCGTAATTAAAACAATGATTACAGTAGCAAAATTAAGTGATTTGCAAGAAGGCAAAATAGTCGCATTGGATGTGAACGAGACACCCATTGCGTTGGTCTTGCTTAATGGCAAAGTTCGGGCGTTTGGCGATGTTTGCACACACGACGACGGCCCGCTCAACGAAGGCCAAATTGTCGGCAATTGTGTGCTTTGCCCGCGTCATGCCGCCAAATTCGACCTGACAACTGGCAAAGCCACCTTTCCGGCGGCTGGCCCCATCCCCATTTACGAATGTGTGGTGGATGGAAATGACGTTAAAATTAGGCTCTAAAGAGAAGTTGATAGTAGATAGTGATAGTGGATAGTCAATTCACCATTACTATCCACTATAACTATCTACTATCTACTAATATCAACTAAATAGTGGCCTTCGGGGCAGGGTGAAATTCCCGATCGGTGGTATAGCCCACGAGCGTGTTGAAAGGCACGCAGGAACCAGTGAAACTCTGGTGCCGACCGTATAGTCTGGATATAAAGAAGGCGATGATTAACGCAATGCGTCAAACGTGTTGCGTCATTGATGATGCTAGGGCGAGACCGTCTTAGCATTGCTTGGCGTAGCATGTTGGCGTGCAACGCGCAGGGCTGGCGGCTCGTTATGGGCCGCATCGGCACTGTGTATGTTGTGCTGTGCGTGGTCGAGATCAAAACACCCCGAAAGCCCAGATTTCGGGGTGTTTTTTATGCTTGCAAAACTAAATTTCAACACAATACAACCTAAAACAGATTTGCCGTTGTCACGGCGGCTCATGCCTTTGCTCAGCTTTGTTGCCATTTTTGCGTTGTGGCATTGGGTCAGCCTGAGCTATCCGCCGTTTATTTTGCCCTCGCCGGTCTTAGTCGTCGAGCGCTTTGTAGATCGGCTGCAAGATGGCACTTGGTTTTATCACACCACTGCGACGCTGACCGAGGCGGTAGCGGGTTTGGTGTGTGGTTCTTTGCTTGCGCTGGTGCTGGGCTATGCCACCGCAAAATCGGAATGGGTGGATCGCTTGTTGTCGCCGATTGTGGTGGCCTCGCAGGGGATTCCTTTTATCGCAGTTGCGCCGCTTATTTTCATTTGGTTTGGCAATGGCATCGAGGCCAAAGTATTGCTTTGCACCTTGGTCGTGTTTTTCCCCATTTTGATCAATGTCGCCGTTGGTATCCGCAATGTGCCACCGGCGTTGCATGACTTGTTTCGCGTGTATCGGGCGAGCCGCTGGCAAATGCTGACCAAGCTCGAATTGCCCGCCGCGTTGCCGACGCTGATTGGCGGTTTGCGGGTAGGTGGCACGCTGTCAATGATCGGGGCCATCGCCGCCGAATTTACCAGCGCCAGTCGTGGGCTGGGTTTCATGATCCAACAAGGCAACAATTTGTATGACACCGCGCTGGTTTTTGTGGGCGTGCTCACCGTCATTGGCCTCGCCCTCGCGTTGTATACGCTGATCGGCTGGCTGGGTCACAAATTAATCAAAATTTAAGCAATTATCCACCAAACCACCCAATCACCAATCAACTTAGGACTTACGCGCATTAAAAATATTTCGCCACAAAGAACACAAAGATCACAAAGAAAAGAAAGGTTTACCAATGCAAATCTTTGAGTTCTTTGTGC
>JAHBAL020000077.1 GCA_018500105.2 Anaerolineae bacterium
AGCTCACACTGGGCGGTGGGAAACAGGCATCTGGGTCTTTTTGACATTCTTCCTCGCTAACGTCAATCAAAATGATGCGAATGACATCGTCGGCACTGCCGTCGTTTTCGTCGGCCATCACAATGTGGGGGGTGGCGAGTGGGGCTGCAATTGCAGCGCCAAACAGGGCGCTCGACAACATCATTGCGGAGAGAATGCGTTTAATTTTGTTCATGATAGATTCCTTGAGTTTGATAATATTTTTATGGATAACTTGAGATTGCCGTGTGTTTGATCATTGAAAATAACACTCGATACGCTAAATATATAGGGGGACTATCTAGGAGACATTCATGATTGCACCGATTTTTGACGCAGACATGCTTCGAGTTTGCCGAGAAATAGATTAGATTTCACCCTGATTACAACGACTCTCAGCGCGAATATAGCTTTAGGCTGGTCGTGTGTCTTGGCAAATATCGTTTTTGCTGCAAAAAATGGGGAGATACATCGTTGCTGATGTCATGAAAGACTTGGTGTCGGCATGGGCAATGGCTTGTGTTATCCCGCAAAGCATCTTTGCGAGGGATATTGACAATGCAGATACTTAAACGCGGGGTTAGCTTAAATTTTTTGAAAAAAGTTTTCTTTTTCGCAACTTTTAAGTTTGCTCAGGTTTTATTTAGGGCTGCCCGATGGTCTGATGTTTGATTCAGTGAAATTGGAGCCACCCGGCGGGAAGTGTGACTTTATCGCAGAATCGGGGCGGTTGGAATGCCAGTTGGGCATCGTGACGCAAGACCGGCCTGTAATAGTGACGTTGCGGGTGCGCGCGCCGCAAGTCGGGCGCTTTGTCGTGACAGCGCAGGCGATTGGGCTGGATACGCGCATTGTAGACATGCCCGGCAATAACACGGTGCAAAATATCATCGTGGTGTCACCAACGGGTGCGGGTCAGGGTGATAGCGGGGTGCGGCTGGGCAGCGGCTTTGGTTCATTTGTGGCTTGCCGCGCCGAGGGCGTGTGTGTGTTGCGCTGGGCCACCGAGGATGTGAAAGATATCGTGCGTTACGAGTTGGTGCGTGAGCCGGTGGGTGCGCCTGCCGCATCGCTACGTGGTGGGCCGTCCATCCGCAATATCACGCCCAAAGAGGTGGATGGACGCGCTAGCTATGAGGTGATTGACAGCGATGTGCTGGCCGGACGCACCTATGATTACACCGTGCGCGGTGTGGGGGCCGATGGCGTGGTTCATTTGCTGCAAGCGCAGCGCGTGACTGTGCCGATACGGCTGTATTTTGCGTTGGTGCGCGGGCGGTAAGGGCAGAGGCGGTTAACTTTTCTTTTGCGCTATGATAAAAACTTAGTTGCTGGGCTTGCTAAACCACAAAAGACACGAACTACACTAAAATAAAATTCTCTTTCGTGTGTTTCGTGCTTTTTGTGGTTGAAATGTTGCGAATGGCTTGTCAGCCTAAGTTTTTACAAGCTATGTAAAAATAGCCTGATAACGCATACCAACTTGGTCTGGCCCCAGTGGCACTAAAAATAGGGTCAATGTGCCGAGTGCCGCATGGTGCAGGTGATAGGTCTGTTGCGGCAAATGGGCATTGCGCGGCAAGTTTGGATGACAAAAGATCAGCGAAAAAGGGGTGCGGCTGCCATGGCTGCCTTGTCCAAGCGAGGTGATTTCAATTAAACGCAAGGCCAATAGCTCGCCATTCGACAAGGCGATGCTAAACGTGGTATCGAGATGCGGCGTAAAAGACGCTATGGTCAATAGATTAGACAAAATGCTAAGTGATATATTAAAGCTGTAAATCTAAGTATCTATACCCCATACGGGTAAAATTGCGCATTGCCGATTTCACTACCCCTTCTCAAGCATAGCCTCGTGCGTAGATCAAACCAGCCGCGCACCTTTATGCGTTTCTTGCGCCTGGCTTGCGAAAGCTCATGATCAGCTTGCGCAGCAGCACAATAAACACCACACCTGCCGCAATCACCCAGACCAAATCGCCCAGCGCATCGCTCACCTCGGCGATGCGGTCGCTAAACACCATGCCGAGGCCAACATAGGCCCCCACCCACAACGTCTCGCCCACCACATCCCAAAATGAAAATTTGAACAGCCGATAGTTGGTGATGCCGCTGATGAAATTGATATATGGCCCGATGGCGGTGATGAGCCAGCGGCTGAGAAAGACGCTAAAACCGCCCCATTTTTGCATCGAATCTTGGGCCTTTTGAATAGCCGACCCCGCCTTGAGCAATCGGGCCAACTTGTCTAGCACCCGTTCACCACCCAGCCGCCCCAACCCATAGCCCAGATGATCACCAACAATCGAGCCAAGGGTAGCCGCGAGCATGACAGACACAAAATCTAAATCGCCGCTGGCGACAAAACCGCCTACCACCAATAGCAAAAAACTGGTTGGCAAGGGCAACCCAAACGAGGAAATGAGCACGCTGACAAATACGGCGATCAAACCATATTCTGAAAGTGCACTCAACAAAGTGCTTTGTAAATCCATAATTTATTTACTTGGGGTGGGGCTGGGCGGCGGCAAGTCGGGTGATTG
>JAHBAL020000083.1 GCA_018500105.2 Anaerolineae bacterium
GCCCTGCCCAGCGCCATACCAATCCACCCGACGGTAATACGCGCCAACGGTATTGCCATACGATTGCCCCATCAGCCATGTGCTTGGGCCGGGCGGAACGGCGAAGGGCAGCCCAAAAATAGCTTTTGATTGCTGCTCTGGTTCGGCATAAACGGCATCGGGCATTGGCTGAGCGTGGGCGCGGCTGCTTAACATCGCGGCAGCAATCGCCAGTGCGGCAAGGGTTTGCTTCATCAATCGGGTTTTCATGCGCGACCAAAATTATACTGAGTTGGCATGATGATTCGATGAACAAATTGAGGTATTTTGTCACATTATTTGCTGGCGACAGGGGTAAAATGACCACACCGAAATCATGAGCACCACCACTTTGCCCAGCCGCGATGAAATTCACGCACAAGATACATGGGATCTGAGCAGCCTATTCCCCACCCTACCCGATTGGGAAGCCAGCTACCAAGCCGCCGAAGCCGAATTACCGAAATTAATCGCCTATAAAGGCAAATTGGGACAAGATGCCGATACGTTGCTTAACTGGATTAACGAAGTCGAAAACATTGTGCCAATGGTCAGCCGCCTCATGGTGTATGGCAATTTATTGTCGGATGGCGACACGGGAAATCAGGCAAATGCTGCCATTAAGGCACGCGGCATGGGGTTGGCGGTGCGTTTGCGGGCCAGCATCGCCTTCGCCGAGCCAGAATTGTTGGCGCTCGACGCAGCGCGGCTGGCTGAATTGACCGCCCAGCGACCCGAACTCACGCGATATGCCTATTATTTCAACAACTTGTTGCGCCAAAAAGCCCATGTGCGCTCATCTGAGGTCGAAGAATTGTTGGCCCAAGCCAATGAGCCATTTAACGCACCCGGCACAGCCTACACAGTTTTGGCAAATAGCGATCTGAAATTTGGCTATGCCACCGATAGCAACGGTGTAAAAGTGGAAATTGGGCAAGGCAATATTAACGAGCTATTGCAAAGCAGTGACCGACAATTGCGCAGCAGCGCCTTTAACCAATACGCCGACGCCTTTTTGAGCATCAAAAACACCTCGGCGGCCATTTACACCGGCAAAGTGCAAAAAACCGTGTTTATTGCCCGCGCCCGCCGTTATGCCGATTCGCTCAGCATGTCGCTTTATCCAAACAACGTGCCCATGTCGGTATATAACAATGTGATTGATGCCTGTAATCGGCATTTGCCCATTTGGCACCGCTATTGGGATCTGCGTCGCCGTGCGCTCAAGCTCGACAAAATGCAAGCCTGCGACATTTTTGCGCCGCTGTGCGACGACCTGACCGTGACCTATGACCAAGCAGTGACATGGATTTGCGATGGCATGGCCCCGCTGGGCGAAGATTATGTGAATGTGGCCCGCGCTGGGCTGACGCACGAACGCTGGGTTGACAAATACCCCAATCGCGGCAAGCGTCAAGGCGCGTATTCGAGCGGCACATATGGCAGCAAAAGCTATATTTTGATGAGCTACCACGCCAACAACGGCTTGATGAGCATGAGCACTTTGGCACACGAGCTAGGGCATTCGATGCACAGCACCCTCTCGAAGCAAACACAGCCATTTTTGCTGCACCGCTACACCTTGTTTGCCGCCGAAGTCGCCTCGAATTTTAATCAGGCTATGGTGCGGGCCTATTTGCAAGACCTGCCCGAAATGCGCGACAACCGCAATTTCCAAATATCCCTCATCGAAGAGGCCATGCGCAATTTCCATCGCTATTTGTTCCTTATGCCCATTTTGTCGCAATGGGAACACTGGGCGCACCAGCAAATTGAGCAACGCAAGGCGCTAATGGCCGACGCGATGGGCGCGAAATTGGCGGGATTGTTTGCCGCCGGTTATGGCGATTCGTGGGATATGGACGTGGCGCGTGAGGGCATCACGTGGTCACAATTTAACCACCTGTATTCTGATTTTTACGTCTTTCAATACGCCTCTGGCATCGCCGCGGCCAATGCCTTGGCCGCCAACATTTTGGCCATCCCCGCCGCCAGCGCCGAGCGTGCGCAGGCCGTGCAAAACTATCTCACCTTCCTCAAGGCCGGCGGCGCAATGGACCCACTCGATGCGCTCAAACTCGCCGGTATTGACATGAGCACCTCGGCCCCAATGGATGCCGCATTCGGCGTTTTGGCTGGCTTTGTCGAGCGACTCGAATCGTTGCTGTGAAAGACATCCTGCCGAACTCAAACCTCCGAAGTCTTAAAGACCTCGGAGGTTTGAGTTCGGCAAAAACTTGTTTTACCCATAAGTAAATAAAACAGGCCGCCTTAATGATTAAGGCGGCCTGTTTTATTGGTTTAATAAAATTTACTGGGCAGAAGAATTAACCGGAATCCATTTATGCAACATTTCGCGCAGCATATCAAGGCTAACCGGCTTGCGCATATAGTCATTCATACCTGCGGCCAAACACAATTCGCGGTCACCGTCCATCGCCGTCGCCGTCATGGCGACAATGGGCAAGACCTGATAATACTCATCTTCGAGTTGGCGGATGTGCTGGGTGGCGGCATAGCCATCCATAATGGGCATATGGCAATCCATCAACACAAGGCCATATTGATCTCGCGCGTGCATCATTTCTTGCACCGCTTCACGACCATTTGCAACGGCCTTCGCACGAAACCCTAATGTGCGCAATTGCAACATGACCACCTTCTGATTGGCAATGTTATCTTCTACAACCAAAATGCTTTTATTGGCAAGTGGATCTGACATGGGTGGACACTCAATCACAAATATCTGTTTTTTTTGTCACCACTGGTACGATTTAAGCTACTTATCGTGGCGACCCAATAGTGATTGTAGCATATAGCCACACGTCTTCATCGGTCTTTGGTTGAAAATATGAATCCGCCCTACGCCGACTTCTAATCATTTTCAAAGTGTTTATCAGTGCAAATCAACATCGCTTGCCCCAAATTGCGCGGTAAACCAGAAAGTTGAGCCTTTGCCTTCGATGCTCTTCACATCAATATCGCCATTCATTAACCCAACCAAGTTTTTGCAGATGGCAAGCCCCAACCCCGTGCCGCCGAAGCGCCGCGTAATGGTCATATCGCCTTGCGTGAAAGGCTGGAACAAGTGCGTTCGCATTTGTTCGCTCAACCCAATCCCGGTATCGGCTACCTCGAATCGCATCCAAACCGGCGTGGTGGTTTGGGCCGGAATGGTGTCGTAATAGGGTTTTACGCCGTTGACTGGGGTCAATGTCTCGCCTTCGATTGGGGTAATACGCAAGGTCACCCCGCCTTCTTCGGTAAACTTGATGGCATTGCCGATCAAATTGGTGAGAATTTGGCGCAAGCGATTGGCATCGCCCAAAACAAAACGCGGCAATTTCGGGTCGAGTTTAATCTTAAAATAAAGCCCTTTGCCTTGCATTTTGGGCAAAAACAGCTTATTCAGGGCGGTGACAACCGAATTAATTTCAAAATGGGCAATATCGAGCTGCATCTTACCGGCTTCGATCTTCGAGAAATCGAGCAAGTCGTTGATGAGATACATCAGCGATTGACCGCATTCATACACGGTTTCGGCCATTTCGCGTTGCTCTGGGTTTAGCCCCGAATCCGACAATAGCTCAGCCATGCCCAAAATACCATTCATCGGGGTGCGCAACTCGTGGCTCAGCCGCGCAATAAACTCGGCCCGCAATTTGGCGGCGGTCAAGGCTTGGTCACGCGCAATCATCGCGGCCTCACGAATACGCGCCTCGTCGGTCAGATCGGTGACAACGGCGATATAGCCAGCAAAGACATCATTGACAAAGCGCGGCGTGGCGGTAACGCGAATGGGCAAAATAATGCCATCGGGACGTGTGCGCCGCAATTCGCAGCGATATTGCGCTCCATTGCGCACCCGTCTGTGCAAAACGGCCAATTCATGGGTTACGCCCTCAAATAACTCGTGATCAGTCTTGTGAATGACCCAATCTTCGGGTTCGACCGCCATCATATGTGCCAAAGTCGCGTTAACGTAAGTGAAGCGATAATCTGCATCTAACACAGCCAACCCTTCACCCATTGCGCCCATCACGGTCAAGGCAAAGTCGCGCTGGTTTTTGGCTTCTTCATATAACCGCGCTCGACCGATCGCAATATTGACTTCTTCGCCTACGGCCTTAATCAGGTCAAAATCGTCACGGGTGAGGCGGCGATCGCTCTCAATATTGAGCACGCCGAAGGTTTTGCCGTGATCAACCAACGGCACACAAATCTCGGACACCGCGCCCGGGGCGGGGTTGACCAAATCTGGGTCGCGGGTGACATCTTGCACAAAGGCGGGCTGGCGGGTGCGGGCCACACGGCCCATGATGCCCGATCCGATCGGAATGCGCAAGAGCGGCACTTTCCAGCCAACTTGGTGCATCAAATCCAACTCGTCGCCGTCAACCTTATAGGTACACACCAAATTGTAACCAAAGGCTTGGGCGGTAGCTTCGCCGACGGTGCGAATAATTGCGTCGAGGTCAAGCTCACGGACAACCGCTACGCGCACCTTGTCGAGCAATTGCAGCTCTTGGGCGCGGCGCTGGGCGGTTTCGTATAAGTTGGCGTTTGAAATGGCCTGCGCCGATTGCTCGGCAATATTGGCGAGCAGCAATTCTTCGTCTTTAGAATAATTGTGCGGTTGATCGGTATTGGCAATCGTCAAAATGCCAATTAACTCGTTGTAACGCCACATTCCGGCGATCATCATGCTGCGAATATTGAGGCGCTTATAAAAGTCGCTATCCACATGCATATCGGTCTTTTGCACATCGGGAATAACCAGCACCGTGCCGTTTTGATTATTCATCAGCGCCTCAAAAACTTGAGCGCTGCTGTTGGCCCGTTGATCCGATAATTCTTGATCAATGCCAAATTGTGCCACCACCGGCAATGTGTTGGTTGCAGGGTCATGCAGGCGAACCGATGACATATCTGCATCCATAGCCAATGCGCTTTCTTCGCAAACCGTATGCAACACAGTTTGTAAATCTAACTGTGCGTTTAACCTTGCCGAGATTCGACCAAGGGCGAGTGCTGAGTTGGGTTGTTCGTATATCCCCTTCATATCAATTTCGCATCGTCACGCTATCGTCACACCATCGTGCATGCCTTTAGTCATATTATCGCTTATACGCTATCATAAAGGATGCAAAGATATCCAAACTCCACCCAAAATACATCGAAAGAAGGTGATGTTATCAACGCAACAGACAAACAATTATATGCTGATATTGTTATTAAACTTAAACGGCAAAACAAGTAAACAAGTACGATAGGATAGGTCATATGAAAATAAATCCCTCTGCTTGGTCGCTGCGCCAAAAAGCAGGCCAAACCTTATTCATTAGTTTTAAAGACACACAGGTTTCGGACCCGTTAAAAAATGCCATCAACCAGCTTTGCATTGGCGGCATTGTCTTGTTTGAGCACAATGTTGAATCGCCACGCCAATTGCGCCAATTGACTGACGATTTGCAAGCAGCGGCGCAGGCGGCAGGATTACCACCTTTGTTTATTGGTATTGATCAAGAAGGCGGGCGGGTAACGCGCCTGCGAGCGGCAAAAGGGTTCACCGAATTTCCATCAGCGCAGGCGGTGGCTGCAACCGGCGATGTCCAAGTTTCCATTCGCAACGCCCAAATTCAGGCCGCCGAGCTACACGCGGCTGGCATCAATATCAATTTTGCGCCCGATTTAGATGTCAACAATAACCCCGCCAATCCAGTCATTGGGGCGCGGTCTTATTCGAGCAACCCCGTCATTGCAAGCCAATTTGGGGTGGCCTATGGCACGGCGCTGCAACAAGCTGGCATCATGGCGGTGGGCAAGCACTTCCCCGGGCATGGCGACACCAGCACCGATTCCCATTTCGCCTTGCCTCACATTCCCCACGCCCGTGCGCGGCTCGATGCCATCGAGCTTGTGCCCTTTCGGGCCGCCATTGCGGCTGGCATCAGCGGCATCATGAGTGCCCATATTTTGTTCGATGCGATTGATCCCGCGCGTCCGGCAACCCTATCCCGCAACGTATTGCATGACCTGTTGCGCGGTGAATTGGGCTTTTCTGGCCTCGTTTTTACCGATTCCATTGAGATGAAGGCGCTGACCGCTGCTGGTTTCCCGCCCAAGGTGGCGGCTGCCGAAGCCGTCGCCGCTGGCGCAGATGTGGTGTTGTCAAACACCACATTTGAGATCGCAAGCGAAATGCACGCCGAAATTGTGCGCCGCGTCGAACATGGCGAATTGCCCATTGCGCGATTGGATGACGCAATTACGCGCATTTTGGCGATGAAAGCCATTTATATCCGCACAAATCAAAATTAAGATTTTGGCTGTTTTTCTAAGTTTAAGACTTACGCGCATTAAAAATATTTCACCACAAATAACACAAAGATCACAAAGAAAAGAAAGTTTGGCTCATCCCCAAATAAGTTCAAGCGTGCCAGTTCACGTTTAGAGCGTCTTGTGATAACAGAAAAGATGGAAGTCGTCATCCCGATGCGCAGCGAGGGATCCCTGAATCTTAAATTCGGCAACAATGTCGTCAGGCCAGCCCAAGTTTTGTCAAACCGGTGTGACACTTAGATTGGTTTAGGCAACGGGGATCCCTCACAGTTTACCCTGAGCCTGTTGAAGGGTTTCGGGATGACACTTTGAATTTTGAACTTATCGGGAGATGAGCCGAAAGGTTTACCAATGCAAATTTTTGAGTTCTTTGTGCGCTTTGTGGTAAAAATCAAACTTTCACGTAAGTCCTAAGTTGTGTTCAGGTAAGGCGAAGCTAAGCAAAGTCTAAGTTACTATTCTTTTGAAGAAAAATCGAATCTAAGTTTCTTCTGCGTAACATCAAATTGTATTTTTATCAAATTTCGTATTATTATCTCATTGATGTCACAAATATTGGGTTAAACTATAAATCTAAGCACACGACACATTGCATGGCAAACATTTAGGTGGTTTCCATACCATGTGTCAATATAACCCTTTTCGTCTGGAGGCATTGAAACAACATGAAGCTCTTCCTCAATTTTCTGGTTGCACTGGCCGTATCCCTGCTCTCACTCGCGTCGTTCGACGCATGGTCTGGCGAAGCCGCTGCCGAGACCATTAGTTATGCCGAAGCCATCGCCATCGCCGAGGCCAAGGGACTCGAATCGCCGTCTAGCGCCGCTGAATTTGCGCCAACCGCGGCTGGCAATGTCATCGTCACAACACCCTCGCTCAATGTGCGGGCATACCCCAGCACTGCCTCGCGCATTATTGGCACATTGGCGGCAGGAACTGTTGTGCAAGTGATCGCACCTTGGGGCAATGGCACATGGCTGAAGATCGCCTATCAGGGCGGCGAGGCTTATGTATACGCCGCCTACACC
>JAHBAL020000450.1 GCA_018500105.2 Anaerolineae bacterium
GAGATCGGCACATGCGTCACGCCTTTTTTGTCATGCAAGTCAATCGCGTGGTTGCTTTGCTCAACCGTGCAATGCTCGGCATATAAAAAACTAGCGCTATCGCGCAACTTGGGCAACAAATGTAAATCTTGAATTTTGGTAATCATCTTTTTGTGTGTTGAGTGGAAAGTGGAAAGTGGAAAGCAAATGACTTTTAACTTTGCACTTTGCACTTTCCACTTTCCACTTTCTACTTTTTATAGACGCGCCAATGAGAGCAAGCCAAAGCCAATGCCTTTGGCTGTGCCAATACCAGCAGCAAGGGTTTTATGAAATTGATATGGGTCTAACACCATCAGCGCCCCATCAAATTGCACCGACAGAAAACTCAGGTCGTGTTTTTGGCTGTCTGTGCGGTGTATTGTGTCGCTTAGCATTTGGTCTTTTGTGATATTCACCTGCAATACACTAAAGCCACCTTCATGGGCTTTGCGGTTTAGCCATTCAAGTTGCTCGTTTTCGTGTTGCAGCCCCCAGCGTTTGCCATTGCGTTTTACGGTGGGGTTAGCACGCAACCGAAAAGCCAAGCGTTGATTGGCGACAAACATGGGGGTAAAGGGTTTTGGCCCTTCAATACTCAGCGCATAGTCAGGGTTAAGGGCTGCCCAATTTGGCTGCAAGTGCGATTGCACCAACACACGCGCCCAACCTTGCTCGGGGTTTACATCCAGCCTAAAAAGCACCCGCTCCGCATGGGCATCGTCGGCTAATGCTATGGCCTGCATCGGCTGCAAATGTTGTGGGAATGCTTTCATGAGGGTGCGGTGCATCTCGTAAGGCCGCGCTAGCTCGCTGCGCACTTGGCGGCTGCGCGGGTTTAGGGTTAGTTGAGAGAGATACATGATTTTATTAAGATTGATTGAGCGGGTTACACCGCTTCAGATGTCTGTGGCAGCGTTATTGGCAACGTCCATAGCACATCACGGGTATAACGTGGTAAATAAGTGCGATGCGAATACAGATCAACTTGATCGCGCCGCATTACGCCTTGTTCCAGGCTGCATTCAATGACAAACCGCACAGCAGCTTGGGTTTGTGGCTGACGTCCTAGCCTTGGCTGATAAGGTAGCGACTTTAATGCTGATTCAAGCGACTCAAAATCACCTTCACACTCATAAACAGGCCGTGACGGCACACAAGCCTTGCGCCCAAGGAAAATGGCCCACACTGGATTTTGCACGGCATCTGACAATCTTGTAATTAAGTCGTTGGGGCCTTGCAATGCAACTAAAAAAGAAGCATCGCACAAATAGCTGCGTTCAGAAACAACAGTTTCAGGTTCATGGGTGGTTGCATTCTTCTTTATCTTGCCCTCAGCAGACATCACCCCACCGACCACAGTGTGATAATCCACAATTACGCTACCCGGACGGTCACATCGCACCCCCATGCGCAACTGCTGACTTATTGCCTTTACGATTGCATCATCAATCACCCCCATCGCGCAGGCCAACAGACCAATTACGCCCGATTTAGTAGGTTCTGGCATCGTGTCACGAATAGACCAGCGTGCCCGTTCTCCCCATGACTGCAACGCCCCTTCCAAACGCAAAAATAATGTATTTGGCATATTTACTGTTCCAGTTGTTGCCCAAGCCATGTTTTCAAATCTTCGAGCGTGGCCTTAGTCTGCCAATCCCCCAATTTATTATTGGCTTGGGTTGTCAAGAAGGCACGTTCTGCCTTTAGGCTATACAGTTTGCTCATCTGAAGCACATGTCCCGCTAGTTGTTCAATCGAAACTTCCATAAGTGTCTTGCCATCTTTAGGCCGCGCTGGTTGCAAAAAGGCATTGGCATAATTTACCGGCAAAATACGTGGGCAAACTTCAAGCAAAACAAAATCGGGCAAGTTATAGGCTGCAAACGAGTTTTGTTTGCCACTTGGTTGCGCAAACACCGCTGCGTCCATCACTGCCATCACAGCCCGTGCTGCAACCGTCACTGCATCACTGCCACCCAAATTTGACGCTAACTTATCAAAGTTCACATTCATGTATTTGTAATAGGTTGAGCTATTAAATTCGACATCGCCGATCATGCCTGCGCCTGTTTCACCCGATAAATCATCTACTGCGGTGTAATAGTCAAAGTCTTGCTTGACTACGTTGGTGGATAGCGCATGTGCCACTTGAGCCGCCGCATGAACATCTTCAAACGCCTCATCTGTCGTCATACGCCCCCACAAACTAATATCAACCGAGCGCGGCAAGCTCTTCCCCAAATTTTTGCGAATCTCCTTCATGTCATATTTTGCCCACTTGCCAGCCCCGACCTGCCGATACATCGTTAGCAATTTATCAGCCATCGGTTTAACCTCGTTGGGTGCAATATGAATCAATTGCTTCGTTTCATAGGTATTAGCTGTTCCATCACCCTCATCGCTTGAGGCATCATCTGTGACACTCTCCCCACCATCTTTGGCCTTTTTACCCATTTCTGGAATTCGCGCAAGAATGGCGTCTTTTTCGGCTTCACTTGCCTTCAGAACATTTAATTCTGCTGCAAGCAATTTATACAATTGGCGGGTCCGGTTCGCCAGCAACCCCTCAGTCTGAAATGCATCTTCAAAAAACACAGATTTACGCATCGCTCGTTTCAGACATTGGCTGCTAATGCGCCCACGTAATACCCCACCGAACATTGAATCTTTCGGTGAGCCTGTATCGTCACGATTTAGGTTGGCGGGCGAATAGTTTTGCAAAATATGAATTTGAATTAATTTTTTAGTTGTCATGATGTTTTATCCTGTTTATTTTTAAGTATCAAACGATTTACCAAGTTACTCGAAATGAGCAAAGTAAGCCTTTGCCCAGTTTTTTTGCACAAAACGATTGGGATGTCCCCAATTTAAAATGTCTTCAGCAAGAGATTGCCAATTTACCTTAACATCTTTCGATTTCAACAAGCGCAATGCTTGCCGCAATCGAAATGGAAATTGGGTTGCATCCGCATCGAGCAAAATTTCTACTCGCCGGTCAAGAGGGTTTCGTTCACTGCTTTTTGTCTTGGGGCGAATATGCCGTAACGCTATACCAAAATTGCCTTGCCCGCCTTCATCTGTCAGTGGAAAAAGCGTAGCGATGAGAAAATAGTGTGGCTCGTTGTAGACAGCTACCCCTAAGGGTAAAAGCCGATAAAACAAACCTATTACCTGTGTCGCTTCGCTCAAACTCATCCCAGCGCTTCGCTTTAGTTGTGCTCGGTCGCCGGGGCGCAAGGTGCGCAAACGTTCTAAAAATTGTTTGACTTGCGGATTTGGTTCATAATCACTCATTATTTATTACTCCTTGTGTTTTTTTTCGGCTTCACTTTTTTCGTCTCCCTTTCTGTTTTTTCTTGTTCGGTCTCTGGCACATATTTTTTACGTAGCTTCTTTAGTTCAGCAGCACAGCGCAATTCACCCTGCACACGCTGTCGAAGCGAAGTCGCATCATCACCGACTTGTTCGGCTGCGTTTTCAAACGCTTCAAGCGCGTTAGCACAAACCACATCAACCCAACGATATAGTTCAGTCTCACGGTCTGGTGCAGCCCCTAACGCCAAGATAAATATACGAAATGATGGGGCGAGGGCTGCCCAATACTTATCTCGCATTCTTTGGCGTAGCTTCTCAAACCGCTCTCCATTCTTTGCTGAGGCATTAAATTCTTTTTTAAAAATAGCAAAGATATAGCTTGCGCCTTCTTCTGCACATTCAATTGCTCTCCCAACCTGAATTCCTCCATTTTTATCAACCAACAATGCCAAAGGCACATCAAAATTGATATCCAGCCATTCAAAAATCTTGGCTTTCATGTTTGTTCTCATGCCGACACAACGCAAAGATTGCACATGATCAAGATCAAATAAATCAATCCAAGGTTCAACATCTAACTGATCTAACACACTTGGTCGAATCAAAAATTTTTTCTTATTTGTATCGCTCCCCTCTTTCAAAAAAAGGGCATTAAAATCTCGCCATAAAACCTTACCGACAACAGGCCGCACTGGTATTGGTGGTTTTGCCTCTTGTTTGCGAAATGCAGCAAAGGGGTCTTGCCAAAACGCAGCCTCTTTGGGCCTGCTTTCTCCCATTTCGTATACCATTGTTTTAACAACAACTTCAGTATGAGCGCCACAACGGGAACAAACTTGTGTCACCCGTTCTGGCTGTAGACGTATTCGACGTGCTAAAAATGTCAAACTATGCAAATAGCCAACTTGGGTGATTTCGATTCCACGTCCGATTAATGGCTCACGTTTCCAAATCGGTGTATCAGCATTTTCCTTCTCTGCAATGGTTGGTTTAAAAGCAGGCAATAGCACACACTGACACAGCGATTCAAACAATGTTTTACCTATAGGAAAAACATAAATCGGGGGAACCCCATTGATCGAAGGCTTGATTCCTCGCCCTCCTGAAGACGCAAATGCCGGAACACATAACATGCCTTTTGCCACACAAACAGGGCAAAGTTGTTTAATCTCATCACTACCATGTTTGAAATGGGTAACCGCTGTGCCCGATGGCATTTCATCAACAAGATACCCAACGGTTTCTGATGCTTTGTCCGGCTTCATCGGCAAATCTGCGCTTTGCATAAACGGCTCATCTTTTGAAAAAAGATCAAAGCGATGTGCGAATGTAGCCCCAAACTGAGCAATCTTGTCATCATCAAATTGCCCTGCTAACCATAGCCGCCTCAAATCAGACGGGATTTGTGGCTTACAAATGTCTTGCACAATCGCAATTAACAGCCGTTGTATCCCCACAATGACCAAAGGTGACGGCTCATAAATCGCCCGAAACTCATGCGCCCGTTTTAACGCTTGTTCAAGCCCCAAGACTTCCATCTGTCCATCTGGCTTTTCCAACGTAATCCAAGGCTCATGCCATAAATTAAACGAAAATAGATTTTCCATTCATCATCTCCTACGATATTTATCTGATTTAGTTATCTCCTTTTTCAATCACTAATCCCAATTTGGGGTGCAGATGCAAAACAATTTCACCTTTTTTTGTTTTGAAACTAGCCCGTCCATTGGTTAATAACAAAGGGGTATATCCTTTCAATAAAGCGGTTTCGTTAAACAGCTTACTTGGCCGTGCGATTGCGACCCCACGAATGCCCGCAATGGCCTCATAATTCGAAATTCGCATATTGCCGCGCAACAATTTCAGGGCAGTGTCATAATCCGCTTTTCGGTTAAGCACAATCATCATTGGCGCATCTGAAATAGTTTGCCCATGTGACACATCAACAAGCTCAATCGGAATAATATTTAAACTTTCTTCTCCCAAACGAGTTTGTGCCACAATCCACGCCGCGCTATTTTCATTTTCTTCAAAAGTCAAACGCGAGGCTTCTGCCACAAACGAATAGGTGGCATCTGGCTTTGGCAACAAACGCAAATCAGCCTCCTGCTTTTCTTTAATTTGCTTTTTACACAATTTTTCCCATGCCTCAAACAAAGCATCGTTTGGATCTGGTGTATAGCCATAGACTTGCTCAACAAATGGGCGGTAATCACGCGGCAATAACACTTGTTTTGGCAATGCCAATACACGCCATGTTTGCCGCAAAACAAATTCATCATAAATAAAAGCATCGGCCCCCAGCCCAGAATCTGCATCTTGTTGCAATGACGTATTGATATACAAAATAGGTGTCTTATGCTGGTCGGGACGTGCCCTTGCGTGACGATGTAATCGTCCGGCTCGTTGCAATAGCAAATCAATAGGTGGCAAATCGCTTACCATTACATCAAAATCAAGGTCAAGACTTTGCTCTAAAACTTGCGTACCAATTACAATACCACGCACCGGTCGCTTGCCATTACGACCATATAAATCAGCCAATTCAGTCTCAATTTTTTGGCGTTGTTCAAGAGGAAATCGTGCATGTAATAAAGTTAATGTGATATCCCCATGCACATTTAAAAGGTCAAGAGCTGCATATAATTTTTGAGCACGATCAACCGTATTGCATATCCAACATGCACAACCGCCTTCTTTTACCAAACCCATCAACCATTCAGCATTGTTTTCAGCCGCATCGGTCAAACCGGCCCCTCCAATCTCCAGTCCTTTTAGCGTTATTTCTCGGTTGGGCTGCCAAGCATCGGGCGATTCAAAATAAATCGGCTCGCCTTTCTTCGCAATAATCACACTTGGGTAGCCCTCTCCTATTATTGATGCATCTGCCCCATACGCATTTGCTAACGCAAGGCGTCGCTTGAGTGGCAAAGTTGCCGACAGTAAAACGACGCTGCATCCCAACACAGATAGCCATTGCAACAACCGCTCAATAATTGTGCTCATATACGTGTCATATGCATGAACCTCGTCTAAGATGATGACTTTACCTGCCAAGCTAATCAAGCGCAGCATGTTATGGCGCACATTGAGCACAGCCAACTCACTTTGATCAACTGTGCCCACGCCAAATGGGGCTAGCAACGCTCTTTTCTTTGAGCTAAACCATTCAACTGCTTCAACTTGGGTTTTCCCATCACCGTTATCTAGCGGCTCAATGCGCAATTCATCCTCTACTAGAAACGATTGACCATGCACCAAAACAACCTCAGTATTGAGTTGTAAATGATCACGCAAATAAGTTTGCATTCGACCAAACATTTGATTGCTGGTCGCCATAGTAGGTAAAGCACAATACAACTCATCGGTTTGCTGTGTTTGTGCCAAACGATGTGCCAAAAGCATCGCCGCTTCGGTTTTACCTTCACCCGTCGGCGCTTCGATAATCGCTAAACAAGGCTCACTCAGTTGTGCTTCTGGAATCGCATCAATTGCTTTTTGCAAAGGTCTTGGCGGTTGCAAATTTGGAAATAGGTCTTTAACAGAAGCCAAAACCGAACTGGATACATCTTGCATAAACCCAGCGTCACGCACCATGTTTTCAGCCCGTTGTTGGCTATCAAGTACATAGTCATCCCAAATAATATCTGGCTGGGCGATAAAATGAGTCGCATCTGATCC
>JAHBAL020000033.1 GCA_018500105.2 Anaerolineae bacterium
GTTCAAAAGTCAGCCGCATTCTAAACCGTCATCTCCGCGAACGCGGAGATCCATAACTTGGTCGGCTCAAAACATAGCAATTTCATCAAATGATGCCCGCTTGGTTATGGATTCCCTCTTTCGAGGGAATGACGAAACGACTTTTGAACAGCCTTGAGCGTTGATCTGCCTAGAAATCGGGTTTCTCCCAGAAACCCGATTTCTAAGCGTCAACGTCGCGTTCGGCGCGGTTTATATTGCACCTCGCCCTTCGATTTTTGCACAGAGGCGGAGGCTTTGTCATCCACCTCAATGCCTTTGCGGGCTTGCTCCCATGCCGGAGCATTGGGGTCTACGCCGAGCACCCGTTGCCGCAGTTCCATGATTTGGTCGCGCAGGCTGGCGGCTTTTTCAAATTCGAGGTCTTTGGCGGCTTGCTTCATTTGCGCCTCTAAATCGGCCATGAGTTGTTGCGCGGCTTCTTTTGGCATATCAGACACCCGTTTGCCAGCGGTTTCGCGCAAGGCTTGGGCAGCGCGGCGAGACTCGGCCCCGGGCGAGCGATATTCACCTTCGGGTAGATCTGCTTGTGCTTCGTCATCGGCACGCACGCGGTCGGTCAGGTCGCGCACCGATTTTTTGATCGAAGCTGGCTGGATGTTGTGCGCCGTGTTATAGGCCACTTGTTTGGCCCGTCGCCGATTGGTTTCGTCAATCGTGTTCTTCATCGAATCGGTCATTTTGTCGGCATACATAATTGCCCGCCCCTCGACGTGCCGCGCGGCACGGCCCACCGTTTGGATGAGCGAAGTGGTGCTGCGCAAAAAGCCTTCTTTGTCGGCGTCCAAAATCGCCACCAGCGACACTTCGGGCAAGTCCAAGCCTTCGCGCAGCAAGTTGATGCCGACCACCACGTCATATTCGCCCAAACGCAGGTCGCGCAAAATCTCGACCCGCTCAACCGTCTCGACTTCGCTGTGCAAATATTGCACCTTGATATTAATTTCTTGCAAATAATTGGTCAGGTCTTCGGCCATGCGTTTGGTCAGCGTCGTCACCAGCACCCGTTGCTTTTTGGCGACCGTAGCGCGAATTTGCGCGATCAGGTCATCCACTTGGCCTTTGATCGGCTTGACTTCGATCACTGGGTCAATGAGGCCAGTCGGGCGGATGACTTGCTCGGCCACCAATTGGCTTTTCTCTTTTTCAAAGGGGCCGGGCGTGGCGCTGACAAAAACGGCCTGCCGGAAACGTTGCTCAAATTCATCAAACTTGAGCGGGCGGTTGTCCATCGCGCTGGGCAAGCGAAAACCATAATCCACCAACACGCCTTTTCTGGCTTGGTCACCGGCATACATGCCGCGAATTTGCGGCAGGCTGTTGTGGCTTTCATCTACCACCAACACAAAATCGTCGGGGAAATAATCGAGCAACGTGAAAGGCGGGAAACCGGTCGGACGACCATCTAAGATGCGCGAATAGTTTTCGATACCGGTGGTGTGCCCAACCTCGCGCAGCATCGCCACATCGTAGCGCACGCGCTGCTCGATGCGTTGGGCCTCTAGCAATTTGTCATGTGCCTTAAACCACGCGATGCGCTCCTCAAGTTCACTTTCGATATCGCCGATGGCTTTTTTCAGCTTTTCTTGTGGCGTAATGAAGTGTTTGGCGGGGAAAATCTCGATATTGTCCACATCGTCAATGATTTCGCCGGTGACCGGGTGAAACTCGGCGATGCGTTCGACCTCGTCGCCAAAAAACTCGACCCGATAGGCGGTGTCGGCATAGGCGGGGTAAATGTCGAGCGTGTCGCCGCGCACGCGAAATTTGCCACGCGCAAAGGCGATGTCGTTGCGCTCATATTGAATGGCGATCAGCATACGCAGCACAATATCGCGGCGACGCACCTCGCCGCGACTGAGCTTGACCACATAGCGCCCATAATCTTCGGGGTTGCCGATGCCGTAAATGCACGACACCGAGGCCACAATGATGACATCGCGCCGACTGAGCAACGAACTGGTGGCGGCCAGCCGCAGCCGGTCGAGTTCGTCATTGATGGTGGACTCTTTCTCGATATACAAATCGTGACGCGGCACGTAGGCTTCGGGTTGGTAGTAATCGTAGTAACTGACGAAATATTCAACCGCGTTGTCGGGGAAAAATTCTTTGAACTCGGCGTAAAGTTGGGCCGCCAAGGTCTTATTGTGCGCCATAATCAGCGCCGGTCGCTGCACCCGTTCGATGACCTTGGCGATGGAAAACGTCTTGCCGGTTCCCGTTGCGCCGAGCAAGGTGGTGTAGCGATTGCCGGCATTCAGGCTTTTGACCATATCGTCAATGGCGGTCGGTTGGTCGCCCATTGGCTGAAAGGGGGAGTGAACTTTGAACTCTGACATGGCGAACTTATGTTCGATATTATACTTTGGAGAGGGAGTCATGATGGAAAAGCCGCATAATTTATTAACTTGGTCCGAAATTAAACAGCAATACCCTAATCAATGGGTGGTGTTGATTGAGGTTGAATGGCCTGATATGGGCGAAATCAGTCGCGGTGTGGTGTTTGCCCATGATACAAATCACGCACGGGTTCTTGAGAAGCAAAGAGATCTGAAGTCGGCAGCGATTTTGTGGACGGGTAAGAAGCGTGGATTGTCTCTATTTACGGCGATTAGTAACGATGTGGACTTGTGATTACGATCTCACCGAAGGTATTATTTGGGTAACAGTCCATATTTTTGGCCCACGTGGCGATCGTTACTTGAACTGTATTCTTGACACTGGTTCATCGCAATCAATCATAGATGTTGCAATTTTAGATTCGCTGGGTTACAGTGCTCAAATGGGCATACGAACGGTGATATTGTCTGGAATTGGTGGGCGGTTGAGGGCGTATGAATTACCCATTCAACGCTTTGAAACAATGGGTTTAGTGTTGACCTCCTTTTCAGTGCTTGCTCAAAATATTGTGCCCGATAATTTCGGTGTGGAAGGGTTGATAGGGATGGATTTAATCGCCAATCGTGTGTTGACTATTGACGGGCAAAAAGGCCGATTAACCTTGGGCTATTGATACTGCTTAGCTTGATGTAGTTTCAGTATCTAGCATCTACACCTGCACGAGCCTTACAAGTAAGCCAAATAAACGCTGCCACTGTCTTGATTGCTGGCAAGGCGCGTGTCGCCTACTCCCCAACAAGCCAGTGCCATTCTACCCATCAGAGGGGTGAATCATCCATACAGGCAGAATATGCTGTAACCGACGTGTGATTTTTGCACGGTTAGCCTTATCTTGCCTTACCCCAAGGATGTTTATGTCCCAAACCCCACTTCCCCCCTCACCCGAAAACAACGACAAGCCCAAGCGCCGCAAAAAAGCCGCGCCCAAACCGGCAGCCGCCAAGCCGCCCGCCCCAGCGCCACCGGCTTTGCCCATGACGCCGCCCAGCAACCCCGATCAGCCATTCCTCACCTACAACGATTTGGTTGGGGTGCAGTCCCCGCGTGACCTGTTTAGTTTGCTGCAATCGAAGGAGATTAACCCGCAAAAAATTGTCGAGTTGATCAACTACGAAAACGATTTGGAGCGCTTGCAGATCGAATTGGTGAAACTGCAACGCTGGGTGCAAGACAAAAAGCGCCGCGTGGCGATTTTGTTCGAGGGCCGCGATGCCGCCGGTAAGGGTGGGGCCATTCGCCGCTTTACCGAGCATATGAACCCCCGCGCTTTGCGGGTGGTGGCCTTGCCCAAGCCGACCGAAGAAGAAGTGGGGCAGTGGTATTTTCAGCGCTACACCCGCCAATTGCCCAATCGCGGCGAGATTGTGTTTTTTGACCGCAGTTGGTATAACCGCGCTGTGGTCGAGCCGGTGAATGGCTTTTGCACACCCGATCAATACGATCGTTTTATTCGCCAAGTGACCGAATATGAGCATATGTTGTATGAAGACGGCGTGACGCTGATCAAATTTTGGTTTTCGATCTCGAAAGAGGAACAAAAACGGCGCTTCGATTCGCGGGCCGATAATCCACTTAAACAGTGGAAACTCAGCCCAGTGGATGCCAAAGGCCAAGAATTGTGGGATGCGTATACCAAGTATAAGGAGCTAATGTTTAGCAAGACGCACACCTCGTTTAGCCCTTGGATTATTGTGCGGGCCAATAACAAGAAAAAAGCGCGGCTTGAAAGCATCCGCTATGTGCTGTCGGTGTTAGACTATGCGGGCAAGGATGAAGCCGTGACCTCATTGCAGCCTGATCCCAATATCATCACGCGCTATCATCGCTCGACGTTAAACTTGGATTAAATTATGCACCGACGACATTTTTTACAACTCATTAGCATGGCGGCGGCGGGACTGAGCGCCTGCGCCGCCAACACTGACCCCGAACCGACCCCGAAGCCAGCCGCCCCCTCGACCGCGACCCCGTTACCCGTCGCGCCTACGACCAGCGCAGCAACGGCGGCCCCATCACCCCAGCCAACGCTGGCCGTGCGCAATGCAACCATCGCCGCGCCGACCTCAACGCAATCACCCGATGTCATCATCATTGGCGCGGGGATTGCGGGTTTGGCGGCGGCGCAAAAACTGATGCAGCGCGGCGAGCGGGTGCTGGTGCTAGAGGCGCGAGACCGCATTGGCGGGCGGCTGTGGACGAGCAACAAGTGGGCCGATGCCCCGATGGACTTGGGCGCGTCGTGGATTCACGGGGTGCAAGGCAACCCGATCACGGCGCTGGCCAAACAGATCGGCGCGAAAATGGCCCGCACCAGCTACGATGCCGCCATCGGCTACGGGCCAGACGGCAAGCCATTGACCGACGCGCAAGAGGCCGTGATCGAACGCTACGACAAGGCCATTCGCCAAGCCTTGCGCACAGCCCAAAAACAAGACCCCGACCAATCGGTCAAAGCCGTGATCGAGAAGGCGCTGAATGTGACAAAACTACCCGCCGACGCACAACGGGCGGTGAGTTTTGTGCTAAATGGCAAACTTGAGCAAGAATATGGCGGCAGCGTGGCTGAATTGTCGGCCCATTGGTATGACGATTCCGCCGAATTTGACGGCGAAGACGAGCTGTTTTTGGCAGGCTATGGGGCCATTGCTACGCACTTGGCGAAAAATGTGCCGATTGAAACCAAGACCCAAGTGCGGCGCATCGAATGGAAGCGCGGCGAAGCGTCGGTGACGACCGATGGCAAAACGTATCGCGCCGAAAAGGTGCTGCTGACCTTGCCGCTGGGCGTGCTCAAACGTGGCGCGGTGGCGTTTGCGCCAGCCTTGCCCGCCCAAAAACAAAAGGCCATTGAGGCGCTCAAAATGGGCGTGCTGAACAAATGTTATTTGCGCTTCCCGAAGGTGTTTTGGGAAAGCAAATACGACTGGATGGAGTATGTGTCGCCCAAGGCGGGCGAGTGGGTGGAATGGGTGAGTTTTGCTCGCCCGACTGGGTTGCCCATTTTGCTTGGTTTTAATGCCGCCGACGCCGGGCGGGCGATTGAAGCATTGAGCGACGAGAAGATCGTTGCCAGCGCCATGCAAACGCTGCGCACCATTTTCGGGCGCAACATCCCCGACCCGACCGATTTTCAAATTACCCGTTGGAATGCCGACCCCTTTGCCGGTGGTTCATACTCGTTTAACCCCGTTGGCGCAGTGCCCGAAATGCGCGAGCACTTGGCGAAGCCGGTGGACGAGACGCTGTTTTTTGCGGGCGAGGCCACCAGCCGCAAATATTTCGGCACCGTGCATGGCGCGTATTTGTCCGGCATCCGCGCTGCTGATGAGATTTTGGCAGTTTAGCCCGACCTTAATTCACCCTTAAATCTGTCTTGACAAATTACGACTTTGGTCGTAAAATATATGAAACCGATCTCAGAGAATGCTCTCACATCGTTAATTCATGAAAGACGAGACACGCAACAAAACCGTCAACCAGATCGCCGAACTCGCTGGCGTGAGTCGGGCGACGGTGTCACGAGTATTAAACGAGCACCCGTATGTCAGCGATGAAGTGCGCAAGCGGGTGTTGCGTGTCATCGCTGAGCATAATTTTCACCCCAATCAAGCCGCGCGGGCGCTGGTCACCAGTCGTAGCGAGGCGATTGGGCTTTTTGTGCCGCAACAACTGAGCCGCTTGTTCAGCGATTCTTACTTCCCCTTGTTTTTTCAGGGCGTGGTCGAGGTGTGCAACCGCGAAAACTACTATTTGACCTTGGTCATCGAAAGCGATGGGGTAGACCGCAAGCAGTTGTATCAGCGGGTGCTTAAAGGGCAGCGGCTGGATGGCATCATCATGGGGTCGCCGCCGATTGGTGACCCATTGCTCCAAATGGTGGTGCAGAGTGGCCTGCCGTTCGTCTCGATTGGGCAACATCCTGATTTTCCTGCCGTCAATTTTGTGGATGTGGATAACGCTAAGGCCGCGCAAATGGCCGTTGATTATCTCGTTTCGTTGGGGCACACCCGCATTGCGATGGTGACGCCGCCGTTAGATACGCGGGTGGGCGAGGCCCGTTTGCGTGGCTATCGTTTGGCGTTGCAGCAACATCAGGTGGCGCAAGACGAAAGGCTGGTGTTCGAGGGCGATTTTTCGGAGCAGTCGGGTTATGCGGCGGTGATGCAATTTGCCCAGCACGCCGTGACGCAGTCTATGCCGACGGCGATTGTGGTGGCAGGCGATATGATGGCGCAAGGGGCGCAACGTGCGTTGCACGCGCTTGGCCTGCGTGTGCCCGAAGATGTGTCATTGATTGGGTTCGACAACCTCGAATCGTCATCGTTGTCGCCATTTGGCATGACACGCATCAGCCAGCCGGTGGCAGCCTTAGGGCGCGAAGCCGCGATGCAGTTGGTGGGCTTGTTGCGGCGCGTGGCCGCACGAGACAGTATTGCTAAGCTGGGCATTACTTTTCCGTTTGATGCTGAACCCGAAGTGTCGAATGCACCGATTCAGCGTTTGCTGGATGCGCAATTGGTGTTGGGGCGCTCGACCGCCGCTGTAAAACCTTGAGGAGGTGATTGATTAGAGAGAGTTACGCTTTTTTATTTCCTTGAGTTTCCTTCCGTTTGCTTTTATAAGAACAAAACCGACAAATTTTTACATAACAAAACTAGAAACAAAACAAAAGATAGGAGAAATGATCAAAATGAACAAAATCAGTTTCGCTCCTGCGCTCGTGGTGGCCTCTAGCCTTGTGTTGAGCGCATGTCAACCCCAAGTGGTTGAAAAGATCGTCGAGAAGCCAGTCGAAAAGGTCGTCGAAAAGATCGTTGAGAAGCCAGTTGAGAAAGTGGTCGAAAAAGTGGTTGAAAAAGTGGTGGCTCCCACCGCCGTGCCAAACCCAGACCGCGTGATTAATGACGTGGAAAAAGGCGCAACCATCACCTTCTGGACCTTCTTCCTCTCGCCCACCTTCGATGGTTACATCAAGAAGACGATTGACGAATTTCAAAAGGCTTATCCCGAAGTGACCGTGAAGTGGGAAGACCATCAGGGCAAGTTCTTGGATGAATATCGCGCTGAAATTGCGGCGGGCAAGCAACCCGATGTTGCCAACCTGAGCGGCGACTGGATTGCCGAATTTGCCGAGAAAGGCTTGTTGATGGACATGGATGCAGCCCTTACCCCGGCACTCAAGGAATTGTATTTCCCCGACATTTATGGCAGCCGCAACGTTGGCGGCAAGAGCTATGGCTTGCCTTGGTATCAGAGCGTTGGCGTCAACTTGGTCAGCACCGATATTATCAGCAAGGCTGGGTTCACCCCCGACAAAGTGCCGACTGACTTTAACGCTTACCCAGAATTTTGCAAGGCCGTGCGCGAGAAGGCCGGCACACCCTGCGGTTTGGCGCTCGGCAACAATATTTTGCGCGCGATGGCTTATCAGGGCGATGTGAAAGTGATGAGCGATGATGGCAAGACCTACACCTTCGACAACGCCGAGGGCGTGAAGTGGCTGCAAACTTATGCCGATATGGTGAAGTCTGGCAGCGTGGTGAAGGAATTGTTGACCGAAGCCAACGACCGCGTCGGCCTCGATCAATTTGCGCAAGGCAAGATTCCATTCTGGGCTTCAGGCCCGCAATTGGTGCGCGTCGTGCGCGAGGCCAATCCGGGTCGCTATGGTTACATTGCGCTCGTGCCCGGCGCCGCTGGCAAGAGCGGCAAGTATCCGCCCAGCCCGATGTTCATCAACGTCGCCAAGGGCACGAAGTTCCCCAAGGCCTCGTTGGCGTTGGCTCAATGGTTCACAAACCCACGCAATCAGCTCGAATTTGCCAAGATTGTGCCCATTTACCCAGCCACCCCCAAGAGCTACGATGACCCCTTCTTTGCTGAGAAGACCACGTTCATCGAGAACAGCGTGCGCCCGATTGCGAAGAACATCATCTCTAACCAGAAGAACATCATGCCCGACACCCCGAAGGCCAAAGAAGTGAACGACTTGCTCAAGACCGCCTTCGAACAAGCCGTGTTGGGTGGCAAAGACCCCGCCGCTGTGTTGAAGGACGCCGCGACCAAGGCCAATGCCTTGCTTAAATAGTTTGGTTTGATTGCAAAGATCACTATAGGACTTATACCAATCGCTTGATCAAGCTGGAATAAACCAAGCACATAAATTGCCATGTCACCCCGAAGCGAAGCGAGGGGTCTATGCGGAAAGTCGGCACGATGATTAAGTTTACGCATAGATTTCTCCTCGTTCCTCGTCGAAATGACGCGCAAAATATATGCGATTAAAGTCCATCTTGAGCATGCGGTTGTTATTATGCGTATTAAAAATATTTCACCACAAAGAACACAAAGCTCACAAATAAAAGAAAGCTTTACCAATGCAAATCTTCGAGTTCTTTGTGTGCTTTGTGGTGAAGACCAAACTTTCGCGTAAGTCCTACACTAAATATTGAGTGAGCGCCGATTTCATGATGGCGCTGACTGAGTTACGGTCAGCGCCGCCGCGAAATCGGCGAAAATGAAAATGTCTCGCCGTTTTTCACCCACGCCCTATCTTTTCCTCGCGCCTGCACTTGTTTTGACCGCCTTGTTTGTGTTTTACCCATTCTTTCGGGTTATTTATCTCGGTTTTACCGAATACGACATCATCACCGATCCGAAATGGGTAGGGTTGGGCAATTTTGTGAAGATGTTTGGCGAGGACAATTTTTATATTTCGCTCAAAAATTCGCTGCTGTATTTAATCGTCACCCCCATTATTATTGTGTTGGCCGTGTCGTTGGCGTTGGTGGTCAATCGAAATTTGGTTGGCATCAGCTTCTTTCGCGCCTTGTATTACATCCCCGTCATTACCGGCTCGATTGCCGTTGGCACGATGTGGCGCTGGATGTTTGCCAGCGACGGTTTGGTCAATAGCACCATGTTGTCGTTGGGGTTGGCGACCGAGGCCGTTGACTATACGTATCACGAATGGTTGACGTTGCCGGTGTGTATGCTGCTCACCGTCTGGACTGGCGTCGGTTACTACATGGTCGTGTTTGTGGCAGGCTTGCAGTCCATCTCAAATGAGGTTTATGAGGCCGCCCTGATTGACGGTTGCAATAATTTTCAAAAACACTGGTATATCAGCTTGCCCGGTTTGCGCCCAGTCATCACCTTCGTCGCCATCATTTCCAGTTCGGCGGCCATCAAGGTGTTTAACGAAATTTATGTGGTGACGGGTGATCGTGGCGGTTTACTCAATAGCGCCTATACGATGGTGTTTTATATTTATAAAGAGGCGTTCAATTTATCGCATTTTGGCTATGCCAGCGCCGTTGCCATCGTGCTGCTGATCATCACCCTCACGCTCAGCATTTTAAATTTGCGCATCAGCGAGCGAGGACAGGAGGCTTAATCCATGACGATGCCCATTCAACGCACCCGAAAACTTGAGCCGGTATTTTGGTATGTTTTGCTCATCGTGGCAGCCATTTTTACCGTGCTGCCCTTTGTCTGGTTGCTCAGCACCAGCATCAAAAGCCCAAATGAGCCAATTGCCACCACGCCGCCGCGCTTTATTCCGCTCGAACCCACCCTCGAAAATTATGTCAAGGTGTGGAATTATTTGCCAATTTGGCGCTACTTTTTAAATAGCGTGTTTGTCTCGGTGTGTGTGGTGGTCGGCACATTGGTCATCACCTCGTTGGCGGCTTACCCGCTGGCAAAAATGCGCTTTAAGGGCCGCGATATTATTTTTTACTCGCTGTTGGCGACGCTGCTTGTGCCATCCGAATTGACCCTCATCCCCAGCTATGTCATGATGGTGCGCACCTTTGAGCTAAAAAACAACTTCCTCAGCCTGATTTTGCCGAATATCGCTGGCGCATTCGATATCTTTTTGTTGCGGCAGGCCATGCGTGGCGTGCCCGACGATTTACTCGAAGCCGCTCGTATTGACGGCGCAAGCGAAGTGCGTATTTGGTGGCAAGTGATCTTACCGGTGGTGCGCCCGGCCCTCGCCACTGTGTCCATCTTTTCGCTGGTCGGCGCGTGGAATGCTTTTTTGTGGCCCAGCCTGATGCTGACCGAACGCAATATGTGGACACTGACAGTGGGCTTGGCGCGGCTATCTGGCTTGTTTTTCTCCGATTTTCGTGCTTTGTGTGCGGGCACGGTTATCACCATTTTGCCGATCTTGCTTTTCTTTAGCATCATGCAGCGCAACTTTGTCGGCGGTTTGGCGGGAGCGGTGAAAGGATAACGAACCTTCAGCAAAATTTTATTTTCACCACAAAGTGTACAAGATGGGTAAACTCGATTGCGACATTGCGATCATGGGCGGCGGCATGGGCGGGGTAGCGGCAGCGTTGGCGGCGTGTAGCGCGGGTCGCTCGGTCATCCTCAGCGAGGCCACCGATTGGATCGGCGGGCAGGCCACCGCCCAAGGCGTGAGCGCCCTCGACGAACACAAATTCATCGAGTCGCCTTTGGGCTGCACCCGCCAATACGCCCAATTTCGCCAGCGCATCCGCACCCATTATCACCAGCGTTATGCCGCGCCCGTCCTCATGCCAGATTGGAAAGACGCCATTTTTCCGGGCCAGCCACTCAACCCCGGCAATGGCTGGGTGAGCCGCTTGTGTTTTGAGCCGTCGGTCGGGGTAACCGTGCTGGCCGACATGCTTGCGCCGTATCTGCAAAGCGGCCAATTGCGGCTGCTGCTGCGCCATTCACCCGCCCAAGCCGAATGTGTGCAAGACCGTGTGCTGTCGGTGACTTTGCGGGATGCAGTGACGGCCCGCACGGTCACAGTGCGGGCCGCGTATTTCCTCGATGCCACCGAGTTGGGCGATTTGCTGCCGTTGACCAACACCGACTTTGTGACGGGGGCCGAGAGCGCCGCCGATACTGGCGAGCCACATGCCCAGCGCGGCCCAGCGCGGCCCAGCCTGACCCAAGGCTTCACCTATTGTTTTGCGGTTGATTTTTGTGAGGGCGAGCGACACATAATCGAAAAACCGGACAACTATGACCAGTTAAAAAAGCGCCAGCCCTATGGCCTCGATTTGCTCAACCGCGCCGGCGAAATATTGCGTTATCGCATGTTTGCCGAGAATGATGCCCAGCAGTTGCTGCCGTTCTGGAGCTATCGCCGTCTGGTTCATGCCAAATTACTTGACCCGCATGGCGTGTGCGGCCTACGCGACATCGCCATGATCAATTGGGCCAGCAACGACTATTATTTTCGCGGCCTAACCGAAGACGCAGCCACCGCCGCCCAAGCCCACGCCGAAGCCAAGCGGCTGGCCTTGGGTTTTTTGTATTGGCTGCAAACCGAATGCCCGCGTGACGATGGACAAGGTTTGGGGTATCCCGAATTGCGCCTGCGGGCTGACGTGATGGGCAGCCTCGACGGCCTGAGCAAGCACCCTTACATCCGCGAGAGTCGTCGTATTGTGCCGATCAAACGCATTTTAGAGCAGCACATCAGCGCCGATGTGTTGCCCGCGCCGTTGCCTTGCCCCGACTCGGTCGGCATCGGCTGGTATTCGATAGACATCCATCATTGTGTGGGGGGCGATGTGCATGATCTGGCTTACGCGCCCACGCACCCGTTTCAAATTCCGCTTGGCGCACTCATCCCAATCCGCACCCAAAACCTCATTCCCGCCTGCAAAAATATTGGCAGCACCCACATCACAAACGGGGCCTATCGTTTGCATCCGGTAGAATGGGCCATCGGCGAGGCCGCCGGTTTGCTGGCGGCCTATTGTCTGGGCTGTGGTGTATCGCCCCAACACGTGTGGGGAACGTCTGCCCATCTTAGCCAATTGCAAGACCAATTGCGAGCATATGGCGCGCCAATTGAATGGAATCACACCTTGTTTGCATGAATATTGCCCTTTTGCCCCTCGACGAACGCCCTGTTAACATCCGTTACCCCCAACAAATTGCCGAAATTGCGGCGGTTCAATTGCATGTGCCGCCCGCGCAGCTATTGCCCAAACAGCGCCACAGCGCCGATATTGACGGTCTGAGTGCGTGGTTGCGGCAAATTGCGCCCATGTGTGATGGCAGCGTGGCTTCGGTCGAACTGTTGGGCTATGGCGGGCTAATTTCGTCGCGCATCACCCATGACAGCGTCGGGCAAATTTTGGCGCGGCTGGCCCCATTACACCACCTGCGCCAGCCCAGCCACACCAGCTTTGTGTTTAATGTCATTCAGCGCACCAGCAACGCCGATGACGCAATTGAGGAGCCGCTGTATTGGGCCAACGATGGCCGCCGTTTATACGATTATTCGCGGGTGCTCGATTTGGCCTTGCAGGGCAACGCGGTGGCAATGGCCCAACGCGCTGTCGCCGAGCAAGCCATCCCGCCCGACATTCGGCACGACTGGCTCACCCGCCGCGCTCGCAATCACGCGGTTAATCTTGCCATGTTGCACGCGGCGGCGATGGGCGCATTTGACTTGCTTGTCATCTCCTCCGACGATACCTCGCCGGTGGGCGTGGCTGCACGTGAGCGCAAACACCTTGAGGCCATCAAGGCGATGACGATGCCCGACGCGAGTGCGGCGGCGCAAGCGCGGGTGTTGATGTATCCGGGCGCGGACGATGTTGGGACGGCGTTGGTGGCGCGGCTGATCAATCAGCATTATCGGCATCAACCGCGTGTGTTTGTGCATTATTTTGCCGATGAAATGCGGCAAAATGTCGCGCCATACGAAGACCAGCCCATCGCCGTGAGTGTGCAAAACCAAATTCGCGCGGTTGGGGCGATCGCGACGAGTGACCTCGCCGCCGCCGATGTTATTTTGTGCGTCAGCCCGCCCTTCGAGCGCCTCAACGGGCAAGACCCGCATTGGCGCGATCATGACACCCCGCAGCGGCGGCAATTTCTCAGCGCTGCCGTCATGCAGCTTGAGCAATTGTTGGGGCAGGGGCGCACGGTGGCTTTGGCGGATGTGGCTTTTCCGAATGGGGCCGAGCCGTTGCTGGTGGATTTGTTATTGGCGCACGCCAGTGTGGCGCAACTGGCCAGTTTTGGTGCATGGAACACGGCCAGCAACACCCTCGGCAGCACGCTGGCCGCTGCCTGTGTGCCGTGCCGCAATTTGGCGGCACGGCAGCGCACGTTGGCGCATCATTTGCTCGAGGGCTGGGGCTATCAGTCGCTGGTGCGCCCGCAATTGTGGGCCGAGGGCTACGCCAGCCAGCCCGTGCCCGCCGTTATGGCGCGGGCCGAGGCGTTGCTCCGGCCCATCTTGGCCCAGCTTGCGCCACACGGCTTGGCCTTTGCGTTGCACAACGTGACCCTGCCTTGGCAGCGTTTGTTTGAGGTTGATTTTTGTTTGATATAGTCGCTCACGCATCCGCTCATTCACCCATGCCACAAATGGTCGCCCAATAAGCCTGTATTCGTTCGGCCCGCAGTGGGCGACGATGACCCGCCAGCCATTTGGCCGCCTCAAGCCCCATTTGCCACAAAAACTGCACCTGCAAACTCACTCGCAATAGGGCAGCTTGGGCCTTGCCGTGATGTTTGGCGAAATAGCGCACTTTGCTGCGGTTGAAATTGAGCATACGCCGCGCCGAGACTTGTTGGCTGCTTTGGCCCTCGTGGTGGATGACGACGGCAGCGGGATGATAGACCACTTGCCAGCCCGCCAGCACCATGCGCCGACACCAATCTAGCTCTTCCGAATACATGAAAAATGTCTTTTCGTCCAAACTGCCGATTTTCGCATAGGCAGAATATTGAGTGAGCATAGCCGCACCAACGATCCAGTCCACCGAACAGGTTTCATTATCAGCGTGGTCGCGCACATAAAACGCATCCAGCCAAGCACGTGGGGCGATGGCTTGCAGCCAAGTGCTTTCGATCATGGCGGTGCGCAGGGTGGGGAAGCGCCGCCGCGATGATTGGATGCTGCCATCGGGATAGCGCAATTGTGGCCCGATGATGCCGGCTTGCGGATGTGCGTCGGCGTAGGCCAACAGGGTGTCGAGCGCGGCTGGGGTCACCTCGGTGTCGGGGTTGAGCAGCAAAATGTAGTCGGCGTTTGCGCCAAATTGCGCGTCAATCCAGCCCAGCCCGTCGTTGTTGCCGCCGGTAAAGCCACGATTTTGACTGTTGGCGATGCAATGCACCGCCGGAAAATCGGCCCGCAACATCTCGACCGTGCCGTCAGCCGAGGCATTGTCCACCACCACGATGTGCTGGGTGTGGCTTGTGGCAGGGTAGCGTTGCAGCGACAGCAAGCACGCCCGCAGCAACTCCCGCACATTCCAACTGACGATTAAGATGACGAGCATTTGAGGGGAAATGAGTGAATGAGTGAATGAGTGAATGGTTGAATGGTTGGTTGGTTGATTGGTTGATTAGTTGAATGAGGGATTAGGTGAATGTGCGGATGACTAAATGGCTGATTGAAAAGAATGAAAAATGTGTAAGGGTCAAGATGATTGTGGAATCGTCATTTCGACGCGAAGCGAGAAATCTTTGCATAAATTGAAGCTAAAAGCGTATGTTTTGCAAAGATTTCTCGCTTCGCGTCGAAATGACA
>JAHBAL020000334.1 GCA_018500105.2 Anaerolineae bacterium
AACCATGACGGCAACGCCGACCCGCACCCCGACAAAAGTGATGACTGCCACACCCACCCGCACCCCATTGCCGACTGCGACTGCAACAGCAACACCCACCCGCACCCCATTGCCAACCGCGACACCTAGATTCGTGCCTAATCCCGAATCACCTTGTATTCGAGATGTTGGGTTCGGGATAGAAGGTAAACAGGATATCAAAAAAACTGGGATTACGCCCAACAGCCTCGTTCTGATGGGACGTATGCTGAAGCAAGTCCAAGCTGTTCAGATTAATCACCCCGATGGAACGGTTCAGGGCTATAAATCATTCGGGGCATATACACTCAGCTACACTGCCGCCGCCAGCACACCAAGTTCGCCATTTATCATGCGTGATGTCACGAATGCCGACGTTGAGTTTTTGCGGAATATATGGGGATTTGGGGGAGCGTCAAATTTTTG
Source organism: Anaerolineae bacterium (assembly GCA_018500105.2). Classification (GTDB taxonomy): domain Bacteria; phylum Chloroflexota; class Anaerolineae; order J036; family Brachytrichaceae; genus AQU-03. The sequence continues at coordinate 445 of JAHBAL020000334.1, forward strand.
TGACCTCAAGAACCCGTCTCACTTTTGTTTACGCGATACAGGGATTCGGCAGTCAACTCTGCCGTCTAGTCTGCGCTTTAGTTTCGCGATTGAAGAATATCTAGTAATTCCCATCAATCAAAGTTTTGATAATCTTGCCGATGGGCGGTATGAAATCATGCTTCATACCGCAAACGGAGTAATGAATGCGTTTAATTTCACGGTTGGCTCTGGCAGTCCAACTGAGACGGTTGGTGGCGGTAGCGGTTGTTGGTAAGCTAATCGGCTATCTACCACAAAACAATCCTATCAGGCTTGTTTTGTGGTAGATAGCCTAAAATGATCAAACCTAAAGCAATGCCGACCTCATGCGATGGATGTAGCCTTGAACCCACATTCATCGCATGAGGTCGGTAAAACCGCATTTTTAAGCCTTCTTTCATATATACTCCACACGGGTAAAAATTGCAGATTGCCGATTTCACTATCCCTACTCAAGCGTAGGCCAGTAATCTGGCTCCTTGAGCAGGGATAGTGAAATCGGCAAAAACCTCAGGTTGAGGCCGCGCTCAGTATATAAATACAAATCATGGACAATATTGCGCGATTCCTGTCTTTGGAAGATTGGGAAAATAAATTTAATGAGATTTTTTTAAAGCAGAGGGCTTATGATCAGTTGCTTACTCATCTTGCGAGCTTTCCGGCAGACAGAATAAAAGACAGCGTCTATGATTTTTGGAATTATTATGTGCGGGCACTCAGGTACTTAAAAGAACAAAACGACCCTTTTACTGCGATTGATTTACTGCAAAAAGCGGAGGCCATCGCGACTAAAACACCAAAAGTATATTTAATACGAGCACAAATGGCGCTTGGATTGGTATATCAAGACATAGGTCGCTGGGACGAAGCCTTGAAAGTCGCTGAAAGTGCATTAGAAACAATTCAGCGATGGCAACTATCCCCAATTGAGGTGACCGAGCCAACTAAAAAAAGCGAGTTGCAGTACCGTCAAGCGGGTTTATGGGTCAATCAGGCCTTGATTTATTATGCGTTAGCCGAACCCGAATATTGTATTAAGGCAGCAGAAAAGGCAATCGGCTTATTAGAAAACAGCGCTGAAATTGGGTATTTGGTCCGTGCTTGGAGTGAAAAAGGATTGGGTCTAACCCTTCAAAAGCACTATGACGCTGCACAAGAGGCATTTAACTATGCTCTACAGCTTGTTGAAGCGGATGATGTTGAAAAAAGTTATGTGTTACAAAACCTGAGTGATGTCTTCCGATTACAAGGGCAATGGCAAGAGGCGCACAAATATTTACAAATGGCACTCGATCAAGCACCGAAAGAGGCAAATGATCGGTTTCTGGGCGAAGTCAATATGTATTTAGGCGTTGTCGCTGCGCATCAAGCAGACAATGCCCGCGCATCTGCGCGATATCATGAGGCTTTCGCGTTTTTAAGTAAAACCCATATTACGCATCACTTGTCCGAGTTGCACTTGCATTGGGCCGATTTGGAAGAAAAACAAGGCGACTGGTTAAAAGCCCTTGAGCATAATCAAGCTGCAATCAACCTTATTCATCAACTACGCGATTTCATCATTAGCCCAAACGAACGAGCCAAATTTATAAGCACCCAAACCCAAGCCTATGAAGATATGATCAACCGTTTGCTACGATATCAGCCTCAGAATGTGACAGACATTTTCAACTTGGTTGAAACGGTCAAGGCTCGGGTGTTAACTGATTTACTGAACGCAACCGGGCCTGGTCAATCAAGTCAAATAGATCAATCTCAGCCGCATGTTAAGAAAACAATCACACCTGAAATAATCAAACTTGAGGCCCAACACCTTGAAACCAGATTGCGCGAAGAGATCTATTTCTTACGGTCACAGCCGTTTAGTCCCGAATTACACAGCGCGATTATTGCGTTAGAAAGGCAGCTAACCGAGATGCGAGAGCGGGCCGTGCGTCAACAAAGCCGAAATTATACTTGGGCATCGGCCAAGCCACTGACACTTGCAGAGATTCAGGCGCAAATGGCCAAAGACAATTTGTTGATCGAGTATTTTCCTTATCGCGAACAAGCAGAAGACAACGATGATCTGATCGCCGCATTTGTCATTGGCAACCAAGAGGCCGAAATACAGTTGCTTAATATCCCTATCGAAGCCATCAAAGCGTTATTTGACTCGCAGTCTGGGCTGTTTGATAACCTACTCACCCCCGGCACAGCTTCGGTCAACGACACATTACGTGCTTTGGGCGAATATTTACTGATCCCATTTGGTGAAAAATTACGTCTCGCAAAAACGATTTGCTTTGTGCCGCACAGCACCTTGCATTATTTGCCTTTTCATGCCATGCCACTGCCTTCGATCACCGATCAGGTATTGGCAAATGGCGAACAGCGCATTATTTATGCCCCCAGTGCGACCTTATTGTTTAGCTATTGTCAAACCCAGCCTGATTCGCCACATAAAAACGCATTGGCGGTTGGCTGTAATCAGCCAAACTATCCCATAAGCCACTTGTCGGGGCAATTAAATCATGCCGAAGCTGAAGCAATCAGTGTCTCAAAAATTGTGGCTGGCAATAGCGTTCCACTCATTGGCCCAGCTGCTAACCGCGACAGTTTGTTTCGTTTGGCCTCAGGCTATCGCTATATTCACCTTTCGTGTCATGGGCATTTTAATGCCACACAGCCAGAACAATCTTGTATTTATTTGTTCGATGCGCGGCCCGATGTGTATGATATCTATCATCATCTCAAATTAAACGCTGAGTTGGTGTGCTTGAGCGCTTGTCAAACTGGGCTTAATTATGTCATGCGTGGCGATGAGGTGATTGGGCTAGTACGGGCATTTTTGTATGCAGGGTCACGCTCAGTG
>JAHBAL020000543.1 GCA_018500105.2 Anaerolineae bacterium
ATGCAAGCCGGTGCTTGGGGGGTGGCTCCACCGGCTTGCATACTGGTCATCAGCGTTTGCAAATTTGACAACACGCTTTGCAAATTGGCTAATGGGGCTTGAATATCGGCTGCGCTGGGGGCGGCGGCTTTGGCACTGGGCTTTGGCGCAATTCGTTTGGTTGGGCGCAAATTGGCATACAGGTCAAACAATTGACGCATTTGCACAATGGGGCTGCGGTAACCGGCGACTTTTTTCGACGGCGAAGACACCGCGCCGAATAACACCGCGCCAGCCGCTGCAATTTTGGCTTTGGTCGCGTCGGGCAGCGCGTCGCCTGTGCGATTAAAACAATCCCAGCCAGCATCAGCCTCGGTCAAGGCTAAATCTGGTACAACCCGCGATAACACCTCGACGGCGCAGGGAATGACCTCATGTCCCACGCCGTCGCCGGGAATAACACATAATTGATTCATGAGGCGCAATTATCGCCGAAAGAAATAGAAATGGGCGCAGATGATTCTGCGCCCATTTTGTTATTTCACACCCGCCATAAGCAAACCCAGTTTTTCGATTGTGGCTTTGTTGCGGTCCAAAATCGCCATAATCTGCCCGTCGAACATCACGGCAATGCGATCAGATAGCGCCAGCAATTCATCCAAGTCTTCGGAGATGAGCAGTGTGGCGGTTCCGGCGCTGCGTTGTTCGAGCAGACGTTGGTGAATATATTCGCTTGCGCCGATGTCAACGCCGCGCGTTGGCTGGGCACAAATCAACACGCGGGGTTTGCGGTTGATCTCGCGGGCCATAATCACCTTTTGGATATTGCCGCCGGATAGATTTTTGATCGGTGTTTCGGGCGATGGTGTTTTAACGCGAAATTCGTTGATCAAGCGCTTCGATTCTTTGGCAACTTCGGCAAAATTAAGGAAAATGCCTTTGGAATAAGGGGCTTTGTCGTGGTCTTGCAAAATGAGATTTTCGGATACCGAGAAATCCTTGACCACGCCTTCGCGCATCCGTTCTTCGGGGATAGCAGATTGCCCTGCCGCGATACGTTGACCGGGGGTGGCGTTGGTTAACTCTTGCCCAGACACAAACACTCGCCCGCTTTGCACGGGGCGCAAGCCAGTCAAGGCTTCGGCCAATTCGCGTTGCCCGTTGCCCGACACCCCTGCGATGCCAAAAATTTCGCCCGCTCGCACAATCAGCGATGCGTCATTGACCGCTTTTTGGCCGCGATCTCCCATCACAGTCAAGTCTTCGATACGCAACATGGCATCACCGGGGTTATAGTCGGTTTTGTCATATTGCAAAATAACTTCGCGGCCCACCATTTCGCGGGCCAATTGGGTTTTGGTCGAGCCAGCAGTTGGGTGGGTTGCCACCACCGCGCCGTCGCGCATGACGGTTACACGGTGGCTGATGTCAATAATCTCGTGCAGTTTGTGCGAAATAAAAATGAGGGCGTGCCCATCGGCAGCCATGCCGCGCAGCACTTTAAATAGCTCATCTACTTCTTGCGGCGTGAGCACGGCGGTGGGTTCGTCGAGCGCGAGCAAGGCCGCGCCACGATAGAGCGCCTTCATAATCTCGACGCGCTGTTGTTCGCCCACCGACAATTGCCAAATATAGGCATCGGGGTGAATTTTTAGCCCGTAGCGTTGGGCCAGCCGCTCAATTTTCTTCGATACGACGTCGAGGTCGAGCTGCATACCGCGGGATGAGGGCAAACCAAGTGCCACATTTTCGGCAACGGTGAGGGTGGGGACCAGCATAAAATGCTGGTGAATCATGCCAATGCCGATGTTGATCGAGTCGGCGGGTGATTTGAATTGCACCGTTTTGCCGTCAATCTGAATTTCGCCGCCATCTGGGCGGTAAAACCCGCACAATTGGCGCATGAGGGTGCTTTTGCCAGCACCGTTTTCGCCCAACAGGGCGTGAATTTCACCAGCTTTTACATCAAAATTCACCTTGTCGTTTGCTAACACGCCGGGAAATCGCTTGGTGATGTTTTTCATACGCATCATTTCGATGCGTGGCTGACCAGTGGGTAAAAGAATTGACATGGAAGTTGGTGAATTGGGGTGTGGATGGTGGGTAGTGGATAGTGATAGTGGATAGTGGATAGTAGCCTGACAACAACTATCCACTATCACTATCCACTATCTACTTTTAATTAGGGCAACGCCTTGAGCTTGCCATCGGCGATGTCTTTGGCGGCGGCGGCAGCGGCGGCTTTGGCATCGGCGGGGATGTTGACTTTGTCGTTGTAAGCGATCTTCAAACCGCCATTCTTGAGGGTGGTTTCAAACGACACAGCGCCTTTCTTGCCGCTGTTGATCATGTTGATCATTTCTTTGACAATGCCAGACCAGTCATACACTTGGCTTGCGCCTACGGTATCTGGGGCCAAACCGGCTTGGTCAGATTGGGTCCCGAACCAGACAATCTTCTTGTCTTTGGCGATACCAATTGCACCCACTACCGATTGTGACGAGCCGGTCAACACATCTGCGCCCGCCTTGGTGTGGGTTTCGGCTGCGGCGGCCATGAGCGACACGTCTGAGAAGTTGCCGGTATAAGTCACATTGACTTTGGCCGCTTTGTTGGTGTCGGTTACGCCTTTCTTGAAACCATCAACGAAGGTCTTGGCATCACCGGCCTCGACTGGGCCGCATACGCCAACCACGTTCGACTTGGTGATCTTGGCCGCCAACACGCCTAGCACATAGCCGCCTTCTTCGGCCTTGGGGTTATAGGCAAACACGTTCTTCAAACCCTTCGATTCGAAGTTGTCGGTGGCTGTGCCCCATGCAAAAGCAACATTCGGGAAATCTTTGGCGATTTCTTGCAACGAGTTGCCATATTGCGTGCCGTGTGCAATCACGAGGTCGAAGCCCTGACCCGCGTAGTCGCGGATGGCGGCGGCGGCGTTTGGCACTTGGAATACGTTGTCAGAATACTTGAGGAGCAATCCGCTTTCGCCCCCCATGTCTTTTTGAACGGCCTTGATCGCGTCGAACATGGATTGGCTGAAGGCAGCATCGGTCACGGCGCTGGGGCACACCATTGCTACTTTGAATTGCTTGGCGGCGGGCTTGGCCGCGCCACCGGCTGGGGCGGCTGGCGCAGCGGTTGGGGCTGGCGCAGCACATGCAGTCAACGCTGCACCGGCTGACAATGTGCCAGCAATGGTTAGAAATTTACGGCGATTAATTTTAGACACTTGTGATTCTCCTTTCGATTTTTATTGGTTGCTTTTCATCGTCTTTGTGATGATTTGAGACTTAGATCTTTTTGCCACATGTTGTGTGATTCCATATTGGCGAAATCGAGATCTATTGCACAGTATAAATCTTTTATTAATTCAATGTTGTGATTTGGCCTTTAGTGCGAACCACGTTCGAACGGTTTGGTTAGCGCTGCGGGCTGGTTGGTGCGTTTGCCAAAGGCCAAGACAGCGATGGTCATGATATAGGGCAGCATTAGCGCAAAGTCAGATGGAATAACTTTATCCTTATCGAGCACCTGAATCCACAACTGTAGGGCGTTGACCAAGCTGAACAACAATGCGCCCAGCATGACGCCAGTTGGCGACCAACCGCCAAAATAGACCAGTGCCACAGCAATGAAGCCGATGCCGCTGGTCATGTTTTCTTGGAACAAGTTGATGAGCGCCAAGGGCAGGGCTGCGCCTGCAATACCCGCCATCATGCCACCAAATGTGACGCATGAATAGCGGATTCGGGCGACGCTGACGCCGAGCGAGTCGGCGGCCTCTGGCTTTACGCCAACGGCGCGAATCTTGAGGCCGAAGGTGGTTTTGTTGAGCACCCAAGCCGCAATTGGAACGAGCAAAAAGGCGATGTAAACCAAAATGTTGTGGTTAAAAAAGATTTCGCCGATGATCGGAATGTCGCCCAAGATTGGGATTTTGATCGGTTGAAAGCCGGTGATGGCTTTTGTGCTGCCGAGCCATTTTTTAAATAGCAGCGATGACAAACCCAAGCCAAACAAGTGCATCCCGATACCGCTGATGCCTTGCTCAGCCTGCATGTTGACGCTGATGTATGACATGGCGAGGCCCATGATGATGCCAACGACGGCAGCGCAAAATAGGGCTAACCACAAATTCGAGGTCCATGTGGCGACGGCAAAGCCGGTAAATGCGCCGACGAGCATGATGCCCTCAACACCCAAGTTGACCACGCCAGAGCGTTGGGCAAACATTTCGCCCAAGGCGGCAAATAAATAAGGCGTAGCCAGCCGAATACCTGAATAGGCAATGCCCGTTAAAACGGTTAGTGAGAAGAATTCAGACAACATAACGAATGGTTAATGGTTAATGGTCAACGGTTAGTAGTTAATGGTTAGTGGTTAGTGGTTAAGGATGAATTACTCATTACTCATCCCTCATCATTAACCATTACCCTAGCTTGTTTTGCGTTTGCTGGCTTGGCGGCGTGCCCAAAGCTCGCTGCTGACGACAAAGATGACGACGAGGCCGAGGATGACTTCGATGAGCGAGGCGGGCACTTGCACCGCACGCTGCATTTTGTCGGCCCCGACCAGCAACGAGCCAAACAGCACTGAGGCCGGGATGCTGCCTAGCGGATGCAATTTGCCAAACAGCGCCGCGACGATGCCGCTGAAGCCATAGCCACCCGACACGCCTTCGAGCATTCGGTGGCTAACCCCAAGCACCTCGACTGCGCCCGCTAAACCGGCAAATGCGCCGCCAAGAATGAGCGCCAAGGCTTGGTAGGTGGGCACATTGATGCCAGCATATTTGGCTGCCGATGGGTTTAGGCCGACGGCGCGGATGCGATAGCCGATGGTGGTGCGCCACAAGAAGATGAAGACGAGCACAGCCAACACAACCGCAAGGATTGTGCCGAGGTGCAACAGGGTGGGCGGGAGCAGCCGCAATAGCCAAGCTTGTTCGGGCACAGGGGCCGATTGGGGCAAATAGGTCTTGGCTGCCACTTCTTTGGGGTCAATCATGGGGCCGCGCAGCAAGAAATTTGAGAGTTGCATGGCAATCGCGTTCATCATGATGGTGGTCAAGATTTCGTTGACCCCAAGCTTGGCCTTGAGGACGCCGGGCACGCCGCCCCAAATTGCGCCAGCCAACATGCCGGCGGCGAGCGCCATTGGCAATAGCAATATGCCCGGCAAACTGGGCATTGCCAACGCGAGGGCGGTTGAGGCGAGTCCCCCGACGATGATTTGACCTTCACCACCGATATTGATGATACCGCCGCGAAAGGCGATACATACGCCAAGCCCTACCAACAAGAGAGGCGTGGCCTTGACCAAGGTTTGCATGAAGCTATATTGCGAGCCAAATGCGCCTTCGATGAGGGCGGCATAAGCGGTGATAGGGTTTGCCCCAAGCGCTAGCAACATAAACGCGCCAATAATGAGCGCGAAAACGACACCGACGATGGGAAGCAAAGACTCGAATGAGGTATTTATGATGCGGCGAACTTGCGACATATAGTGAAAAACCAAGTAACCCGAACTAAACAGATATTTTCAATGATAGGATTATAGACTCTAAGAGGCCAATCACACAATAGGTATTATTGGCTATTTATCCTTAAAATCTAAACTAGCGTTCATTATAGTATAATAATTGAGAACTGGTCATACCGGTATGACCAGTTTGTATTTTTTTAAGATTCAATGTATTTCCTCAATAAAGTTTGTTTAACATGCACCCAATAAAAGTTAATCAACAGCGCCTCATGGATGATTTGATGGCGTTGGCGCAAATTACCGAACCCAACACCGCTGGCTGGACACGCCGTTTTCCATCCGATGCCTATAAACGCGGGCGGGAATGGTTGCGTGCCAAGATGGAAAACGAAGGCATGACCACCCGGTTGGATGCAGTGGGCAACTTGTTTGGCACACTCAACTTGACCGGCCAAGATGATATTTCTGGCCTGAAGCCGATTCATGTTGGCTCACATACCGATACGGTCATGGCGGCTGGGCGCTTCGATGGCATGTTGGGCGTTTTGGGCGGGCTGGAGGCGGCCCGCGCCTTGCGCGAGGCTGGGGTAAAGCTGGCGCACCCGTTGGTCATCAGCGATTATTTATCTGAAGAAGCCACCGATTACGCCATTGCTTGCATGGGCAGCTTGGCGATGTGCACCAGTGATTTTAAGGCGGAATGGCTTGACCGAACGGTGAGGGGGATCACCTTGCGGCAAGCCATTGCAGATATGGGCGGGCAACCGGAGTTGCTCGGCAAGCCACTGGTCAAGCAAGGCGATATTGCTGCGTCGCTCGAATTGCATATTGAACAAGGACCGGTGCTAGAGGCGCGTCAAGTGCGCTTGGCTGCGGTCAGTGGCATTGTGGGCATTCGCCGCGCTATTTTTGAGTTGACCGGCAAGGCCAATCATGCCGGTGGCACGCCGATGAATTTGCGCCAAGATGCGCTTGCTGTCGTTGGCCGTTTGATTTGCGCCATTGAAGATGTGGCGCGTAAGATGGCGGAAAATGGTCGCGGCGCGGTGGGCACAATTGGCAAGATTGATATTGTGCCCAATCAGGCCAATGTGATCGCGGGCAAAGTCACCATTTACCCCGAAGTGCGCAGTCTCGATATGGCTGAAGTGGATGCGATGTGGCAGGTGGTGATGGATACGGTGAATGCGGCTTGTGCCGAGCGCCGCGTCGGGCTGAAGATCGCCAACGAAACGCGCATGGATTCGGTTGTGCCGCCCACTTGGCTGCACGATACGGTGATGGATGTGTGCCGTCGCCACGACCCAAGCGCCATTGCCACCCCCAGCGGCGCCGGGCACGATAGCAATTATTTGGCGCTGGTCGCCCCGGCGGTTATGATCTTTGTGCCGAGTGTGGATGGTCGCAGCCATGCGCCCGAAGAATACACCTCGCCCGAAGATTTGGCCTTGGGCGTGCAAGTTTTGGCCGAAGCAATTGCGGCAGTAGATGCGCGAGCATAGACTGCCCTTCGTCACCCATTAACACCGCAACCACCCTGCAATGTCGCACAAGTTCAGGGTGGTTTTTATTTGGAGCCGTGTGAAACCATAGGCGACACATAAAACATAAATTGGGCATGGTTGACAAAAAGTGATAAACTTTGTGAAACTTGTTTGCATCTGCCTTGAATGAATCGGGCGTAGGTTTGATTGCACTTTTTCATTTTGCATATAAAAATAAGGATAAGTTTGTAAGCACGAGGTAAATGAATGAGAAAAATAGTTGTTTGGCTTAGTTGTGTTGCCTTGTTTGTTTCGGCATGTGCCGGAGCAAGCCGCCCTACCGAGATCAAAGTCACTGCGCCTGCGTCGAAATCAACCGTTAAGGTTGGGCAAAGCGTGGCGATTCAAGGGTTGGTGATGGGAGACGCAATTGCGCGGGTGGATGTGTTTGTCAATAATGAGCTATATGCCTCATTGACTGCGCCCGATAAAGCCAAAGGGGTGTCGAATTTCCCCGTGACTGTGCCTTGGACGCCGAAACAGGTGGGCACGCATGGGTTGCAACTGCGCGCGTATTCGCCCGATGACAAGGTGTTACAGCAATCGGAAATTATCATTTTGACGGCGGACTCGGCGACAGGTGCACCCATTGCCGCAACAACCGCACCGGCTGCCGCGACCAGCGCCGCGCCCGCGGTGGCAACCA
>JAHBAL020000057.1 GCA_018500105.2 Anaerolineae bacterium
AACTTAGATATATGTGTATATTTGATGCGTCATCCCGATACGAAGTGAGGGATCCCTGTGACCTAAACCGACACAAGCGTCACACTGGCTTGGCAAAACTTTGGCCGACCTGACGACGTATTTGCCGGATTTCATTTTCAGGGATCCCTCGCTACGCATCGGGATGACCCATTGAGGCGATAAGTTTCTCCCCCTTGCTGGACGCTGCGCCCTCGCCAGTATCTATGTATTCGGAATGACCTACAAAATATAGGTAATTAAAATTCACTTCGATAATGTTACTAAAAGACAAAATTGCAATTATTACCGGCGGAGCCGGGCTAAATGGCCTTGGGTTTGCCAGCGCCAAAATGATGGCGGCGCATGGGGCGCGGGTTGCCATTATGGATTTGGCGCAAGCCGACCCTACCCATGCCGCTGCCCTGATCGGCCCAGATCATTTGGGCGTGAACGGTAATGTGACAAAAAAAGCTGAGGTCGAAGCCGCAGTTGCCCAAGTGATGGCGCGGTATGGGCGGGTAGATATCTTGCTCAACAATGCCGGCATTACCCAGCCACGCAAAACGGTAGATATCAGCGAAAGCGACTACGACGCGGTGCTAGATGTGAGTTTACGCGGCATGTTATTGATGTCGCAGGCCGTCATTCCCATCATGCAGGCACAAAAAAGCGGCGCGATCATCTCCATCTCGTCTATTTCGGCGCAGCGTGGCGGCGGCATTTTAGGCGGGCCACATTATTCAGCCGCAAAAGCAGGCGTGTTGGGACTCACCCGTGCGATGGCGCGTGAGCTTGGCCCCGACAATATTCGCGTAAACGCCATCACCCCCGGCCTCATCGCCACCGACATCATCAAAGGCAAGCTCACAGAAGCGCAAAAAGCCGACATTCGCCAGCAAGTGCCAATGGCGCGGCTAGGTGAGCCAAACGACGTAGCTGGAGCGTGTGTTTTCCTCGCCAGCGATTTGTCTAAATATTGCACCGGCATCACCCTCGACGTGAACGGCGGTATGTTAATTCACTAAAAAGTGCAAAGTAGAAAGTGCAAAGTAAAAAGTGATTCCTACTTCGCACTTTCTACTTTGCACTTTACACTTATTTTATGTCTACCCTCAATCAACTTCGCGCCAGCGCCTATCGCATTCGCCGCCATGCCGTGCGCATGGGCGCGGTGCAGGGCCAAGGCTATATTGGACAAGCATTGGGCTATGCCGATGTGTTGGCGGTGGCCTATTGCCACGCGCTCAATTTGCGCCCCAGCGACCCCGAATGGGACGGGCGAGATCGTTTTTTGCTCTCGCACGGGCATTACGCCATCGCCTTTTACGCCGCCCTCATCGAGGCCGGATTCATTGACGAAGAAGAGCTTTTCACTTATGGCGGCGATGACAGCCGCTTGCCCATGTCGGGCATGGCGACGTATACGCCCGGCATGGAAATTTCGGGCGGCTCGTTGGGTCTGGGCTTGCCCATTGCCATTGGCATTGCGCTGGGGCTGCGCCACCAACACAACCCCGCCATTGTCTACAACTCAATGTCGGATGGCGAACTCAACGAAGGCTCAACATGGGAGGCGGCAATGATCGCCAGTCATTATCAGTTGTCTAATTTGATTTGTTTGGTAGACATCAACAACATGCAAGCCGACGGGCCATCGAGCAAAGTCATGGCATTCGAGCCGCTGGCCGACAAATGGGCGGCTTTTGGTTGGCACGTGCAACGGGTGGATGGCAATGATTTAGCGGCGGTGCTAAATGCGTTTGATACCGCACGGCAACTGCTCGACCCCAAACCGCGTGTCATTTTGTTTGACACCTTAATGGGCAAAGGCGTGCCATTTTTGGAAGCCCGCGACAAGAATCACTTCATTCGGGTCGAGCCACAGGAATGGGCGCAAGCCATCAGTGCGCTCGATCAAGCAAAGCCGGAGGGGGCATAACCGCATGACACAACCCAAACCGCGTTTAACCACCTCGGCCATGATCGCCTCGATTGCCAGCGAGGGCCAGCGCACCCAAGCCGCCCCCTTCGGCAAGGCCTTAGTCGCCTATGCCGCCGATCACCCCGAAATCGTCGGGCTGACCGCCGACCTCGCCAAATATACCGATCTGCATTTGTTTGCCCAAGCCTATCCCAACCGGTTTTACCAAATGGGCATCGCCGAGCAAGTGTTGATGGCGTCAGCAGGCGGCATGGCAAAAGTCGGGCTGACCCCATTTGCCACCACCTATGCCGTATTTGGCACACGCCGCGCCTACGATTTTGTGCATCAAGTGATCGCCGAAGAGCATCTCAATGTCAAAATTTGCTGCGCCTTGCCGGGCCTGACCACCGGCTATGGCCCCAGCCACCAAGCCACCGACGACCTCGCTATGATGCGGGCGATTCCGGGCATGACCATCGTTGACCCGTGCGATGCGCTCGAAATTTCGCAAGCCGTGCCCCAAATTGCCGCCCACAACGGCCCCGTTTACATGCGTTTGTTGCGGGGCAATGTGCCATTGCTGCTCGACGAATACGATTATCAATTTGAGCTTGGCAAGGCCAAATTGCTGTGTGACGGCAATGAGGTCTTGGTGATTTCGAGCGGCCTGATGACCATGCGGGCACTTGAAGTAGCGCAAAAACTAAGGTCAGATCGTATCTCGGTGGCGGTGTTGCACGTGCCCACCCTCAAACCGCTCGACGAAGCCGCGATCTTGCGCGAGGCCGGTAAAGGCGGGCGGCTGGTGGTGGTGAGCGAAAATCACTCGGTCATCGGCGGTTTGGGCGAAGCGGTGGCGAGTTTGCTTTTGCAACAAGGCGTCGTGCCAACAAGGTTTAAATTATTGGCGTTGCCCGATGCCTTTTTAGACGCTGGCGCATTGCCAACCTTGCATGACCGTTACGGCATTTCGACCGAAAAGTTCGCGCAGTCCGTCAAGTTGTGGTTAAAGCAATAAGGCCATTCAGAAAAAATAATTCTCCGATTCTTTACCAATTCCGCGTCTCCGCGATCACAGCATTTGGATCGCGGAGACGCGGAATTGGCGGAAAATCGGAGGGCGTTTTACAAGACGATTCCGGTATTTATTTTGGCTAAACAGCCTAAGCAAGTTTTGGCGAAAACTTGCTCAATTTAAAATCATGTCAAATTTAAAATTTTCTGGCAAAGTGGCGCTGGTGACCGGCTCTGGACGCGGCATGGGGCGCACCATTGCGCTGACATTGGCGCAACAAGGCGCGGCCTTGGTCATCAACGATGTCAACCAAGCCGCCGCCGATGACGCGGTGGCCGAAATTGTGGCCCAAGGCGGGCGGGCAATGGCGTTTGTGGCCGATGTGAGCAACGAAGCCCAAGTGCAAGCGATGGTGGCAGCAGCGCTTGCTCAATTTGGCACCCTTGACATTCTGGTGAACAATGCCGGTATTTTGGGCAAAACCCGCCCCGTCGAGGACATCACCGTTGCCGATTGGGATGCGCTGATCGGCATCAATGTGCGCGGCGTGTTCAACTGCATCAAAGCCGTGCTGCCGGTGATGAAAGCCAAACGCTACGGCAAAATCGTTAATGTGGCCTCGTTGGCGGGGCGCAGCACCAGCATTTTTGGCGGGGCGCATTACACCACCTCGAAGGCGGCGGTGCTGGGTTTGTCACGGCATGTGGCGCGTGAGGCTGCGCCCTTCAACATCAATGTCAATGCCACCGCGCCCGGCAGTATGGATACCGACATGGTGCGTGACAACAATACGCCCGAAAATATCGAACGGGCGCGGCAAAATATCCCCATGCGCCGCTTGGGTGTGCCGCAAGACCACGCCAATTTGGTGACGTTTTTATGCTCCGACGAAGCCAGCTACATCACTGGCGCGACGGTGGATATTAACGGCGGTAGTTTGTTTATGTAATATGAAAATAACTTCCATCAAAACCGCCGCCACCGTCGGTCATGGAATGCACCTATGGGTGAAGGTCGAGACCGACGCTGGCATCACTGGCTTGGGCGAATGTGTGCATGGCGGCACACAGGCCATCGCCATTATCGAATACCTTGAGCCGAAATTGATTGGCCGCGACCCATTTGCCATTGATGCGATTTTTGAGGGGATGCGGCGCGGGCATGTGTTCGATGGCGGCACGGGTGGCGCGTTGGTCACGGCCTTGACCGGCATCGAGATCGCGCTGTGGGACTTGAAGGGCAAGGCGCTGGGTGTGCCGCTGGTCGAGCTAATGGGTGGCAAGTTTCGTGACAAAATTTGGGTGTATGCCGATTGCGAGATTGACCCCGGCATGGATTTTGACGCGATTAAGCGCGTGGTAGACGACGTATTGTCGCGTGGCTTTACCGCGCTCAAGGTTGATATTGATATCGGCGCTTACAGCACCACTCGCGGCAACCAAACGTTCACCGTCGCCAAAGACCCATTTAACCACAGCGCGGGGCAAATTGAACACGAGCGCATGATTGAACGGGTGGATATGGTGACACGGGCGGCAGGCAAAGGCGTGGCGGTGGCGGTTGACATTCACCCCCGCCTCGATGTTGCCAGCGCCATACGGGTGGTGCGTGACCTCGCGCCCTACCACCTGATGTGGATCGAAGAACCTGTGCCGCCGGAGAATATCGCCGCCATGCGCGAGGTGAAATCGCACAGCAAAAATCCCATCTGCGCGGGCGAAAATTTATATCTGCGGCATGGGCTACGTGAGTTGATCGAAAAGCAAGCCGTAGACATCATCATGCCAGACCTGCCCAAATGCGGCGGGCTGAGCGAAGGCCGCAAAAGCGCCAACATGGCCGAGCTGTATTACATTGGCTTTGCACCGCATAATGTGGCTTCGCCCATCGGCACGCTTGCCAGCGCCCATGTGTGCGCCAGTGTGCCCAATTTCCTCGTGCTTGAATATCACTGGCTGCATCGCCCGTATTGGACCAGCATCATCCAAGAGAAAACCGACATCATTAAAGATGGTTATATCACCTTGCCCAACGCGCCCGGCATCGGCGTGACGCTCGACGAGGAGGTGGCGAGGCAATATCAATGGCCGGGCACGAAGTGGTTCTAAAGCAGCTTAGGACTTAAGCGAAAGTTTGATTTTCACCACAAAGCGCACAAAGAACTCGAAGATTTATATTGGTGAACCTTTCTTTTCTTTGTGATCTTTGTGTTCTTTGTGGTGAAATATTTTTAATGCGCGTAA
>JAHBAL020000079.1 GCA_018500105.2 Anaerolineae bacterium
ACTCGTTACTCGTTACTCGTTACTCGTTACTCGTTACTCGTTACTCGTTACTCGTTACTCGTTACTCGTTACTCGTTACTCGTTACTCGTTACGCATTACTTCCGGAGAGCGCGAAAGACGAGGTTGAGGACGATGCCGATGACGGCGGCGGTGGCGATGGCGGGCAAGCCTTGTGGGAAGATGCCGGGAACGGTGATGGGTAACAAGCCGCCGGGGAAGCCGATATTGCCGCCGATGCCGATCACCATGATGATGGCCCCAATCGCGAGTTCGAGCGGATCGAACAGGTTAACCTTGGATGACTGCATGAGCGCGATGCCTTGCATACCGATCACGCCGAACAGATAGATGGCGAGACCGCCGCTAACAAACACCGGCACGGTGTTGACGAGCGCGGCAAACGGGCCGATAAACGAGAGCAAAATGGCAATAATGCCAGCCGCGATCAAGACGGGGCCAGAATAATTGCGCGTAATCGCCATGAGTGAGTTATTTTCGCCGTAGTTGGTGCCAGCGGTTGCGCCGAACAAGCCATTCAAAAAGTCGCCCACGCCATCGAGCATCAGGTTGAAGCCGACATGGCGATCGAGGTGGTAGCGTTCGCGGTTTTGATCGTCGGCCAATTGGTCAACATACAAGCTCATTTGATACAAGTGCGCCGTAGATTCGGGGATGGTTGCCAAGGCCATGACCGCGATGCTGAAAATGGCCGTGCCAACCAAGGGGCTGGCAAAACTTGGCAAGGTGATGTTCGGGGCTTGGATGATATTGGCGGCGGCGATGCCGTCGAATTTGATGAAGCCGGGGGCAAAGATCAGCGTAGCGATATAGCCCACAATCGCGCCGAGCAAAATGGGCAACATGCCGAGGAAGCCTTTGCCTTGCAAAAGATACGAAAAGCCGACCGTCGCCACCAGCGTAATCAAAGCGATGCCCCAATAGCCTTTGACGACGGTCAAAGACATATCGAGTGCTGCAAACCCTAAACCGAAGCCAATGACACAGGCGATTGAGCCGGTGATGATGGGTGGCAAAATGTTGTCAATCACTTTTTTGCCCAGCGATTTAATGATGAAGCCGACCAAGATATTGAGCAACCCCGTCGCGATAATCCCGGCCTGCATGGTCGAAATGACGTTATCGGGCGCGGGTGTGCCAAACACTGGCGGCTTGCCGGTCATGGCCTGCACGATGCTGGTGTAGGCCGCGATATAGCTGAAACTGGAACCATAGAACAGCGGGATAAATTTGCCGATGCCGCGTTTTGACAAAACGAGCGCGACGATGGTTGAAACGCCAGAGGCAAACAATACCGTACTGACATGAAAACCACACAAAAGCGCTACCAGCACCGTTGCTGGAAACATGGTAAGAATGTGTTGCAACCCTAGCACGGCCATTTTGCCGTATTCTGGGGCGTCATTGGGCAAATACCCATAAACTTTAGACGATGCCATAATAGAAAAATCCTCCTGAAAAATTGAAATTAAATGCTTTTTTTGAAATTAAAATAAGACCTAACAAATGCTTTTTGGGGAAATCAGATAGATATTCTTGTAATAAATTCGCCTCCTTGTGTTTAGCATAGATCAAAATAAAATTAATATTTTTTATCTAAGATGCAATATATAAACATCATAGACCTACATTTAACCTTAATTTAAGAAATTTGTCAACAGGATAAACGCCGAAACGCAGCACGCCGAGTGATGATCATCACTCGGCGTGCTGCGTTTCGGCAAATTTGAAAATGCGGATGCGTCTTCGCTGGGTTCACTGTGTCTGTTTTATCTGGGGTAAGGCAAACAGCGTGAAACCGGCATACTGCTTTCTCAATTTGATTTTGTTAAATTGAGGGTTTGAATTTGGAACTGGGTTGGGGCTGATATGCCTGCACACGGTCGAGCAAACGCGCTGGATCGTCATCTTCGATAATGAGGGCACGATGGGCGGGTTTGATAAAGCCCGCCGTTACCACATGGTCGAGGTAAGCCAAAAACGGCGTATAAAACCCCGCCACATTCAGCAAGCCACACGGCTTGTGGTGAAACCCCAACTGTAGCCATGTCAGCGACTCAAAAAACTCATCGTAGGTTCCAAACCCGCCCGGCAACGCGATAAAGGCATCGGCAAATTGCATCATGAGGGCTTTGCGTTCGTGCATATTGTTGACAAAATGCTGTTCGCTCAGCCCCTGATGCGCAATCTCTTTCTCTCGCAGCGACTGCGGCAAAACGCCGACCACCCGCCCGCCCTGTCGCAAAGCGGCATCGGCCAATAACCCCATTAAGCCGTCGTTGCTGCCGCCATACACCAAGGTTAGCCCGCGCTGGGCGATAAGCGCCCCCATTTGCTCGGCAGCTTGCGCATAGCGTGGGTCGTTGCCCAGCGACGAACCGAGGTAAACACAAATCGCGTTCATTGTCATCCCCTTAACTATTTTTTTTCTTGCCCGGCACAATGTGACATTTGCGGCAACGCGCCTGATACCCCTCACTCGCGCCAATGACGATGAGCGGGTCGTGATAGTCGGCAGGACGACCGTCTATTAGCCGTTGGGTGCGGGTGGCGGGTGCGCCGCATTCCATACAAATGGCGTGCAATTTGCTCACTTCTTCGGCCATCGCCAACAAGGTCGGCATGGGGCCAAATGGCTCACCGCGAAAATCCATATCGAGGCCAGCCAAAATGACGCGCTTGCCTTGGTCGGCCAGTTCGTTGCACACGTCGCAAATGGCGACATCGAAGAATTGCACTTCGTCAATGGCGATGACATCGGCATACGGGTTCGCTTGCGTCAAAATCTCGGCGGCAGTGGCAACCGGTATGGCGTCAACATGCGCACCGCTGTGCGAGCTAACTTGCATCATGCCATAGCGGTTGTCAATGATGGGTTTGAATACTTGCACTTTTTGGCGTGCAATTTCGGCGCGTTTAACCCGCCGGATGAGTTCTTCGGATTTGCCGCTAAACATGCTGCCGCAAATTAACTCAATCCACCCGGTACTGTGTTGGTATCTCATAACGGGGGCCGATTGTATCGCTACCTATGCCCCGCAAACGATAAGCCGGATTATAAAAGTTGCTCATAGGCAAACAAAATAGATCTTGCATATTTACCTGCCAATTTTTAGATGTTTACAAGCCAAAACATTTGCGAGTGCCGCGCCCGCGCGGGGATCAATCC
>JAHBAL020000535.1 GCA_018500105.2 Anaerolineae bacterium
CTAGCGCGTTGCAGGGTGGGTAAATCGGGCGGCGCACTCTGATTTGGCATTGCGCCGCCATGAAAACGCTGAATTTTGCCCTGTTCTGCCAAAATTTCGAGATCGCGGCGGGCGGTTGCGGGGCTGATCGAAAATTGGACGCGGAGTTGGTCAATAGTGACGCGCTGATTTTTTTCGATAAATTGAACGATTCGGTCTTGGCGTTCGAGATTGGATAGGGTGACAGACGTTTCCATGTTGTCATAGCATACGTCATAAATCACTCAGTGTCAATGGCGAAACGATCAAAAACAATCGCAATAGATTCATGTTGTGAAAAATGAGAAAACGCCGAAGATGTGATTGCCTAACTGCGATACGGGGCTTCGTCCTCAATATTCCCAACAAATTGGCCCAAATTACGATGCCCGAGCATTTGCCGGATGGCTTGATTTTCGCCATTGTGATACCAATAGTGGTAGATCATGCGTAAAAACAGCGATCCCCATACTTTGCCGATTGGGTTCCCATTGACGATGACGGGTGTATTGAGTGTGTCTTCGGTTACAGCAGCGAGCCATGCGTCGGAAGCCGTTGTAATTTGGTCGTAGGCTGCCCATACCGTATCGAGTGCGGGTGTGCTGGCAGGTGCGCCATTGGCAAATTGCTCATTCACCCAAGGCAACAAGATTTTGTTTTGAGCAAAGATCAGCCAATAGCGTTGCTCTTGCCATGCCAAATGCCCAATATTCCAGCTTAGGCAGTTCATTGGCATAAAGCGTTGCTGGGCTTCGGCATCGGTGATGCCAACGAGGCCGCGTCGAAATTCGCTGCGCGTAAAGCGCAATTGGTCAATGAGTGGATGTGTCATAATAAAATTGTGAGTTCAAGAATATCATATTATCTGCCGATGATGTAGGGGACGCAAAATGATTTATCTAAAGCCCATAACGGAAACCAATTGGCGTGAGGCCATCAGGCTAAAAGTTGCACCTGAACAGCAACACTTTATTGCTTCGAATGTCTATTCAATCGCTGAGTCAAAATTCGATTATTATGATACTGACGGCACGATCTGGCGGCTAACGCCTTTGGCGATTTACGCTGATGATGCGATGGTTGGTTTTGCCATGTTTGGCTTGGAGCAAACCAAACAGTGGGCTGGTCATATTGCGCGTTTTATGATTGATGTCGGTCAGCAAGGCAAGGGATATGGCAAAGTCGCCTTCAAATCGCTGTTGGCTCGCATGTTGGCTGATGCGCCACCCACAACGCGCTATTTGGAGATTAGCTATCATCCCGATAATCAAGTTGCCCGCAATTTGTATGCCAAATTTGGTTTTGTTGAGACAGGCGACATCTCCGATGGCGAAGTGATGGCGAGATATGTAATTGTTGAGGATGTATTAAGCGAGTAACTACGCCACCCCAAAACTTAACCCCAACTGCCGTAGCCAAGTGCGATAGGCAATGGCAACGCGGTCAGACTTGAGGTGTAATTCGGCCTGTAAGTCGAGTGGCAAAAGCTCTGGGCGTTGTTCCTCAACCACAGCGCGGTCTTCTTCAAAGATAGCGGCGATGCGTGGCGTGTATTCGACCCCCAACCCGTGCCCGTCGCTGCGGGTATTGGTGGCGACGATAAACCAGCCGGTGCTGTCCATTTCATTGTGCGGGGTGATGGTGAGCACCATGCCATTGGTCGGCGCAAAGCCGTCGCTGCGCATGGGCATGTGTTTGGTGAAATGCGCCGTGAGCGGGCGAAAAGCGTGATAGGTATAGGTCACTTTGCCGCTAGCGCCGCCGAATGGGTCGGGCTGATAAACCAAGATCGGGTCGGCTTCGACACCGTTGGGCGTAATGCGGGCCTCATAGTCGCCAATTTCGGGGCGCTTTGGGTCGCCCAAAACACCCTCGTGCACAAATGGAAAATGGGCGGCATCGAGATAATTTTCGATGAGGCGTGGGCCGTTGGCACGAATATGCTCGAATGGGCCGCATACCGCGCCGACAAAGCCCGGCGTGTCCCATTCGGGGAAGGGCGGAATGTCGTTGGCGGGTGTGCCGAGACAAGCCCACACCAGCCCATAACGCACTTTTGCCAGATACGTTTTGACGCGGGCCTTGGCGGGGGGCGTTTGTTCGGGGTGGGCCGGCATTTTGACACATGCGCCGCTGTCGTTATAGGCCCAGCCGTGATAGGGACAATGCAAACAGCCATCGGCCACTTTGCCGCGTGACAATTTGGCCCCGCGATGGATGCACAAATCTTGCCAGACATGATATTGGTCGGGGTGTGCGGGGTCGTGCCAAATCACGAGGTCTTCGCCGAGCAGGCGCACTTTTTGCACCGACTGGGTGGCAAATGCTTCGAGCCGCGCCACCGGATGCCAATCATTGAGCAAAACAGGGTCTTGAATCATGGCGATGAGTATACGCTCAGTGATTTAACCATGACAAAATCGTGAAAATGCACCTGATGCACCCAAACGGCGGTGTCGCCGATGACATTGAACCCGTGTTTGGCGTAAAATCCCAACGCTCGCCGATTATGTTCCCACACGCATAGCCAAAGCGTGTGCATGGCTTGATTTTCGGCCAACGCGGTGGCGGCGGCCAATAGTTGGCTGGCAATGCCTTGGCTGTGATATTGCTGCGCGACGTAAAATCGTTCGATTTCGACGGCTTTGTGTGGGTTGAAGTGGTGTTCGACGGGCGGTGCGATGAGGTTTCGCATTTGGCATATGCCGGCCAAATGCCCATTGACCCGCGCCAGCAAAAACGCACACTGTGGATGATGTAGCTGCGCCTCGATGAGATCAACATTGAAAGCCTCTGTTAGATAGGTCTTAAGCGTTGGGTGTGGGATGGCGTGTCCATAAGTGTGCATGAACACATCTGCCATAAATGGGGCGATGTCGGCGGCATCGTGGCGGGTTGCGTGGGTGATTTGGGTGTTCACGTTCGAGATATGCTTGATAAATTATAGGCGCTGAGGCAATAAAAATCAAAATTAATGCGATAATTGCGATAATATTGAGATCAAAGTTTTATGAACACGACCCAAAAATCAACCATGATTCTGGTCGGCGAGCATGAGCCGAGCCACCCACTGCCCAGCAAACGACG
Source organism: Anaerolineae bacterium (assembly GCA_018500105.2). Classification (GTDB taxonomy): domain Bacteria; phylum Chloroflexota; class Anaerolineae; order J036; family Brachytrichaceae; genus AQU-03. The sequence goes on from JAHBAL020000535.1 coordinate 3,106, forward strand.
CGGCAGCTTGGGGCGCTTTGCCTTGACCATGACTGCCCTTGCGACCTTTGCATTTTTGTATGTCCCGATCGGCGTTCTGATTCTGTTTTCGTTCAACAATGCGCGTAATAGCATTGAATGGCGGGGGTTTACGTTGCAGTGGTATGAGCGAATGTTAAATAATGACGCGCTGATTGAGGCCGCGATCAATTCTGTCATTATTGCTACATTGTCTACCATCGGCGCAACTATTATTGGCACGCTGACGGCATTGGCAATGGAGCGCTATGAGTTTAAAGGCAAATTGATGTGGGATGGGTTGTTGTATATGCCTGTGATCATTCCCGAAGTGGTGGCGGGTGTGTCATTGTTGATGTTTTTTGCGTTGTTGGGTGTCGAGCGCGGGCTGTTGACTTTGGTCATTGCTCATATTGCGTTTTCGATGCCATTTGTTTATCTAACCGTGCGGGCGCGGCTGGCCGATTTTGATCGGCGTATTGAAGAGGCTGCAGCAGATTTGGGGGCCAATGATTGGCAGACGTTTTGGCGCATCACATTCCCATTGCTATTGCCCGGCATTATTAGCGGCGCGTTATTGGCGTTCACCCTGTCCATTGACGATTTTATTATTTCGTTGTTTGTCAGTGGACAAGGTTGGGGCACACTCCCTATCTATATTTGGTCACAAATTCGCAAGATATCTTCGCCTGAGGTGAACGCCATTTCGACGGTGATGCTATTGATGTCTATTGTCATTGTGTCGTTGTCGGTGCTGTTGCAGCGTCGCAACGAGAAATAATCTTACAAAGAATGATATTATGCTAGGCTGTCATTTCAACCGCCGATGATGGTTGGTTATTGAAATGAGTTTAATAAAGATAGGACTTACGCGCATTAAAAATATTTCGCCACAAAGAACACAAAGGTCACACAGAAAAGAAAGGTTTACCAATGCAAATCTTTGAGTTCTTTGTGCACTTTGTGGTAAAAATCAAACTTTCGCGTAATTCCTAAAAGAAACAAAAGAACAGAAGAAGAGAAGAACCATGAAATTAATTCACAACTTGAGCGCAATTTGCGCCACCGCGCTGGTTTTGGCCTGTCTCTTATACACATCT
>JAHBAL020000162.1 GCA_018500105.2 Anaerolineae bacterium
GACATTACATCATGTCGCGCATGGTTCCGATGGGTGAAAAAGTGAGCGATTTGGCCTTCGATGCCACATTGCGGGCCGCAGCGCCATTCCAACGCACCCGCCGGAAACGCAATGCCGAACTTGAAGCGCCCGATTCAACCCTTCACGACCGCGCCTTTTTGATCGAACGCCCCGACATTCGCAAAAAAGTGCGCGTTAAGCGCGTGTCAAACTTAGTTGTGTTCGTGGTGGATGCGTCTTGGAGCATGGCCGTTGCCGAGCGTATGGCAGCGACCAAAGGCGCGATTATGTCGCTGCTCACCGATGCGTATCAACGCCGCGACCGCGTTGGCCTCGTTGTTTTCCAAAAAAATACCGCCACGCTGGTTTTGCCGCCCACCTCATCGGTGGAGTTGGCAAAAGTCGCTCTGGCGAATATTCCGGTGGGCGGCAAAACGCCTCTCACGGCAGGGTTGGCCTTGGCACATCGCGTCATCATGCGCGAAAAGTTGGCCCACCCCGAAATTTTGCCCTTGCTCATCATCCTCACCGACGGCGCGGGCAATGTCAGCATGAGCCACCTGCCGCCCATGCTCGAAGCGCATCGCATGGCCGATATGATCGCCGAAGAACACATTCGCTCGGTCGTGATCAACATGGAACATGCGGCTTTTGACCAAGGCTTAGCCAAAAAGCTGGCCGACCATCTCGAAGGCGCGTGTTTGTCCATTTCGGACCTGCGAGCCGAGTCGCTTTATCGCGTGGTTAAAACGGCGCTTTAGGGCAAAACAAATGCCAAATTGCAAAGGGCGAGGGAAAAGAATTTTCCTTCGCCCTTTGTCATTTAAAACAAAAAGGGCCTTGTATAATTTAGATATGCAAGCTCGTGAAGCCCTTCACAAAATAAATGCACTGCCCCCAGATGCACAAGCAATCGTTTTTGATTTGCTAGAAACGCTTGAGAAACGCTTCGTTAAAAAGACAAAACCGACACTCGGCTCTCAAATGCAAGGGCTTAGATCTGATCCATTTATTGGTATGTGGCATGACCGAGAAGAAATGAGAGATTCAGCAGACTATATTCATAAACTTCGACGGGATGAGTGGGAGCGCACGAATAACCCATGATGATTGACAGCGATATTTTGATTGATGAATCACGGAACCAATCCGCAGCCATTGAATTTTTAATTCATTCCAACAATTCAGAAACACTCAATATCAGCGTTATCTCGTATCTCGAATTGCAAGCGGGTGCGCGAAACAAAGCTGAATTGCAACGAATCGAGAAGTTTTTATCGCGTTTCGTAATGATACCGCTCGATAGTGACATAAGCCATCGTGCCATTTCGCTCATGCAACAATATCGCCTAAGTCATGGCTTAGCATTGCCCGATGCTTTAATCGCCGCCACCGCTTTAGAAGAAGGCGAAACGTTAGCAACTTACAATTTGCGCGACTTTTCGTTTATGATTGGCTTGAGAATCGTTTCGCCCAATTCTCCAAGTTAATGAACAAAATAACCTTGAAGGGGTGTTCTTCACCCCTTCAAGGTTCACTGCAAAGCCTAACTTGGGCGGGTTGCCAAGGCGTGGCGAATGATGGCGAGGGTTTGCTCACGCTCGGCCCCAACAATGGGCAAACGCGGCGGGCGCACCCGCTCGCTGCCCATATTCACCTCTTGCTGGCTCAACTTAATCAATTGCACAAATTTGCCAACCGTGTCGAGGCGCAGCAATGGCAAAAACCAGCGATAGAGCGGCCACATCTTGTCATATTCGCCCTTCACTGCCATATCGAACAAATCAACCGATTCTTTGGGGAATGAGTTAACGAGGCCAGCCACCCAGCCCACCACCCCTACACTTGTGCCTTCGACAATGGCATCATCAACGCCCATACACAACACCATACGGTCGCCCAACAATTCGCGGATGGCGGAACAGCGCCGCACATCGGTGCTAGATTCTTTGACCGAATGAAAATTTGGCACTTCTTCGGCCAATTCACGGATATTTTGCGCGGTAAAGTCGGTGCCATAGGCGGGTGGATTGTTATACAACATGCACGAGAGCGGCGTGGCTTGCATCACGGCGGCTACGTGAGCCTTCATCTCGCGCCAATCGCCCTTATACACATACGGCGGCAGCACCATCAGCCCTTGGCAACCGGCCTCATAGGCCGCCTTGGCCTGCGCCACCGCGTCGGCGGTGCTGAGTGAGGCAATGGCGGCCACGACTGGCACACGCAAATGGGTTGACAAATTATGCCAAATGGCGGCTTTCTCGCTGGCGGTTAAGGTTGCGCCTTCACCCAACGAGCCGGGGGTGACAATGGCAGTGCAGCCAGCATCTACCATCCACTGCGCGTGTTGGGTCATAAATACATGGTCAATGTTTAAATCGGCATCAAACGGGGTGGTGATTGCGGGCATAACGCCCTTCCAAGAAATACTCATGGGCAATATTGTATGTGATTTTATGGACAGAAACCTGCTTTGCTGGGAAGATAGCAGATAAGCGGTAAAATAGGCAGCATATATCTAAAATCATTATGCCATATACAATTTCATTGCCCAATTTGGACGGCACAACTCGTCACTACACGCTCGGCGAACCCAAAGATTATCGCGCCTCAAACACCCCTTTTCGCAGTCGAATTGCATTTGCGGCGGCCCATGTGGTGGCAAACCCCGATGCGGATCACAGCGATAAAAGCCGACCTGCGCAAGTAGACTGGGACAAAACAATGGCTTATCGGCGGCACTTGTGGTCGTATGGGTTTGCCATTGCCGAAGCGATGGACACCTCGCAGCGCGGCATGGGGCTAGATTGGACGAGCAGCCAAGAACTCATTCGGCGCAGCATTGCCGAAGCCAAATCCGTCAACGGCGTAATGTTTAGCGGCGCAGGCACAGATCACCTCAGCCCCAGCCCAGATCGCACCTTGAGCGAGGTGATCGAGGCTTATGAGCATCAAGTAAGCACCATTGAAGGGATGGGGGGGCGCATTATTTTGATGGCGAGCCGTGCCATGGCGGCCTGTGCGAAATCACCCGACGACTATGCCGCCGTTTACAGCCGTGTGTTATCGCAAGTGCGCGAGCCGGTCATTATTCATTGGCTGGGCGATATGTTCGACCCACAATTGGCGGGTTACTGGGGCACACGCGACCTTGATGTGGCGATGAATCATTGTTTGGCAATCTTGCATGCCAATGCCAGCAAAATTGATGGCATCAAGATTTCGTTGCTCAATGCGCAGCGTGAAGTTGACATGCGACGACAATTGCCGGCTGGGGTAAAAATGTATACGGGTGATGATTTTAATTACCCAACCCTAATCAAAGGCGATCAGTCTGGCTATAGCCATGCTTTGCTTGGCATTTTTGATGCCATTGCACCCGCCGCCGCCGCCGCCTTTCACGCGCTTGATGCGGGCGATATGGCGCGTTATGACGCGATTTTTGAGCCAACCGTAGCGCTCTCGCGGCACATTTTCCAAACCCCGACCTATTACTACAAAACCGGCATCACCTTCTTGGCCTATTTAAATGGGCATCAAGACCATTTCAAGATGCTCGGTCAACAAGAAACTGCCCGCTCGCGTGAGCATTTGGTGCAGCTTTTCATTTTGGCCGATCAAGCCGGTCTGCTGCGCGACCCCGACTTAGCAGTGACTAGAATGCATGAAGCGGGGGTTGGGGAATTAAGGACTATAATTTAGTTTGTCGTAAGACAAATAAATTATTTTTTCGGAGGTAAAAATGGTCACGCTCAGCGGAACTGGCACTGGTGGGTAAAACCCACCTAGGATAATGTTAAGTTATAGACAAATAAACTAAAAGCCGCAGTTATCCCCTCACCGAGAGAGAGGTTAGGTTAGGTGAGTTTATGATCACTGCGAAGTTTAAATAGTTTGTCTATCAGGAACTTATAGGCAAACAGAATAGGTCTTGCATATTTATCTGCCAATTTTTAGATGTTTAAAAGCCAAAACATTTGCGAGTGCCGCGCCCGCACGGGGATCAATCCCCGCGCTACATAGCAACGCCCGTTACACGGGC
>JAHBAL020000399.1 GCA_018500105.2 Anaerolineae bacterium
ACCGAGGCCCCCAAGCCAGCCGCGACAGCGGTTCCCCCCCCCACCACAGCGCCAGCGCCGGCCAAGCCGACCGAGGCTCCGAAACCAACCGAAGCCCCCAAACCAGCCGGGCCAAAAGAGACCAAAGATATGAAGATTCTCGTCTCGATGAAGGGTCCGGGCGGTGGCAACCCATTCTGGGCCGCCGTTGAGAAAGGCGCAAAAGATGCCGCCACCGCCACCGGCGCACAAGTGACCGTATTGGCTCCGCCCGCCGAAACCGACGTGCCAGCCCAAATTGCGCAAGTCGAAGACCAAATTGCCAAGGGCGTAGACGGCATTGCCATTGCGCCAACCGACCCCGCCGCGCTCAAGCCGGTGCTCGAAAAAGCCATCGCCAAGGGCGTCAAAGTCGTGTTTATTGACACCAAGGGAACCAACGACGGCGTGACTTTCATTGGAACCAACAACGAAGTTGGCGCGAAGTTGGCTGGCGATTACATCTGCAAAAACCTGAAGAAAGACGACAAAGTTGCCATTTTGCAAGGCATCATCACTCAAAGCACCGGCAAAGCCCGCGCTGACGGCGCGAAGGCAGCCTTGAGTGCCTGTGGCTTGAATGTGGTGGCCGAGCGCCCCGCCGAATGGGACAAAGCCAAGGGTCAAGCCGCAATGGAAGACATTTTGACCAAGAACCCAGACCTGAAGGGCGTGTTTGGCAGCAATGACAACATGGCTTTGGGCGCGGTGCAAGCGATCAAGAATGCCAAGTTGGGTGGCAAGGTGTTGGTGGTGGGCTTCGATGCCAACCCAGACGCCGCTGACGCCGTCATCGCTGGCGACATGGCCGCCACCGTCGCACAAGCGCCCAGCAACATGGGCAAGTTTGGCGTCGAGAGCATCATCAAGCTGGTCAAAGGCGACAAGCTAGACGCAGTCGTTGACACCGGAACCGTGTTGGTGGACAAGAGCAACGCCGCGACCTACGGTTCGGGCAAAGCCGCCCCCGCTGGTGGCGCGGTAGATGGCAAAGGCAAAAAGATCCTCGTTTCGATGAAGGGTCCGGGCGGTGGCAACCCATTCTGGGCCGCCGTTGAGAAGGGCGCGAAGGAAGCCGCGGCTGCCACCGGTGCAGAAGTGACCGTGTTGGCTCCGCCCGCCGAAACCGACGTGCCAGCCCAAATTGCGCAAGTCGAAGACCAAATTGCCAAAGGCGTGCAGGGCATCGCAATTGCACCAACGGACCCCGCCGCGCTCAAACCCGTCATCGAAAAGGCAATTGCCAAGGGCATTAAAGTCGTTTTCGTTGACACCAAGGGAACCAACGACGGCGTGACCTTCATTGGCACAAACAACGAAGTCGGCGCGAAGCTGGCCGGTGATTACATCTGCAAAAACCTACAAAAGGGCGACAAAGTTGCCATTTTGCAAGGCATCATCACCCAAAGCACCGGCAAGGCCCGCGCTGATGGCGCGAAAGCCGCGTTGACCGCTTGTGGAATGAATGTCGTTGCCGAGCGCCCCGCCGAGTGGGACAAGGCCAAGGGCCAAGCCGCGATGGAAGACATTTTGACCAAGAACCCAGACCTGAAGGGTGTGTTTGGCAGCAATGACAACATGGCCTTGGGCGCGGTTCAAGCGATCAAGAATGCCAAGTTGGGCGGCAAGGTGTTGGTGGTGGGCTTCGATGCCAACCCAGACGCCGCCGCGGCCGTTATCGCCGGCGATATGGCCGCCACCGTCGCACAAGCGCCCGTCAACATGGGCAAGTTTGGCGTCGAGAGCGTGCTGAAATTGATTGCTGGAACCAAGTTGGATGCGGTGGTTGACACCGGAACCGTATTGGTGGACAAGAGCAACGCCGCTAACTACAAATAAGACCATCGCGTGATGCAAAACTGAGTTTTGCATCACGCCCAATTCATCAATCCGCCGATTTCACGATGCCTGTCAATACAGTGAAATCGTGAAATCGGCACATAAATCATGATTCATGTCGGTAATGCGCCCTGCTCATGGGGTTCCCTCGAATTTGACGGGTTGGCGGGCGAAAAGCTCACCTTTGACCGCGTCTTGGATGAACTCGCCGCAACGGGTTATGTCGGCACAGAGTTGGGCGACTGGGGGTTTATGCCGACCGAGCCTGCGTTTTTGCAGGCCGAATTGCGCAAACGTTTGCTCGTGATGACGGGGGCATTTGTGCCGGTGGCGTTTAAAGACGCAGCCGCCCATGCCGATGGCGAAGCACGTGCGGTGCAGGTCGCCAAGTTGTTGGCAGCAGTTGCCGCCCCCGACACACTGCCATTTTTGGTCTTGGCCGACGAAAACGGCAGTGTGCCAGAGCGCACCCAAAACGCCGGGCGAATCGGGCCATCGCTTGGCCTGAGCGAGGCGCAGTGGCAAATTTACGCCGCTGGGGTCAACCGCGTGGCGCAGGCGGTGCGCCGCGAAACAGGGTTGCGATGTGTGTTCCATCATCATTGCGCTGGCTATGTCGAAACCCCCGACGAGATCGCGGCGCTATTGGCCCACACCGACCCGTCGAGCGTGGGCTTGGTGTTTGATACGGGGCATTATATTTTTGGCGCGGGCGTGGCAAATTCGGTCAATGTCAATGCGCAAACCGTGCTAGACGGCTTGGCGCGTTTTGCCGAGCGCATTTGGTATGTACATTTCAAAGATTGTGCGGCAAGTGTTGCGCACCAAGCCGCGCAGCATAATTGGGATTATTTCGAGGCCATTAAACAGGGCGTATTTTGCGAACTTGGGCAAGGGTGTGTGCCCTTTGCCGAAGTGCTGGCATGGCTAAAGGCACGGGCGTATGCTGGCTTCATCACGGTTGAGCAAGATGTGTTGCCCGGCATGGGCGCGCCCAAAGAAAGCGCGACCCGAAATCGGTCTTATTTACGATCATTGGGGCTATGATCTTTACCAATAAATCGAGCCGCGTTCATGTATACTCAATTTATGGCAATTACATTAGAAAATGAACAATTACTTGTCAATGAACTGCAAGAGAAATTGAGACAACATCATTTTGTGTCATTAGCGAAAGCCGCCCGTCAAGTAAAAGTTCCAATATCCCGCCTAACAATTGCTATTCAAATGGGGGAAATTCCTGCGCTCGAATTACAACCCCAAAAATGGATGGTGCGTTTAGAAGCTGTTCAACTCTATTTCAATACACAGCCAGCCACAAAACCCCATTCAACAGATGAGATAGACGCGCTTTTAATAAAAACTGGCTTGATTGCAAAGCGATCGTTGCCATTTGCAATCTCATCACAGACTTCGGCGATTAACTTCGGGGCAGGACTTTCAGGAACCGATCTAATCATTGAGGGCCGTAATCGGTTTTAGCGTGAGTATTTATTTTCTCGATAGCAGTGCTTTGATTAAACGCTATTTAGCAGAAAACGGCTCAGATTGGGTCTCATCCATTAGCACCGCTAACCATAACATTGTTATCAGCCCAATCACCGGCATTGAAATTGTTGCAGCACTAGCTAGACGCGGAAAAACATCAGCGATAGCCCAACAACAAGCACAAATAGCAATCCAAAATTTTTATTTTGATAGCAAAATGATCTATCGAGAAATCGAAGCTAAACCGGAGCTATTCTCAATGGCGTTACAAATAGCTGAAAGCGGATTCTTAAGAGGTTGTGATGCAATCCAACTCGGCTGTGCGTTATTGGTCGAACGAACATTAATGCAGTTTTCAACAAATCGCTTAATCTTCGTGGCAGCCGACAACGAGTTGTTAAACGCGGCTGTTCATTATGGATTGCAGGTAGATAACCCTCTTTTTCATTTATAACAATTATGTCAAAACTTAATATTGGCCTTATCGGGGCCGGGCGAATTGGGCAGGTTCACGCCGCGACAATTGCCTATCGCGTGGCAAGCGCCCAATTAGCCGCTGTCACCGACCCCATCGCCAGCGCGGCCCAAGCCGTCGCCAGCAAGTTTCGCATTCCCAATATCGCTGCCCATTACAGCGATATCATCGCCGACCCCAATATTGACGCGGTGCTCATCTGCACCCCCACCGACACCCATGCCGAGATCATTCAAGCTGCGGCGGCAGCAGGCAAGCATATTTTTTGCGAAAAACCGGTGGCGCTCGATTTGGCGCAAACCGACGCCGCTGTCAATGCCGCCGAACGGGCGGGGGTGAAATTGCAACTCGGCTTTAATCGCCGCTTCGATGCGAATTACGCACGGGCGCGGCAAGCCGTTACCAGCGGCGAAATTGGGCAATTGCGCACCTTGCACCTCATCAGCCGCGACCCAGCCCCGCCGCCCATTAGTTATGTCAAAGTGTCGGGCGGCATTTTCCTCGATATGACCATTCACGATTGGGACATGGCGCGATTTTTGACCGGCAGCGAAATTGTCGAGGTGTATGTGCAGGGTGGCGTCATGGTGGATTCGGCCATCGGCGACGCGGGCGATATTGACACCCACGTCACTTTACTACGCTTTGCCAATGGTGTGATCGGCACGGTGGACAATTGCCGCCAAGCCGTTTATGGCTATGACCAACGGGTCGAGTTGTTTGGCAGCAAAGGCGCAATTAACACGCAAAATAATTACCCTAACAACAGCGTTTTGAGCACCGCCGATAGCGTTCATCGTGATTTGCCGCTCAACTTCTTTATGACGCGCTACACCGAGGCCTACGCCGCCGAAATTGAAGCCTTCGTCGCGTCGGTTGTCAACGACACCCCCGTCGCCGTCAGCGGGCAAGACGGGCGGGCCGCCTTACTCGTCGGTCTCGCCGCCAAACAAAGCTATTTGGAAGGGAAACCCGTTAGGCTGACAAGATGACAAGGTGAGGGGGCGACAAGGTGATCTGATGGGTAAAATGATGACGTTTGACTATTTACCTTGTCACCCTGTCACCCCTTCACCTTGTAACAAAAACAAAATCAACTATGAAAACTTTTAACATCGCATTTCTCGGCGCGGGGCGCATGGGGATGACGCACTTGCGAAATTTGGTAGGCGTGCCCGGCGTGCGGGTGCGTGTGGTGGCGGACCCAATGGCCGAAGCGGCGCAAGCGGGCGCGGCTGCGGTCAATGCCGAGCGCGCCAGCGCCGACATTGCGGCCAGCATCGCCGCCCCTGACGTAGACGCCGTCATGATCGCCACACCAACCGGAACGCACGCCGAGTTGATCGAGCAAGCCGTGCGAGCCGGCAAACCGGTGTGGTGCGAAAAACCCGTCGCCATGACGTTGGACGACACCCAGCGCGTGCTAAAAACGGTTGAAGCAAGCGGGCAACCCGTCATGATCGGGTTTATGCGTCGGTTTGACCCCGGTTATGCCGCCGCCAAACGCGCCATTGACGCAGGCGATGTCGGGCGGATCGAACGTTTTCGCGCCCTCAGTTGCGACGCCGTGCCGCCGCCGCTCAGTTTTATCAAAACCAGTGGCGGTATTTTCGTTGATATGATGGTGCATGATTTCGACTTGGCGCGATTTTTGGTCGGCGAAATCGAAGAAGTGAGCGCATGGGGCGCATCACTCATTGACCCGGGGTTTGCCGAGGCAGGCGATGTGGATAGCTGTGTGGCGCTGGTGCGTTTTGCCAATGGCGCGATTGGCAGCATCGAGGGCAGCCGCCGAACCACATGGGGTTACGATATTCGCACCGAAGTGGCGGGCAGCAAGGCCAAGTTGATCGTCGAAGGCCAGAACAAAACGCCGTTACTCATTGCGCGTCATGTTGGGCACGAAGGCGATTATTACCAGAGTTTCCCCGACCGGTTTGAGGCGGCCTACAAGGCCGAGATGACCTATTTCTTCGATTGCCTACGCCAAGGCATCATGCCCGCGCCCAATGTGCGCGATGCGCTCGAAAGCCTGCGCGTCGCCCTCGCCGCCACCCAAAGTTTGCAGCTAGGCCGCCCCGTTCGGGTGGACGAAATTAAATGAGTGAGTGGGTGAATGAGTGAATGAGTGATTGAAGCAGGAAAAATTCTCTCAATCGCTCATTCACTCATTCACCCATTCACTCATTACCCTTCGATCACTGTGCCTTTGCCAGCCATTGAGTTGCGGACGCACCCTTCGAGGCGGGCATCGCCGAAGACAACTTGCGACACGCCGTTGGCAATGGCTTCGCTTGCACCAAGCACTTTTTTCTTCATGCGCCCTTCGGCAAATGACAACGCTTGCTCTAGCCCAGCATAGCGAATATGCGGAATGAGTGAGCTTTCGTCAGGGAAACTGCGCAACAGTCCCGGCACGTTCGACAAAATAATCAATTGTTTGGCTCCGAGCGCCGAGGCCAACATGGCAGAAGCGCGGTCGCCGTCAACGTTGATGGCCTCGCCTTCGGTGCTACAAGCGGGCGGCGTCACGACGGGTATATAGCCATTGTCGAGCAACAAACGCAGCAGCGCAGCGTTCACCTTCTCAACTTTACCGGTGTAGTCGTCACGCACCAGCACTTGGCGTCCATCCACCACCGCCCGCACGCTGGCCTTGCGCGGGCCTTCGAGCAAGCGCCCGTCAATGCCGCTTAGCCCCACCGCATTCACGCCGCGCTTTTGCAGCCGTTCAACAATGCGCGTATTCATTTTGCCCGCATAAACCATGGCAAAAATGTCGAGCGTTTCGACATCGGTGTAACGCGAGGTATAGCCTTGTGGCGACGTCAAAATACGCGGCGGCTTGCCCAGTTTCTCCGAAATCACATTGGTTTCGTGCGAGCCGCCATGCACCAGCACTAGCTTTTGGCCTTCTTTCACCAGCGCAGCAATATCGTCGCACACTAAATCATAGTTGATGCCGGCGCTACCGCCGACTTTAATCACAATCACGTCAGACATATCGGGGGCGAGTATACCGTGAACTTATGGCAATGGGTCAATCGGTGCGGGAGTTGGATCGGGTGGCGGCGGGTCAGGTGGCGGTGGCGGCGGTGGCGGTGGCGCAGGCGGCGCAAATTCGATATAAAGCGTTTTGGTCGTCAAGGTCAAGGTCTGGCTTGGCTCGATACGATTACCA
>JAHBAL020000428.1 GCA_018500105.2 Anaerolineae bacterium
ATGATTTTTTCATCCCCAATGTGGTAAAATGTCGCCCGCCACAAAACCGCGACCCCTTGCCCGAAGAAATTAGCGCCTGTAATGGCTATTTGGCCCGCCAAATTGCGTTGCTCAACCCCAAGGTGATTGTCACCTTGGGGCGTTTTTCGATGGCGAAATTCTTCCCAAATGAGCGCATCTCGGTCATTCATGGGCAGGCGCGCAAGATCAATGGGCGAATCGTGGTGGCAATGTATCATCCGGCTGCGGCCTTGCATCAGCCCGCCTTGCGCAGCACACTTGAGCAAGATTTCGCTGGCCTAAAGCCACTCATCGCCAATATTCAAAAGACGATGGAAAAGAAGCCAGCACCGCCGCCACCCACACCGCCAGTTGTCCCGCCGCCCAAAGTCGCCGCTGCTGTGCCTCCACCCGCACCCCCTGATGACGACGATGGCGAACAACTCAGCCTATTTTGAAGGGTGCTAAGTCCTAAGGGGCAAGTTCTAAGTCCCGAGTAGAAAGCCCTGAATCTCTCAACTCTCAACTCTCAACTCTTAACTCTCAACGCTTGACTCTGGTTCTTGGTTCTTGACTCTTAAATCTTAACTATGCGAACACCTGCTGGCAAAGAATGCCGTTATTACTACCAAGATTATTTTCGTGGCAACGACAAGCAAGAATGCCGCTTAATTGATCGCAACCCACGCGGCAAGCGCTGGAAGCCCAGCCTGTGCAATGCTTGCCCAGTGCCAGAGATTTTGCGCAACAATGCATGCCCACATTTGGCGTTAGAGGCGACGGTCGAGGAGTCATTTTTGGGGTTAAAGCAAAGCGTCAAGGTTTACGCCGTCTGCACCGAACATCTATGCGAGGTTGACAAACCCTCAGTCGGTTGCGGGCATTGCCATGAGCACAAGTTGGGGCTTTGAGTGATGTGTGGATGAGTAACGAGTAACGAGTAACGAGTAACGAATAATCATAGACCGCCACCGATCGCAACAATCACCCCGAAGGGGTTTCACTCATGAGCCGGTGGTTGAGCGCAGCGACACCACCGGCGACCGCCGCCCACCGCCTAATTACAACGAAAATCGCTTCGACCTTGGTGTCATATTGCATTTATTTGCCTAAAGCATCTTAAGCCATTCAGCGAAAATAAGTGATCGCTTGAAAATCTTAGCGGGCAGCAAAATTCCATATGCCGCACTCGCACGGCGATCAATCGCCGTTCGGACTCATTCTGTCATTTATTTCAACGCAATAGCCTTACTCGTCACTCGTTACTCGTTACTCCTTACTCACCACGCCACACTCACCCCAAAAACTACTGCACCACCGCCTTATCCAACTTCCAGCCTTTTTCGTTATTCCAAACGAGGCTCCAAGTGATGAAGAATTTCTGGGCATTATTACTGCCTTCTTGCGAATTAAGCTCGACACGCACGCGATTCGCATCCACCAAATTGGTTTTCACGCTCAAAATTTTGGTGTTTTGATAGCCCGCCTGCCATTTGTCGAACGGTTGCGAGGCTTGAAATGCCGGACTAAACATCGCATACGCATCTTTGTAATTTTTAGCTGAGAGCAAATCATAAAAATAATTAACCGCCCCCACATGCGATTCTGGCAACGGGCCGGACTTTTCGCCCAACAGCGTTAATTTCAACGTGGCGGCGTCGAGCTTATAGCGAATGGTGCTGCTGCCGCTGGGGCAGCAATTTGGCTCCCAACCGGCATAAATGGGCAAGGTAATTTGCATCTCGCCCGCTTGAATGGTTGCGCCCATCTTATAGCCCGGCATCGCCGAAATAAATCTCGGCTTGCCATCTGGCCCCATCGTATAAACGAGCATCCCCGTCGTGCCCGCTGTGCCGCCCGAGTGCAACGGAATGACGGCCTCCTCGCGCCCATCACCCGAAATATCGCCATAACGAATAGATTCAAGCATGGCATGACCATACGCTTGGTTTTCGGCGGTCAAAAATGGCCCCGGGAAGCCTAAATCTTTGCCATTGACCGACGAGTCATATTTCAGCTTTGGCTCGCTGGTCAACACCTTAAACCAATTGGTGGTGCGAATGACCGAATTGAGTGACGGCACACTGGTTGCAATTTCAGCATTGGCGCTATCGAGCAGCCACTGCTTGGATTTGCTGCTCCACACCAGCGTCCACAACACTTCGTAGGTGCTGCGTATTTCGCCGTTGTCAGTCTTTTCAAACGCCACCACTTCGGCCTTTACTTGGCCCTTGGGCGTTACGTTTACCTCGGGTGGCTTGGGGCTAAATGTCGTGTTCTTATAGCCATCGCGCCATTTTTCAAACGGCATTGCCACTTGCAAGGCGGGGCTAAAGAATTTATACGCCTCGGCATATTTTTTGTCAACCAGCAAATTGTAAAATTCGCCGACAGTCGGCTCTTTGGCTTGCTCAAACGGCGAATCGGTATAGCCGGTTTGCACCAATTTAGTGCCACTCAAAATGTATTTGGTCGTGCTTTGACCGCTTGGGCAGCAATTGGCCTCCCAGCCCGCATAAACTGGCTGCGGAATAATCAGCTCGCCTTTTTCGATCTTGGCAAACATCTTGTAACCCAATACTTTCTCGATCATCTTCGGTTTGCCCTCGACCACGCCAAAAAGCACTACGCCAAACGCGCCACCTGTGCCGCCCGACTCAAGCACGATCACGGCCTCCTCTTGCCCATCGCCCGAAATATCGCCAAACGACATATCTTTCAGCAACGCAAACCCGCTGACATCCGAGCCTTTGATCGTGACGTATGGCCCGCGTTTGAAATCGGCGTTCAGTTTGTCGCTCTCGGCTTTGTTATAAACCAAAGCCGGATCGGTGGTCACCACTTTCTCCCAATCCAACTTGCGCATATCTACCGTAGCCTTGGGCGTGTTTGTGGCGACCAGCGCCGCCGTCGCCGTTGGCTGAGCCGCGCCCGACCCGCTGCCGCTGGTGGGCGCAGGCGTGATGGTGGGCAATACGGCAATCGTGGGCACAGACGGTGGCGCTGGCGGCACAGGCGTCACGGTCGGCAACGCCAACGCCGTTGGCGGCAGCGCTGTGCTCGGCACAGTGGTTGCAGGCGGCAATGTCGGCGATGGCGGCAGTGCGGTGGGGGTATTGGCGCGTGAACAGCCCGCCAACATAAACATTGCTACGAGTGAAAGGTGTAAAATCGTTTTTGTGTGCATGATGGTTTACCAATTTTGAAAAATCGCTCAAAACTGGCCTAACCTCCTTATCAAATCGTTTGACTTATGTCTGTCAGTTATTTTAATCATTGTAATCATTTAAGATGACGTGCGCATGACAAAATCACAACGATTAAACGACAAAATGCACCAAAATACAAATCGGCATTACTTACACTGCTGCACCTGCACTTGTGGAAATTCAATTACGCCTTGATTGCCGGCGGTGTCGGTGACCAGCAAGATCATTTTGAGCGCACCGGCACTATTTTTCAGCAATGCCAGCCCCTCTGTGCCAACATCAACGCGATACTGATAGCTGTCTTTGCCGGTGGGTTGCAGCGCTTGCACCTCGGCCACCCCAATTGCCACCTTTTCTTTCAGAAAAATATGCTCCGCTTGCACTTCAGCCACCCCGCTGCTATCGCCGAGTTGAAAATCAAGCCTGACTTGGGTTGGCTTTGTGCCGCACCCATTGCCATAATAGGCCACGCTGGGGGTAATTTTTTGGCTGGCGACCTTGGGCGCTTGCACATCTTTACTTGCGCTTGCCACCACCTTCATTTTGTGATCAGATAATTGCCAGCGGGTCAGTTTGTCGTTCCAATGCAAGAGCCAAGTGCCGTTCATTTTTTGGGCATTATTGCCGTTTTTGCCATTAACCTCGACAAAAACCACATTGCTTGGCAACAATTTGGTGCTGATGCGCAAATCTTTCCAATTCGCTTGTTCAATCTTCCAGTCATCAAAACTTTGTTTGGCCTGCAATTCTGGGCCAAACATCGCGTAGGCTTCGGTCAACTTTTTGCCGTTGAGCAATTTATAAAACTGCTCAACCACCAGCGTTTGGGTTTCAGATTCACCCACATTTTCCGATGCCAATTCTTTTAATGCAAGGTCTGCCGAGCCAGCCACCAATTTGTAGCGGCGCGTATTAAAACCACTGGGGCAACATGCTGGCTCAAAGCCCGCCACAATCGGGCGCGTCACCACCAATTCGCCATCTTCGGCTTCGACCGTCAGTTTTGCCCCATCCAGCACCGCCACCAATACCGGCTTGTTAGCCGCGTCGGGGCTATAAACCAACGCGCCCGCATTGCCGGCATTGCCGCTGCCCGTAAGCATAATCACCGCCTCGGCCTGCCCGTCATCCGAAATGTCGGCATATAGCACGCTGTCTTTGAGCAAGCTGGCAAAACCCGCCACCTCGGCCCCGCCAAAAGTAGATTTGGCCCGCACAAATGGCCCAACTTCGGTCTTGCTCGTTTTTTGCGCGGCGTCAGTTGTCTTTTTGTCAAAAACCAGTTGCGGGTCGGTCGTCAATGTTTGCTTCCAATTGACATTTTTGAGCGCGGTGATGGGCTTGCTGGCGCTGATGACGGGTGTCGCCGTTGGCGCTGGCGTTGGCGCACTTTGGCCCGGCGCACTGGTCGGGATAGGCTTGCCGATCGGCTGCGCCACTGCCGTTTTGGGGGGCGCTGTGGTCGGCACGAGCAGCGAACACCCTGTAACCCCCATCAGCACAACCCCCAACAATGTTGCACCGAAAAATTGACGAAAAGGCAAATATTTCATGACTTGTAGCATCCCCCTTTAATATGCAGTTAACATGCAGTAAGACTTTTAACATTTAATCAGTCTAGGTGCTTAGGACTTACGCGAATGCTTGATTTTCACCACAAAGCACACAAAGAACTCGAAGATTTGTATTGATAAACCTTTCTTTTCTTTGTGAACTTTGTGCTC
>JAHBAL020000328.1 GCA_018500105.2 Anaerolineae bacterium
CCTTCGTCGGCAGCGTCAGATGTGTATAAGAGACAGCCCTATCCCACGCTCATCACCAGCCGCTGGCAAACCGACACCCTCTTGACCGCGCCCGACGGCTCGACGGCAGCCCGCGTGATGCGCCTGCGCGAAGCCGACATTGCCGCCATCCGCGCCCAAATACCCGCGCCTGCCGCCGATTTTGCCCACATGGTTAAAGTGCGCGACGCGCAAAAATTTGGCGAATGCCATGTGCAAGGCCCATGTGTGGCGACTGTGATTTGGGAGCCAATGGCGCAAATTGGGCAACCGCTGCAACTGGTGGCGCGGCTCTTTCATGTCGAGTCGAGTGAGTGGGTGCGGGCCAATCCATTTCATTACCCCACTGCCGATTGGACGCCGGGCGAGATTGTGTTTGACCAAATCGAATTGCCGCCGCCAACCGGAACCCCGCCAGTCGGCGACTATCAAATCGGCATCAGCTTTTTTAACCCAAACACCAAAGACGTGCCGCCACGAGTTGGCCCAAATGAGCAATTTGCTGGGCTAGAAGTGGCTTTTCCGTTTGGCAAGCTGAGCCAACCATTGCCGCGCCAAAATGCGTCCGCCGCCGCGCCCATTTGCACCGCCGCCCCTTACACCGCCGCCCAAACTCGTTTGCCCAACGGTGCGGCTCTCGGTGCGTGGCAACTGCGCGAGCGAACATTAAGCTCAGGGGCGTTGCTGAATGTAGATTTGTGCTGGCAAGGTGCGGCCCAAGCCATGCCAAATGCTGCCATTCAAGTGCAATTGCTTGGCCCCCAAAATATTACCTTGTTTGATGGCGCACCGGCTCGCAATCGCTTGCCCTTTGCCGAATGGTCGCCCAATTTGGCGCTGCTCGACCGCTATCAGTTGCGCTTGCCGCGTGACTTGACGGGCGGCGCGTATCAATTGCAGGTGCTGGCCGATGGCAAAATTTTGGCCGATTTGGGCACGGTGACGGTGAATGCACCGCCGCGCAATTTCGTCGCCGCATCGCCTCAGATGCAGGTGGGCGCGGTCATGGGTGGTGCAATCGAATTGGCCGGGCTGGATATAACGACCTGCAACCTACAAGTTGCAACTTGCAACTTACAACTTGCCCTCCACTGGCGTTCGGTGCGGCCCATCGAGCAAGATTTTGTCGTATTTGTGCATGTGGTTGACCCCAAAACCGGGCGCTTGGTGGCGCAAAACGACGGGCAGCCAATCAATGGCACTCATCCCACCTCGCGTTGGGCGGCGGGCGAATGGGTGCGCGACGAGCGCACACTCAACTTAGGCAATACGCCGCCCGGCCAGTATCAGTTGCGCGTCGGTTTCTATTTGCCCTATTCGGGTGAGCGTTTGTTGGTGGGGGGCAAAGATTGGTGGGTGGGCGAGTTTTCACTTAGATAATTGTCAATTTTTGTCAAGTTTTTTCGGCATATTCCCTATATAATCTCTAAATACGACTAAAGTTGCAGATTCGCTTTTGTCCATATTTAGTTGAAATTAGGTGAATATGAATGTTGCTTCCTTTGATGCCGAAAATATTCAGCGCCTTTTAGCATCGCTTGATGCTATTTCGCATGAAGTTGACACAATACGAGATGAATTGGGCCGGTTACAGACACAAGCCTTAACGTCGGCTCTGATTCCGCCGCCCATCATGACACCCGGTCTACTTCCCCCAGAAATTCTTGGGGGCGAGGAGACAACTGAATTTCCGGATTGCTGTGCAGTGGGCAATAGCAGAGGGTTTTTCTGCACTGGCACGTTGATTGCCCCACAATGGGTATTAACGGCCAAGCATTGCGCACGCATTAAAAAAGTATTCTTAAAGGGGCATGACATTCAACAGCCCAACACCGGCGAAGTCATTGACGTTGTCGCCACTTATTTACATCCAACACTCGACATACGCTTGTTGCGCTTAGCAACACCCAGCAGCGTGCCAGCGCGACCGATTGTCAATTCGCATGAGCTAGGGCAGCCTACCATCGGCACGGTGGTGGGGTTTGGCAACACGGATACAGCCGGAACCTATGGATATGGGACAAAACGAAAAACGGATGTGCCAATTGTGACGCTCGATAGCGGCCTGCAAGCCGATGCCGACCAATATGGCGCTCAACAGGGCAAAGAAATGGTGGCGGGGATGCGGGGATTAATGCACGACACGTGCAAAGGCGACAGCGGCGGGCCGCTGTATATTCAATTGGCATCAGGCGAATATAGACTATTGGGCGTAACCTCACGCGGGACGCGCAATGCACGACAACCCTGTGGTGATGGCGGGGTTTATGTGCGGGCCGACTTATGTCGCGATTGGATTGAACAACAGATACAAAAAAATAGTTAGGATTGACTGGGGGGACTATGTTTAAGGGGACACATCAAGAGTTGATTAATTTTTTCATGTATGCGTTTGGGCTAGAGGGGTATTGGCAAAAAATCGAGCAATGTGGCTTGCAACATTTGGCACAGCAGCGCCAAGCCACTTATGCAGGCCCCAAATTAGATGCGCTTAATTTGCCAGATGAAGACAAACTGGTATTGGTGGAAATGTTAACGCCGGTTGGTTGATTGGGTGGTTGGTTGATTGGTTGGTTGGTTGATTGGTTGGTTGGTTGATTGGTTGATTATAGATAAATAAATTGTAAAAGCTTAGGCAGCCTGAAAGACAACAGGCTGACGGTCAAAAATGCGGGTGAGAGCGCTAAAGACATTCATGGAATGTTTGCGTAGCGTGGAGA
>JAHBAL020000305.1 GCA_018500105.2 Anaerolineae bacterium
CGCAAAAGTCGTGCCTCGATTTGTTGGCATGGGCCGGTCATCCCAACTTATGGCTCCATTGGCAGCCGCGCACCGGCGCACCGGTGGCCGAGGGTGTTGCTGAGTTGCACGCCTTTGCGCCCGTGTTGTCGCATATTCACGTTTTTCAATGGCAACTCAGCCCGCAGTCAGACGAATGGGCGGTGTTGCGGCGGCCTTTGGCCGAGGGCGAGGCCGATTGGCGAATTTATCTGCGCGAGGCCAGCGCCATCTCGCAAGCGCAACACCGCGACCTATACGCCATGCTCGAATTTGTGCCCAACGACGCCCCCGCCGCTTTCGCCCAAGACGCGCAAACGCTCTTGAGAATGATGAGTGATGAGTAACGAGTAATGAGTAACGAGTGATTATTCGTTACTCGTTACTCATTACTCATTTCCCCCAATTCATAATTCATAATTCGTAATTCGTAATTTATAATCCCCCCCGATGCTCGATCAATTGAACACCCTCGAACAAGAGGCATTGGCGGAACTAACCGCCATTACGACCAACGATAGTTTAACCGCTTGGCAAGGCAAGTATTTTGGAACCAAGCGCAACAAAGGCGCACTCGATGAAGCACTGGGCTTGCTGGGCAAAGTGAGCAAAGAGGAACGACCCGCCTTTGGCAAACGCGCCAACGAAGTTAAGCAAGGCCTAAATACAGCCTACGAAGCCAAAAAGAGCGACGTGAGCCGTCTGGAGCTAGAAGCCAAGATGCGTGCTGGCGCAATTGACGTGACCCTGCCGGGCCGACCCGTGCAGCGTGGGCGCTTGCACCCCAGCACGCAAAACTTGCGCAACATCGCCAAAATTTTTGCCCAAATGGGCTTCGAAGTGTATCGCTCGCCCGATGTTGAAACCGACGAGATGAACTTTGAATTGCTCAATATGCCGCCAGAACACCCAGCGCGTGATATGTGGGACACCTTTTACACCAATACCCCCGGCGTTATTTTGCGCACCCACACCTCGCCCGGTCAAATTCGCGCCATGCGCGAGCTGGGCGGCAATGGCACAAAGCCCATTCGCGTCATTTTGCCCGGCATGTGCTATCGCTATGAGCAAGTGACCGCCCGCAGCGAAATGCAATTTAACCAAGTCGAAGGCATCGCCATTGGGCGCAATATTACGCTGGCTGATCTGAAGGGCGTGATGGGCGAGTTTGGTCGCCGTATGTTTGGCGGCGATGGGCAAATTCGTTTTCGCGGCAGCTATTTCCCATTCACCGAACCCAGTGTCGAGGTAGATGTGTATTTGGGCACAGCCACGCCCCAAGCCCGCATGTTGACCAAGGGCACGGGCTGGCTCGAAATTGCTGGCGCGGGCATGGTTCATCCCACTGTGCTGAAAAACGGCGGCTATGACCCGAATGAATGGTCTGGCTTTGCCTTTGGCATGGGGCCAGAACGGGTGGCGATGCGGCTGCACGGCATCAACGACATCCGCAACTTCTGGGCCAACGATCTGCGCTTCTTAGAGCAGTTTTAACATGTTCATCCCACCCATTCATCCCTCGCAAATTGCTGCGCCCAGCCGTGAAATTTACGCTTACATGGGCGACGATAACGTCATTGCCATGCTGCGCGATTTTTATCGCGAGCTTGAAAAGTCGCCCATTCGCGGTATGTTTTCGGCAGACATGCAGGCCGCGGCAGATAAATCGGCGCTGTTTTTTATTGGGTTATTGGGTGGGCCGCCGCTTTACCACAACAAATACGGCAACCCCATGATGCGAGCGCGACACATGCCCTTTTCCATTAACCAAGCCGGACGCGATGAATGGTTGGCTTGTTTTAATCGGGTGCTTGATCGGGCGGTTGAAAAATACAGCTTTCCCAGCCAGCACCTCGCTGGGTTTAGAGAATTTTTGAGCGGGTTTTCGCTGTGGATGATGAACAGCGAGTAAAGCAAGTAAAGCAAGACAATAGGCGCGCAACGTGTCGTCACGTTGTTTTAGCCTAAGCTTCAATAAATTCGCGTGGCACAAGCACCCGCAGCCCGCGTGGGACGACCGCAAATGTCATCGGTGTGTTTCCAACCGGCTCAGCATCAACATGCACCGGCAGGGCTGGCTCGGCCTCAATGCGAATATGTCGGCACTGACGATACACCACATCTGGGTCTTGGGTATGCGTGCCCAGCAAAACCCCCGCCATATGCTTTAAATATTGGGGCGGCGTGTTGCCCGCAAACAAATGCACATCGAGCAGACCGTCGGTCACATCGGCATTTTTAGCCAGCGGCACATGCGCATACAACCGAATATTGCTAATGGCGACAAACCAAGCATCGTTTTCAAACACCTCGTTATCAAGCGTCACGCGCACCCGCGCACCGGTATAACGCAGCCCCGCCCGCACGCCGGCCTCGGCAAAAGCCAAACCGCCCGCCCAGCGTTTTAGCTCAAAATGCACCTCTTGGGTAATCAGCGCATCTAAGCCAACTCCAGCCCACAGCAAAAAATAGCGGTCGCCAGCTAAGCCCAAATCGGCCAACATCGGCACGCCATGAATGAGGGTATCGGTGGCATTCTTAAAATCGCCGGTCAATTGTGGGAATGACGTGATCCCCACCTCGCGTGCCCACACATTGGCCGTGCCAATGGGCAACACACCGAGCGTAACATGTGGGTTTTTCGCCACATCTATGCCATTGACAACCGCATTAATCGTGCCATCCCCGCCTGCCGCAACCACAATTTCAGCCCCGTCGGCAACCGCACGGCGGGCCAATTCTTCGGCCCCGACCTCGATCGTGGTTTCATACAAAGCCGTGCGCCAGCCCGCAAATGCCAAGCGCCCAATGGTTTGCTCTATCCCACTGCGCACATTGCGTTGACCTGCAACCGGATTGTAGATAATAGCGGCGTTTTTGTATGAAGGTGATGCCATAAGCTTGGGATGGCTATTATCGCCGATTTAGTTTAACGCACTTGTTGCGGCTCTTTTTCGTGTAACGACGTACCGCATTTTTTAAGAAAATGGCCCGTTTAAACACGTTTTGGCCAAAATTTAATGATAAAATAACGACCGCAGTATCAAAGGGGTCATGGCGAAACAGGCAGACGCACAAGACTTAAAATTTTGGGGTGAGGAATCACCGTGTGGGTTCGATTCCCACTGACCCCATTGCTGCTTTTTGCTCCTCCAATCCTCCTAGATTGCAATAAAAATTTTTGCGTTACGCTTCATCACCTTTCTTTTCGTTTGTTTTAATGATTTCGTTGAGCCATAGGTTAGTATAATTTCCCCAGCCCCCACAAAACAATTGTTCTATAATAGAACACATGTCCGATGTGCAAACCAGCAAACTTGAAGTGATCGCGGGGGAAATGGGGGTGGAATCGGCGGAAGACAAAAACCAGCACGCGCCGCCCAAGCCGCTGCAATTGGGGTTTGAACGCGCCCCGTGTGGACATTCGCCGCACGAACTGCGCCGCGCCTACGACGAATCCACCCAAGTGGCCTTGACCTCACTCGATAAAAAGCGTAATTCGTTGGGCATCCACAATGCCGTCATGCCCGGCGGGCAACGCATCAGCTTGCTCAAAACCATGCTCACCACCGCCTGCGAGCGCAATTGCTTCTATTGCCCTTTTCGGGCTGGGCGCAGCGCCATGAAGCGCGTGTCGTTTAAGCCCGACGAGATGGCGAGTGTTTTTGGCGAGATGAGCCGCGCCCGATACGCTGAGGGTTTGTTTTTGAGCAGCGGCATCATCGGCGGCGGTGTCAAAACGCAAGACAAGCTGCTCGATACGGTGGACATCTTGCGCCGCAAAAAAGGCTTTGGTGGCTATATTCACCTGAAGATGATGCCCGGCGCCGAGCGCGACCAAATTGCGCGGGCAATGGCGTTGTCGAGCCGCGTTTCTATCAATCTCGAAGCGCCCAACGCCTCGCGCCTGACGGCCTTGGCCCCCAAAAAGCAATTTGAAGATGAGCTTTTGCGCCCGCTCATCGTGGCGCATGAGATTCGCAAGGCCCAGCCTTGGAAAAAATGGGCCTCGACGGTGACGCAATTTGTGGTGGGCGCGGCGGGCGAGAGTGATGTCGAGCTATTAAGCATGACCGAGCGTTTGCACAAACAAGCTGGCCTCACCCGCGCCTACTTCTCGGCATTTTCGCCCGTGCGTGACACGCCGCTCGAAAATCATCGCGCTGAGGATCCTTGGCGCGAACATCGGCTGTATCAGTCATCGTTTTTGCTGCGCGATTATGGCTTCGAGCTAGAAGAATTGCAGTTTGGGGCGGATGGGCGCTTGCCGCTCGGCGTTGACCCCAAAATCGCATGGGCACAGCGCAACTTAACCGAATCGCCGCTTGAGGTGAACAAGGCCGACAAGCGCGATTTACTGCGCGTGCCCGGCATCGGGCCGCTAGGTGTCGAGGCCATTCTGAAGGCGCGTCGAATCGGAACGTTGCGCGAAATCAAAGACTTGAAGGCACTGGGCATATTAGCCGACCGCGCCGCGCCCTATCTGCTGCTCAATGGGCGGCCCGCTGGCTCGCAGCAGATGCGGCTATTTTGAAAACGTCGGAGGTTTTAAATGCTTTTAGGCATCTCCGCCATCAGCGCCAACAAATGCTGATCGGGATCGTAAAAGAAGCACATCCACAAATCGTGGTTTGCCATTTTAGTGATGAGGTGGGGTTTAAACTCATCACTAAACGTGACCCCTTTGGCCTCAAGCGCAGCGGCGGCGCTGTGAATATCATCCACCTTGAAATACAGCACGGTTGAACTGCCGGGCTTAAAGTCGTTTTCGGGCATCCCCAACATCAAGCGCGTGTCACCACATTTAAAAAATGCCAAAGTTGGCCCGGCCTGAAACAAAAACGGCAAGCCAACCACATCCTTATAAAAGGCGATTGACCGATTCAAATTGCTGACGGTGAGTGCTACCTGCCCCAATCCGTTGATATTTGGCGTGTTGCTCATGGGCGACATTATGCCGCAATTGAAAATGCGGTGCACCTCGAAGGCGCACCGCATCTACCCCTTACTTAGGACTTAGGACTCATCCCTTCCCACTAATCAATGTGC
The DNA here is from genome assembly GCA_018500105.2 of Anaerolineae bacterium. GTDB lineage: Bacteria > Chloroflexota > Anaerolineae > J036 > Brachytrichaceae > AQU-03. The sequence goes on from JAHBAL020000305.1 coordinate 5,068, forward strand.
TTATACGCTTCCAGCGTCAAAAATTCGGCGAACTCGTCACGCAAGGTCATGTCGCGGAAAAGCCGAGTGGCAAGCTCAAACTTGCCGCCCTCAAAGCGGTCATCGCCGACCTCGTGGCGCACTACTTGCATTTGGTCATTGAGCAGCGTATCGAATAGCTCTGGTGTAAGCGATCGGCCATCGGCCAGCTTGGCACGGCAATGCAGCCATTGCCACACTTGGGCGCGGCTGATCTCGGCAGTGGCGGCGTCTTCCATCAAGTTATACAACGGCACACAGCCATTGCCGCGCAGCCACGCCTCAAGATATTGCACGCCGACGCCGATATTCATGCGCACGCCCTGCTCGGTGATGTCACCTTTGGCGGGCGCGAGCAAATCGGCAGTCGCCACATTCACATCCTCGCGCTTGCGGTGCATTTGATTGTCGCCCTCCATCTTGGCGAAGGCGGCGGCGGCAATCGGCACGAGGCCGGGGTGCGCCACCCATGTGCCTTCGTGCCCATCGCCGACCTCGCGCTCTTTGTCTGCCTTCACCCGTGCCAATGCGGCTTCGTTGGCGGCGGGGTTATTCTTAATCGGAATCTGAGCCGCCATGCCGCCCATCGCATACGCATTGCGGCGATGACAGGTCTTGATGGTATTGAGCGCGTAGGCCCGCATGAATGGCGAAACCATCGTCACGGTAGCGCGGTCGGGCAACATATACTCGGCGTGCTTGCTCAATTTCTTGATATAGCTAAAAATGTAGTCCCAGCGCCCACAATTGAGGCCAACGATATGGTCTTTTAGCTCCCACAAAATTTCATCTTCTTCAAATGCGCCCAAAATCGTCTCGATCAGCACCGTCACGCTGATGGTTCCACGCGCAAAACCGAGCGCATCTTGGGTGAAATTGAACACATCGTTCCACAGCCGCGCCTCAAGATGGCTTTCGAGCTTTGGCAAATAGAAATACGGCCCGCTGCCTTTGTCGAGCAGCGCCTTGGCGTTATGCAAGAAATACAGGCCGAAGTCGAACAAACTGCCGCTCATCTCGACCCCATCCACCAGCATATGCTTTTCGCTCAAATGCCAGCCACGCGGGCGCACAATCAGCGTTGCAATTTTGTCATTCAGCTTATATTGCTTGCCATCGGGGTTGCTAAAGCTAATGCTGCCGCGCACCGCATCGCGCAAATTGATGTGGCCTTCGATATTGTTGGCCAACGTTGGCGAGTTGGCGTCTTCAAAATCGGCCATGAAACAATTTGCGCCGCTGTTGAGGGCATTAATGACCATTTTGCGGTCAACGGGGCCGGTGATCTCGACCCGCCGATTGCGCAAATCTGCCGGAATGGGTTTCACCACCCAATCAGCCTCGCGGATGTGTTTGGTTTCGGGCAAAAAATCGGGCAATTTGCCTGCATCAATCTCGGCTTGCCGCTCGACCCGTCGCGCCAGCAGCGCCAAACGCCGCGCATTAAAATTGCGATGCAAGGCCGCCAAAAATTCCACTGCTTTGGGTGTCAAGATTTGGGCAACGTCGTCGGTATTCGGAAAACGTAATTCGATAGAGGAGGTGCTCATGATGCAGGGAGTTTAGCACGGCTTATTAAACTTTTTTCGTGCTTTTTGTAAACTTTTGACATGTGTTTATTGTGTGGCAAAATAGAGATATGCAGCCAATCAAACGATCTCCTATCGTGCGCGATCCTGAGATTTTGGGCGGGTCTCCGGTCTTTCGTAATTCTCGTGTGCCAATTGCCACCTTATTTGACTATCTCGAAACCGGTGAAACACTTGAACAATTTCTTGAGGATTTTCCAAGTGTCAGACATGAGGTTGCAATTGAAGTGTTAGAAGACCTCCGTGAAATTGCTTTGACGCTGCCATAGTATGAGAATTTTGCTTGACGAAAACGCCCTTGAAAATGATCCCTCAAACCACCCACACCCACTACCGAACCTGCAATTTGTGTGAAGCCATGTGTGGCCTTGCCATAGACATGCACGAGCAGCGCATCGTCGCCATTCGCGGGGATGCCGCCGACCCATTTAGCAAGGGCCACATTTGCCCCAAAGCCACCGCCCTGCAAGATGTGTATGCCGACCCCGACCGGCTAAAAACGCCGATGCGGCGCACCGTGCACGGCTGGCAGGCCATTGGCTGGGCCGAGGCGATTAACGAGGTGGCGAGCAAATTGCGCCAAACCCAAGCCGCGCACGGCAACAACGCGGTGGGCGTTTATTTGGGCAACCCAAATGTGCATAACGTCGGCAGTATGTTGTTTAGCGCCAGCATTATCAAGGCGTTGCGCAGCCAAAATATCTTTTCGGCGACCTCAGTAGACCAATTGCCGCATCAATTTGTGGCGCGGCATATGTTCGGGCATCAATTCTTGCTGCCCATCCCCGATGTCGAACGCACCGATTATTTTCTGATTTTGGGCGCAAACCCAATGGCCTCGAACGGCAGCCTGATGACGGCAGGCGGCATCGAACGCCACCTCAAGGGCATTAAGCATCGCGGCGGCAAAATTGTGCTGATTGATCCGCGCCGCAGCGAAACCGCCGACGTGGCAAATGAGCATATTTTTATCAAGCCAAACAGCGATGTGCTGCTGTTGTTGGCGATGCTTCACACCATTTTTGCCGAAGGCTTGGCCAAGCCTGACCGACTGGCCGAATTTTGCAACGGCTGGGATGCGGTGCGCGCCAGCGTGGCGGCCTATTCGCCCCACGTCGTCAGCGCTGCCACCGGCATCGCCGCCGAAACCATTTTGCGGCTGGCCCGCGAATTTGCCGCCGCGCCGCGTGCGGTGTGCTATGGGCGGGTGGGCTTGTCTATGCAGCGTTTTGGTGGGCTGTGCCAATGGCTGATCAATCTGCTCAATATCGTGACTGGCAATCTCGACCGTGCGGGCGGGGCCATGTTCACCACCCCCGCTATTGATATGGTGGATGGGGCACGGGCGGGCAAATTTGGGCGCTGGCGCAGCCGGGTGCGTGGCTTGCCCGAATTTGCGGGCGAGTTGCCCGTCGCAACCTTGGCCGAAGAAATTCTGACCGCGGGCGACGGCCAAATTCGCGCAATGGTGACGGTGGCGGGCAATCCGGTGCTATCCACGCCCAACGGCGGGCAACTCGACACGGCCTTGGCGTCGCTCGATTTTATGGTCGCCATTGATATTTACATTAATGAGACCACGCGCCACGCCCACATTATTTTGCCACCCACCGCCGGGCTGGAGTGCGAACACTACGACATCATCTTTCATGTGCTTGCTATTCACAACAGCGCCAAATATTCGCCACCGCTTTTTGCCGCCGCGCCAGACCAGCGCCACGATTGGCAAATTTATCAGGCATTGGTGCAGGCGCTCGGCGGCTCGCCGGTGGATGAGGCCATGAGCAGCGCCAAATCTATGACACCCGCGCAATTGCTCGACCTCGGCTTGCGCTATGGCCCCTATGGCGCGTCGGGGTTGTCGCTCGACAAACTCAAGGCCGAGCCACACGGCGTGGATCTTGGCCCATTACAACCACGTTTGCCCGAACGCCTTTTTACACCAGACAAACGCATTCAGCTTGCGCCCGATCTATTTTTGAACGATCTGGCGCGGGTGCAGGCGGTCTTTAAAATCTCCGAGGTCTCTGAACCCTCCGAGGCCTCAAAGACCTCGGAGGGTTACGACCTGATGTTAATTGGTCGCCGCCATTTACGCTCGAATAATTCGTGGATGCACAACAGCGAGCGCCTTGTGCGCGGCAAAGATCGCTGCACCGTGCTAATGCACCCACACGATGCTGCCACACGCGGGCTGCACCCTCAACAAACTGTCACAATAAAATCGCGGGTTGGGCAGGTGTCGCTGCCGCTCGAAATCAGCGACGATGTCATGCTGGGCGTGGGCAGCGTCCCGCACGGCTGGGGGCATGATCGGGCCGGCACGCGCTTGCAGGTGGCTCAGCGCCAAGCCGGAGTCAGCATCAACGACCTGACCGACGAGGTGTTTTTGGACGACTTGACCGGCAATGCGGCGTTTAGTGGGGTGCAGGTAAGTGTGACAGGGCTTTAAGGCGTGTCTCAGTATAATTTCGCCATGCCAATTCGCCTCATCATTCGCCTGAGCAAGGCCGCGCTGTCACTGTCAATGGGTTTATTTGCCGCCATCGTGGTATTTGGCAATTTGACCGACTACAAGACCAATTATCGCTTTGTGTCGCATGTCTTGAGCATGGATACGACTTTCCCCGACAGCACCGTGCGCAAACGGGCGATCACGTCGCCGCGTTGGTATCACATTTTTTATGGGCTGGTGATCGCTATCGAGGCAGTGGTGGCTGTATTGTGCAGCCTTGGTGGCCTCGCCATGTTGTCTGCGGCCAAGAAAGACGGCCCGACCTTTCACCAATCGAAAAGCCTGAGCATTGCCGGCCTGACGAGCGGCTTGATGCTGTGGTTCACCGGCTTTCAGGCCATCGCCAGTGAATGGTTTGGCAGTTGGATGTCGAATGACTGGAATGGCTTGCCAAGCGCCTCCCGGATTACTCAAATCCTAAGCGCAATGCTGGTGTTTGTCAGCATGAAAAATGACGACTAACTAACGCACAAAAGTCAATTGCACTTCGCGGAAAATCAAATTTGCGCCGCAGCGGGCCATCAGCCGAAAAGTGGTATCCCGCGAGATGCTGACTGTGCGTTGGCCCGGCGTTTTCACTACACCCAAGCCATTGTCCAACTCAATCACATCGGCGTTACTCACCGGCCCCCAGCGCAAGGTAAAAACATTGCTGCGCGAATTGAGTCGTTGCGCCTCAAAAATACCCATCGCAGGCACACCGTCGCAACGTGATGCTGGCGTCGGGGTGAATTTGGGCGGCGTGCTTCTGGGCAGCGTTGGCTGTGGCATGGGGGTCGCGGTGGGGGGCGGCTTCTCGGCAGATTTTGGCACGCTGATGGTGACGCGCAACAGCGGGCCAAACAGTTTGCCGGAGGGTGAACGCAAACGCCATGTGCCGGTATGCGTGCCCGCATTGTCCGGAGCTTGCATCTGCAATGCGAGGTCAGACACTGACCCAGCCGGAATATTGGGCACAACTGCTGGCTGGTTCAGCCCGAAGGTATTGCCGCCCACCGGCACGAGCAAATAGCCATTGTCCCAAACACACGTGCCGGTGTTGCGCACCCGCCATATTTTGGTGAAGGTGGCTTGGGCAGGCAACGTGCTTGGGTTTGGCGTGTTGACATCGCCGACAAACACAGCATTGGCAACACACTTCGTATTGGCGGGGGTAACTGGGGGGGCTGGCGTCACCGATCCCGTCGCCAATGGTGTCACCGCCGCATTCACGCTTGGCATCGGCGTTGGGGCCAGCGTTTCGGTCACGACCGGCGTGGCGGTGGGGGCCGGAGCCGCCAAACTCAAGGGCCGCCCGTTGATATCGGCGCGGGTTTGCAGGGTGCGCCCATAGCTCACTGGGTTACATTTACCGCTGGCATCTGGAAAAAGCGCGGTTTTAATGTCGTCAAACTCAACGGTGACTGTGATTCGTTGGCTCACCCCCGGCACGGTGGCAACCACATTCGTCTCAAAAATGTCGCCCGTGCTGGTCTCAATTTGCAAGCTGCCATTGGGGCCAAGGCTTGCGCCTGAGGTAATGGGCAAGGCTTGCGTAAAAGCATTTGCCGCATTCGCCAAACGAATATCGAGCGCATATTCACCGGCATTTACCAGTGCAGGCAGCGGCTGCACCAGCAAAAAACGCGGCGACGGCGTGCTGGCCAGACACGGCGCAACTGGGCTTGCGCTGGCAGTTGGCGCAACTATATTGGGCGTGCTCGTGGCAGTTGTACAGGCCATCAGCGTTACTGCCATCATAACGCCCCCCCATGATTTAATTGTCCCCCTAAACCTAAACACGAATATCTCTAGTGTACTCAAGTTGGATGAGGGTTTGCCGAAAATTTTAATTGAATATGCGTCATCCGCCCGATGTCACGCTGCAACTTATCTGTTACACTTATAGGAGCATGAGTGATGCCGATTTGTTGCGCCGTATTGCGAGCGGGGACGAAGATGCGCTTATCACGATTCACCGCAGCTACGCCAATCTCGTTTTCTCCGTCGCTATGCGAATTGTGGGCGATCAAGCCGACGCCGAAGAAATATCTCAAGACGTCTTTATGACGTTGTGGAAAAAAGGGGCCACCTACGAAGCGGATAAGGGGTCATTGTCAACTTGGCTGGGTGTTATCGCCCGCCGCAAAGCCATTGACCGCATTCGAAAACGTGCGGGGCACGATCATCAAAGCACCTCGATAGACGAGTATGCTGAAATTTTGCATACCTCACCCAATGGCACAGTTCCCCACGCGCCCGATGTCACTGCCGACATTGATTTATCGGTTGCCATGAAAGACCTGCCAAACGAGCAACGTGAATGTATTGATTTGCTCTATTTTGGCGGCCTCACCCAGCAAGAGTTGTCCGATCACCTGAAAATACCGCTCGGCACAGTCAAAAGCCGGGTGCGATTGGCGATGGACAAACTGCGTGATGCGCTTGCGCCCAAACAAAATGACAGCGGCAAGCGCCCGCCCGCCATTGTTCAGGCGATCAATTCATGGCTTTTTAGCACCTTGTTTGCGGTGACATAAATCTAAAATCTGTTTTTCAGCGTAAACTACGATATAGCTGTGCATACAACACAAGGCAACACGAGATATGAGTAAAAACGACGTCCCCGCCTCAACGGAGACCCCTGAGCCAATTTGGGCTGAATTGCTTAGCCTAGCGGCATTAGACGCGCTAGACCCGACTGAGCGTGAGCAAGTAAAGGCGCATTTGATGGCCAGCCCAGAGGCGCGTCAACAATTTGTGGCATATCAGCATATTGCCAATGCGCTGGTGCATACTGCCCCGTTGGTGCAAGCCCCAAGCCATCTTGAAGAAAAGCTGCGCCTAGCTGTGCGAGCCGAGGCCGCCACCGCCGCCAATCGTGCCCGACAAGCCGTTACACCCAACCCAGATACCCCAGTTGCCGAGGTGGCTAAAGCCATTGCCGCTGCCCCATTAACTGCCAAAGTAAGCGCCAAAGCGCCAAAAGCGCCCAATACCCCATCTGCCTCAAACAGCGAGCCGAGCAATGGCGAGGGCGTCGCCACTGCCCGTCGCGTCACCGGCCACACACCCGTTATCCGCTCGATTCCGACTTCTAACGAAAAGAAAAGCAACAATGGCGGATTTTTAAGCTTTATTCAATCGTTATGGGGACAACCGTCACGCGGATTAGCGCTGGCGTCGTTGTTGGCGGTGCTGGCAATGGGCGCAATGAACTATCGGCTGTCGCAAACCATTGGGCTGCAACAAGGCGAATTACTCATCGAGCAGCAAAAGTCGGCATTGGTCAGCGATATTTTGACCTCAACTGATCTGATTAATGTGCGTATTGCCTCGGCAGACCCGAACAGCAAGGCCAATGCGCGGCTGGTGTGCGCCCCCGGCAAACCCGGCGTGTTTACCGTAACCGGTTTGCCTGCCACCTCGCCCGACCGGCCCTATCAACTGATGCTAACCCGCAAGGAAAATGGTGTGCTCGACCGCGTCGCCACCTTCACGGTTGACGCGAATGGCAATGCCACGCTGGTAGCGCGTGCGCCCATTCCTTGGCGACAATATACCAATGTGTTGGTGACCGCCGCCGACGCTGCCGTGCTTTTGAACGGCTCTTTTTAGTTGAGAGTTAAGAGTTAATAGTTGAGAGTGTTTTCTCTCAACTATCAACTCTTAACTCTCAACTTAAATGGGGTGAGGTTTGGCTTTTAAATCACGGATAAATCACATTTAGGCAGCTTATCCATTAGAGTAAAATCACCTCGCAACCCATGTTTAAAAAAATACTCATTGCAAACCGAGGCGAAATCGCCGTTCGCATTATTCGGGCCTGTCAAGAGCTTGGTATCGCTACATTGGCTGTTTATTCGGAGGTTGATCGCAATGCCTTGCATGTGCGATATGCCGACGAGGCCGTGTGTATTGGTCCGGCTGCCTCACGCGAGAGCTACTTGCGGATTGACAAAATCATTGAAGTCGCTCGAAAATATCATGCTGATGCCGTGCATCCGGGCTATGGTTTTTTGGCCGAGAAAGAAGATTTTGCCCAAGCCTGTATTGACAACAATATCACCTTCATTGGCCCGTCACCCAGTGCGATTGCCAAAATGGGCGACAAAGCCGTCGCTCGTGCGACGGTGATGCGTAATGGCGTCAGCGTCATCCCCGGCACCGAGGCCGAAACCGATTTGACCAATGACGAATTGCTGGCGCTGGCCCCGAAAATTGGCTTCCCGATGCTGATTAAAGCCAGTGGTGGCGGCGGCGGCAAAGGCCAGCGCGAAGTGCGCCGGATCGAAGACATGCCCTCGTTGCTGGCTGCTGCTCGCCGCGAAGCCGAATCGGCGTTTAACGACGGGCGCGTGTATTTGGAGCGCATGATCGAAGGCGCACGCCATATCGAGTTTCAATTGTTGGGTGACCACTTTGGCAATATCATCCACTTGGGCGAGCGCGAGTGCAGCCTGCAACGTCGCCGCCAAAAAGTGGTTGAAGAGTCGCCTTCGGTGGCGCTCGACGAAGCCACCCGCCGCAAAATGGGCGAGATGTGTGTGCGGGCCGCGCAATCGGTCAATTACACCAATGCTGGCACGATCGAGTGTTTGTATGACAAACAGGGTAATTATTATTTCATGGAAATGAACACCCGTTTGCAGGTTGAACACCCCGTGACCGAGCGTGTGACTGGTATTGATATTGTTAAAGAGCAAATTCGCATCGCGCAAGGTCGCAAATTGCGCTATAAACAAGAGGATATTAAGCAAACCGGTTGGGCCATTGAGGCGCGTATCAATGCCGAAGACCCATTCAACAACTTTATCCCCAGCACCGGCAAAATCACACATGTGCATTTCCCCACTGGGCCGGGCGTGCGTATCGAGAGCAGCGTATATGAGGGCATGGAGATCACGCCGTATTACGATTCGATGATTGCCAAATTGGTGACTTGGGGCGATACCCGCCCAGAGGCGATTTTGCGGATGCGTCGCGCCCTCACCGAATTGCGCATTATGGGCGTCAACACCAACACGCCCTTCCATCAGCAATTGTTCAACAGCTTGCGTTTCCAAGCCGGTAACTTTGACACCCGTTTCATCGAAGATCGTTTCTCGATGGAAGGGCAAGGCTACCCGCTGTGCGATATTGCCGCTATTGCGGCGACTTTTGTCGCCCATCATCACGACCAAGCGGCCTCGCATATCGGCGGGGGCAACAGCGGAGCCGCCCGCTCGAATTGGAAGTGGAGCAAGCACAGGGTTTAGGGATTTTAGATTTTGGATTTTAGATTTTGACTTGATCTAAAATCTGAAGCCCAAAATCTAAAGTCGTCAATGAAAAACTCACCTGAAAAGTTAGCATGGTTTGTCTTGCTAACCTCGTTCGTCATTTTTTGCGCCTTGGTCGTGGGTGTGCCAGCGACGGTGCTGTCGCTCATCAATACCGCCACGTTGCCGGCCTACGGGCATATTCGTTTGCAGGCGGGCAAGGTACTGACGCTCGAACCTAACGCAGTGCGGGCTAGTTTTGTAGACCTGAACGGGTTTGCGGTCGAAGATGGCACGCTGATTACCGTAGACGACGATGGACAACAGTCGGTGGGCTTGCTGACCTTTGCAGTGGGTCAAGACAGCGGGCCGTTTGCCACGCTCAATTTATACGCGGGCACGCAAGTGCGGGTGGTCAGTGCCCGCACCCCGCGTTTTTGGCGTAGTGTGCGCTCGCCCCAAGTGACGCTAGAGATGCTGACTGGTCGCGCTGAGGTGCAGGTGTATGAGGCCAATGATTTTCGGCTCGAAATTAACACGCCGTATGGCACAATGCGGCTGGATGAGGGGTTGCATAGTTTGCAAGTTGACAAGTTGATCGTTGACCCAGCCAAGCCAGAGCAAGCCGACCCCAGCCGAGGCAGTGCCGTGCTGTATGTGTTGCGCGGCTCAGCCCAAGCCCAATCGCAACTAAAAAATAGCAGCCCCCTTGTCGCCATTCCGGCGGGGCAGCAAGCCAAGCTGCAAATTGATCAAGCCGCGCAAATTTTGCCACAACCCAGCCGCAATTTGGTGCGCAATAATCGCTTTGTGCGTTCGTTTTTCGATGACCAACTCGACTGGCGATATGCCGCCACCACCGCCTTGCTGGATGATAAACCCGGCCAATTATCGGTGACACGCGGCGAAAAGGGCGCCGTTGTCAGCATCGAGCGGGCAGGTATCAACGCCAGCAGCACCAGTTTATCGCAGCAAATCGAGGCTTCGATTGAGAATAGCCGCAAGGTCTTTTTGCGCACCGAGTTTGCCATCGCGTATCATTCGCTGGAGGTGTGCGGCAGCCAAGGCAGCGAATGCCCGCTTATGATTAAGATTGTTTTTCAAGAGAAAAACGGCAATCAGCGTGAATGGATTCAAGGCTTTTATGTGCGCGGCGTTCCCAATGCCCAATCGCCCGATTATGTGCGCACCAACCCGCAATTGCGCCACCTGAAAAAGCGCCCGGGTGAACGCGAGGTGTTTGAGTCGGAGAATTTGCTCGCCGCCGTGCCCAATGCTCAAGCTATCAAGTCGGTTAGCATCGTGGCCGAAGGGCACTCACTTAAGCTTGATGTGTATGGGCTAGATTTGATTGTGGTTGAGTAGTGGTTGGGATTGGCAAAGAGCGTCGTCATCTTGAAGCCATAGCCGCAGCGCTTTCGCTGGGCGTGCAGCAAGCCTGCCAACGGGTAAAATGAGCCACGAAATTCATGGAAGACGTAACCCTAAAAGTCAAAATATGCGGTAATACCAATGTGGATGACGCACTGTGCGCGGCTGAGGCGGGCGCGGATATGTTGGGATTCATTTTTTACCCCAAAAGCCCGCGCAGTGTAGATGTGCCGACTGCCAAAGCCATCGTGAGTGCCATTCGCCAAGCCATGCCCGCCGGGCAACCCGCGCCACGCATGGTGGGCGTGTTTGTCAATGCCTCGCTGGCGACGATATCGGCTACGCTGGCTGAGGCCAATCTGGATTGGGCGCAACTGCACGGTGATGAATCGCCCGATATGCTGCGACAGGCATTTGCGGCGCTGCAAGGGCGAGTTTACAAGGCGCTGAAGGCCGGTGCGGTGGCGGTGGATGACTATGTGTTGACCAGCACGCCTGCTTTGCTGCTGGATGCCAATCACCCGAATTTGTATGGCGGCAGCGGCTTGCGGGCTGATGCCACGATTGCGGGCCAAGTGGCACGGCGTTGCAATTTGTTGCTGGCAGGCGGCTTGACCCCCGATAATGTGAACGAAGCCATTCGCGCCATCCGCCCTTGGGGGGTAGATGTGGCGAGCGGCGTTGAGGCGTCACCGGGCCGCAAAGACCACGCCAAATTGCGGGCATTTGTGAAGGCGGCGAAAAGAGTAAATAGTGGATAGTGGATAGTGGATAGTGATAGTTGATAGTTTAATCGCTACTATCACTATTCACTATCCACTACGACGACGACGTCACTCAGCGGTTTGCGACCGCGATCACGACCGGTGTCGGCGGGGTAGCCGAGGGTGATGAGGGCTTGCGGCTCCCAATCGGCGGGCAGGCCCAAGGTGCTGACCACAAGGTCGGGGCAGAAAAGCGGGGCGCACATCCAGCACGCGCCCAATCCGGTGGCAGCAGCGGTGATGAGCAAATTTTGCACCGCGCAAGCCACCGCTTGCCCCGCCATCCAGCGTTCAGCGGCAGCACGGCGGGCATCAGGGTAAATATCCATCTCGCTCATGCTCAGGCACGCCAAAATGGCGACGGGGGCGCTGTTGATGCGCTGGCTTGATCGTGCCACATCTCGCGCAATGACTTCAGCGGCATCGCCATCGCGCAGGCGGTCGGCCCATAATTTGTCGCCCATCGCCGTTGCCAAGCGTTGCCGCGCTGGGCCGCGCAATACTGCAAAACGCCAAGGCTGGCGATTATGCGGCGACGGCGCAGTGATGGCGGCGCTCAGAATACGCTCAATCACCTCTGGCGACACAGCTTGCGTCGTGTATTGGCGGATCATGCGGCGGGGAAGCATACGGAAATGAGTGAATGAGTGAGTGAGTGAATGAGTGAATGAATGAATGAATGGAACACTCGTGCATTCATTCATTCATTCACTCATTCACTCACTCACGCATTTCATTTATACAGGTCTTTCGCGGCTGGGCGATAAATTTCGGCGGCGTTGCCGTCGCGCTGTGAATGGATGACGCCACGCACCAGCACGGCGGGGATGCCCTCGGCGGCTTGGCCGAGCACCAAGGTGGCGGCAGAGGCCACCATATCGGCCAACGCAATTTCGGTGTGTTGTAATTTAAAGCCGAATAAGTCGGGCCGTCCGCGCCAATCTTCGACGCCGGGCAAGCCAGCAACGCCCACCGCGACCCCCATTGTGCCCCAACGATGGGGCCGCCCATGACTGTCGGCGATGATAATGCCGAGGTCAACGCCTAATTGGGTGCTGAAATACTCGCGCAACTGTTTCGCATAGGCATCGGGGTTACTCGGTAAGAGCAACACGATGTCGGGGTCAACGGCGGTATTCGAGTGGTCAATGCCGGCATTGGCCGAGACAAACCCCAACTTGTGGCGCGTAATAAGCACTGTCGGCGCATAACGCGAGATTTCGATCGATTCGCGCAAAATTAATTCGACTAAACGCGGGTCTTTTTGGGTTTTAATGCCCAATTCGACGGCCTGCGCCGAGGGGGGGATGTCGCGTAAATTGACAAAACGCCCTTCGGCCTTGGAGATGATTTTGGAGGTGACGACCAAAATATCGCCTGATTTGGGCGCGAGTGCGGCCAATTGTTGTTGCAAAATCGTGGGCAAATCATCGCCCGGCTGGATGATCGGGATGCCCCGAACGGGTAAAAGCGCTATCACAGGGGGCTATTGTATCCGCGAGAGGCCGCGTGCCATGATTACGCCGCCCAAAAAGCCAAATAAATGCCCTTGCCACGAGACATTGGGCTGATTTGGCAAAACGCCCCACAGCAAATAGCCATAAATGGCCCCCACGACCAGCGAAAGCACAATCGAGACTAATTTACGGTCGAAGAAGCCACGCGCCAGCAAAAAGCCGAAATAGCCGAAAATGACGCCGCCGGCCCCGACATGCACCGAGGTGCTGGCCCCAAATAGCCATGCCCCAAGCCCCGAAATGACCGCCACTGCCACCGTCACCCAGAAAAACTCTTTGCGGCTGCGGGCCAACACCAGCCAACCCAGCGCAATAAATGGCGGTGTATTGGCGAGCAAATGCGCCACCCCGCCATGCAGCAAGGGCGCGAGCAAAATGCCCCACAGATAGTTGGTGTCGCGTGGGTGGATGCCCAGCAGGTTTAGCCGTTGACGAAAGAACACAATGTCAATGATTTCAACGAGCCACATCAGCGCCACGATGCTGCCGATGACGAGACCTTGCGAGGTCAGTTCGCGCCCAATCGAGCGCATTTCGCTTTTAACGTCGGTCATCATAATAAATTGGCTTGTGTTTGTTCGAGAATTAACGACGAATCGTCATTTTTTACCGAATTGACCCGCGACGAGACCGGACGAGCGTGCATGAGTTGGGCGGGATAGGGGCGGATGAGATCGTGCAATTCGACCTCGCCGCCGCCGGGGTTGAGCCAATAGCGCTCACGGCCACGCGGCAAAATGACCGGCATTCGGTCGTGAATGGGGGACATCAATTCGTTGGGGCCGATGGTGATGACGGTGAAGGTGCTGCGCCATTCCGATTCTGGCGCATCCAGTGGCTTCCAGTTTTCCCATAATCCCGCCATTGCAAACGGCTCGCCACTGGCAAGGCGAATGAGCATTGGCGTTTTGCTTTTGCCATCGGCGCTTTTTTGCCACTCATAAAACCCATCTGCCAACACCAAACAGCGCCGTTTTTTGAACGCGCTGCGAAAAGATGGTTTTTCGGCGACGGTTTCGCCGCGGGCGTTGATGAGTTTTGAGGCGATGCTGGCGTCTTTCGACCACACCGGAATCAGCCCCCAAGTTGCCAGCGTCAGCGCATCGGGTTCCTCATTTTTAATGATGACGCTCTTTTGCATGGGCGCGATGTTATAGCGCGGGCGTAACCCTTCGACCGCCGCCGTTTGGCCTGCCATAAACCGCGCCGCCAAATCCGCCACATTTGCCGATAATGTAAATCGTCCGCACATGGTTTAGTTGAGAGTTGAGAGTTGAGAGTTAAGAGTTCTCTCAACTCTCAACCCTCAACTCTCAACTACTTGATAAGATACATTTTAAACGAATCGAGTAGGCGACCGGGAATGCGGGCTTCGATGAGCATGCCGGTTTCTTCGGGGATTTCGGATTCGATGTTGCCGGCGCGGCGAAGCATGGACATGAGATCGCCCGCCTTGAAGGGCAAACGCACTTTGATCGGGATGAGGCGCTCGAATAAGACCGATTCGATCTCGCTGAGCAAATGGTCGAGGCCGGTATGTTTGAGCGCCGAGACTGGCACGCCTTCGCTTAAAATGCCGCTGGCTTCGGGCAAACTGTGCCCTTCAGGGCTGGCGTTTTCGTCTAGCGCGATGCGTTCGGGGCTGCGTTTGTCGGCCTTGTTTAGTGCAATAATCATCGGCTTATTACCAGCGCCCAAGCCGTCGAGCGTCTCCATCACCGTTTCGGCTTGTTCGGCGGCGTTGGGGTGGGTAATGTCAACCACGTGCAGCAACGCATCCGCCTCGACCGTCTCTTCGAGGGTGGCGCGAAACGCTGCCACCAACTGCGTCGGCAATTTTTGGATGAAGCCCACCGTGTCGGTCAGCAAAATCTCGTGCCCACGTGGCAGCCGCACGCGGCGCGTGGTGGGGTCGAGCGTGGCAAAAAGCTGGTCGGCGGCCAACACACCAGCTTTGGTCAAGGCGTTAATGAGTGTAGATTTGCCCGCGTTGGTGTAACCCACAATCGCCACGACGGGGATTTCGCTGCGTTTGCGTTGCTGACGCTGTTGGGCGCGTTGTTGCTGCACTTTCTCAAGGTCGTGTTTTAGCTTGGTGATGCGGTCACGAATGAGCCGCCGGTCTATTTCGAGCTGGGTTTCGCCGGGGCCGCGTAAGCCTACGCCACCACTGCCAGCCCCACCAGCGCCGCCACCGGCTTGCCGCGCCAAGTGCGTCCACATGCGCGTCAGTCGCGGCAGGCGATATTCGTATTGCGCCAATTCGACCTGCAACGAGCCTTCGCGGGTGCTGGCGTGTTGGGCAAAAATATCGAGAATGAGCGCGGTGCGGTCGAGCAAGGTCGTGCCCATACCGAGCAATTCTTCGAGTTCACGTTGGTGACGCGGCGACAATTCGTCGTCGAACACCACGATCTCGAAATCCTCGGCTTTTTTCCACGCCAACAACTCTTCCACTTTGCCTGCGCCGATATAGGTGTTGGGATTGGGCGAGTCGAGCACTTGCGTCATTTGCCCAACCACGTCTAGCCCGGCGGTGTCACAAAGCAAGGCCAATTCTTCGAGCGAGGCCTGCAACGAGAGCGCGGCTTTGCGTTTGTGCGCGTTATTGCGAAATTCAACCCCGACGAGATAAGCGCGTGGTTTGGCGGCTTTGGTTTTGTGAATCTTAGACATATACAGTTATTTTCATTGCTGCGCCATGACATACCGCGCAGCGTATCTGAATTGTATCTGTAGATTTTGTCCAAACCATTTCGGCGAGTGCTTGTCAAATTCTTGGCAAGCGGCGACATGCGATGCCTTTAAGCGATTTTTGACCGATGTGTGGCGGTTAGCCATGCCCGAACTTGGGTTAAATCGGTAAAATCGAACAAGGCCTCGCTAAAATTGCTTAATTGCTCACTGTCAAGCTGTTCTAATGCCTGCAAAATGTCAGCGGGGATCATTTGAAAACGTCGGCGCATCAGACGTTTGTTTACTTCCAACAAGCCAACCTGCTTGCCTTCGATCAAGCCAACCTGCTTGCCTTCGATCAAGCCAACCTGCTTGCCTTCGATCAAGCCGACCTGCTTGCCTTCGATCAAGCCAACTTGCTTGCCGCGCTGTTCGCCTTCGATCAAGCCAACCTGCTTGCCGCGCTGTTCGCCTTCCAGCAAGCCAACTTGCTTGCCTTCCAAAATCCATTGTTGTGCCAATGTCATATAACCCTCCTCAACTAGCTTGTCATTCGCATTGCTTGCCAACACCCTGCTGATATCCGCCTTGCTCAAATGGGTGGCCCCAGTTGCGATATAGTTTAGTATTATTTTAAGCGATCTTGCTCTTGCTGCCTCTGGCATTGCTTGCCATTGTGCCAAAA
>JAHBAL020000022.1 GCA_018500105.2 Anaerolineae bacterium
GAACACAAAGATCACAAAGAAAAGAAAGGTTTACCAATGCCAATCTTCGAGTTCTTTGTGCGCTTTGTGGTGAAAATCAAACTTTCGCGTAAGTCCTAAGCATTAGAGAGGTGAAAATGAAAGGTCAATATTGGATGAGCGGGATTGGGGCAAGCGTGATCGCGAGCTTGCTGCTGACGCAATTGGGCGGCGCGACCCAGCCGACCCAAGCCAAGATCGAGGGTGAGCAACTGCGGCTGGCAGGCCCACAAGCAGGCACATGGGGCACGGGCGAAATATTGCTCTTTGACCGCACCACCGATCCCCTCAATATGCCGCGTTTTATTGTGTATGACGCTGCCAATAGCCGCGTTGAGTCGAGCAGCCCACATGTGCTTGACTCGCTCAATATCCTCAATTGGCCGGATTGGTATAAATTTGACGCCGCGATTCGGGTGGGTAACACGGCCTATTTGTTTCGCAGCAGCAATTATCTGGCCTATGATCTCGATACCAAGACCTTGCTCTTTGGCCCGCGTGCAATTACGGCGGGTTGGAGCGGCTGGCCGAGCGGCTGGAGTGCGATTGACGACGCGGTGTATTTGGATAATAACCGCACTTTTTTCTTTCGCGGCACTCAGTTTATCGAATATAGCTTTGGCAGCAGCAAAGTGACCCGTGCGCCATCAGACATTGCCGCCACGTTCGGCAATTGGCCGGCCAGTTGGGGCGGCATTGATGCGGTGGTGCGCAGTTTGAATGACAGCGACAAGTTGTTTTTCTTTCGCGGCAGCCAATATTTGCGCTATAGCTTGTCGGCGGGCAAAGTAGACCTCGACCCGCGAAATGTCGAAGGGGCTTGGGCGGGCTGGTCGCCGTCGTGGCTGTCGCATGGCGTGTCGCCGGATGCGGCTCTGCCTTGGTCGAGCAATGAGTATATGTTTTTCAAGGGCGAATCGGCGCTGCCCTTTAATGCCAGCACCAACACCGGCCCAGTGGCAACAATGGCACTGTCTTCGATTATGCCCAATTTGCCTTGGGGGTGGCGTAATGTAGATGCGACGCTTAATTATGGCAACAACAAAATTTACACCTTTAATCAAGGCTATGTGTTGGCGATGAATGCTGGCACAAGTAAAATTGAAGATGGCTACCCGCGTGAGTTCGGCAGCGAATTTCCGGGGTTGCCCGCGTGGAGCAGTATCGAGGCCGCATTTTACGCAGGCAACAATAAGGTTTACTTCTTTAATGGCGGGCAAACGGTGCGCTATGACGTTGGGTCTAAGACAGTGGATGCTGGTTTTCCGATGAGCATTACGACGGCGTTTAGCGGCTTGCCCAGCAACTGGACCGCCATCAATTTGGCGGTGCATGTCGGCGATGCCAATGTTTATTTGCATCGGGGCGGCGAGTTTGTGCGCTATCATCTGATTTTGGGCAAGGTTGAAGAAGGGCCGAAGCCGAATAATCCCGCATGGACGGGTGGCTTCTTGGCTTTCCCTTGGATTGCGAGCGATTTGCGCGGCGGGGCGCTCGAAGGCACGGGGCCGTTTGGAAAACTGACACAAACGATTAAATTCGGCGCTTTCCAAGACAAATTGCTCGAAGATTTGCCATTTCAAGCCTTTGCCACCACATCAACGGGGGCGCAAGCGACGGTGGTGTCGGTCACGCCCAATGTTTGCCAAGTGGTGAATGTGAATTGGGTGGTGTTTGGCAAATCCATTGACAAAGGGCCGGGTCTGTGCAGTCTCAAGGCATTTTTGGCGGGCAATGATTGGCTAAACGCTGTCGAAGAAATCGAGAGTTTCAATATTTTGCCGCCCGGTTCGACCCCGCCACCGACTTGGACGCCAACGCCCGCCAACCAAACGCCACAAACAACGCCAACCCCGACTAACACCCCAACCGCAGCCGCTTCGATTACGCCTATTCCGCCGATGACAGTAACCCCAACGCCGACCGGCACCGGCGGCAAGCAAAACCAGAGCATTACCTTTGACCCCTTGCCGAGCCGAATCTTGAGCGAATCGCCCGTCACCCTCAGCGCCAGCGCGTCGTCGGGCTTGCCAGTGGTGTTCAATTCGCTTACAAGCGAGGTCTGCACGGTGAATGGCAATGCCGTGACCTTGCTCAAAGTCGGGCAGTGCATCATTCGTGCGTCGCAGGCTGGCAATGCCACGTTTAACGCTGCGTCCGATGTTGGGCAGGTGTTTAACATTGTGGCGCAAGGCACGCCGCAGCCAACCAACACGCCAACGCCCACCGCGACACCCATCCCCACGGCCAACCCGTCGCGTATTTTGTTGCCGGGCTTATGGCGCAATGTTGGGCCGGTTTGGTGAGAAAATTCCCATTTTCTGAAAGCTACATTCATTTTGATGGATACTTAGGGGGTTTTAAGATAAATTATGGCATCCCCACAACGTAATTCCTCTGACGATTGGGATTTCAACGCAGATGACACTGACACCCATTGGGAGGCAAAACGCCCCAACAATGCGAACAACGCTTCGTTGTCGAATGACGGCAAGGCGGTCGCCAGCGAGCTGAGCCGCTTTTTAGGCGTGTTATGGCGCAACCCGCGTTCACGGCGCTTCTTGCTGATCAGTTTGTTGCCCATTTTGGGGCTGTGTTTGCTGGCCTGTGTCGGGGTCTGTCTCTTATACACATCT
>JAHBAL020000495.1 GCA_018500105.2 Anaerolineae bacterium
GTGAAACACGGCTTGCATCTGCGTCCCCAACGCCGACACACTCGGCCGCGCCTCGTGGTCTTTGGCCCGCCCAGCCGCCAACACTGCGCGCAGGGCCGGCTCGGGCACGGCGCTCAGGTCGGCCCCGGCCTCGTGGCGCTTGCCCACCTTAAAGCCGTTGTCGCTGCCGCTGGGGTTAAACAAGGTTACCCCAGTCAGCGCCTCATAGGCCACACACGCCAACGCATACGCATCGGCAGCGGGGCTGGCGGGGAGACCATTCCACACTTCGGGAGACATATAGGCCGCTGTGCCCACCCATCCCCCGCTGGTCGGGTCGGTCAGGTTGTTGCCGGCGCTCTCCGCCGTTTGCAGCTTGACCAGGCCAAAATCGGTCAGCAGGGCGGCCCCATCGCGCTGGCGAATGAGAATATTGGACGGCTTGACATCGCGGTGCAAAAAGCCTTTTTCGTGGGCATAGGCCAGCGCCGCCGCCATATCGCGCAGCAGGTTGGCAACTTGGTTGTGGCGCATTGGGCCATAGGTCTTTAGCCATTGGCTGAGCGGCAGCCCTTCCACATAGCGCATGCTAATGTAGTATTGGCCTTGCCACTCGCCCATCTCATATACATCCACAATATTGGGATGCTCAAGTTGGGCGACAGCACGTGCCTCGCGGTAAAAACGGCTGACGATCTGTTCTGCGCCCGCGCCATGCGTCAGCCCCGCATGTAAGACCTTGAGTGCCACCACGCGCCCGAGTTGGGTATCGGTGGCACGATAGACCACGCCAAACCCGCCGTGCCCCAGTTGGTCGTGAATTTCGTATTTGCTAAACAACATATTACTCATCCCGTTTTACCATTACAACTCTAAATCCAATGTTGTAATAACTAAAGTTAGGCGGGAAATCAAGTCTATAAGCGATACGCAACTTTCCTTCATTGTAATAAAAAGACCCTCCACGTAACACTCGTGCGCGGTCTTGAGTAGACAAATCTCGTTTTAAATCATTCTGATAAGGATATTTATTATGTAAGCTTAGAGTCCATTCCCAAACATTTCCTAACATATCTTGACACCCATAGGGACTATCACCAGATGGACTGTATGTCCCAACTGGAGTTGTATCGCCAATTTTCATGTCATAATTAGCTAAATTACTGTTTGGCAATTGATTTCCCCAAGTGTAAATACGCGCATCTTCTCCACGAGCTGCTTTTTCCCATTCAGCTTCCGTTGGTAATCTTACAGCCATGCCCGTACCATCACTAGCCCAATCACAAAAAGCCATTGCATCATCCCAATTTACTTGAGTAACAGGATGATTTTGCTTTCTATTTACATTGCTATTGGGTCCGCGCGGGTGTTGCCAGTTAGCACCATTAACAACGCTAAACTGCTGTCCATTCATTATTCTGCCAGAGTTTTCTTTTTCTGCAATAGTCTTATAATTTTTTTTTGCAGCAAATATTGCAAATTGTTTTACTGTTATAGGCGATTTACTAATATAGTACTCTGGTAAATTCACATTATGCTGCGGATGTTCGTCATCAACAACAAGGCTATCTTTATTTTTGTCGCTACCCATTAGAAATTTTCCAGCGGGGATACGCACAAATTCAATTAAGCTATCGGGGGATAACATCAGTTGATCTATACCTTTAAGCGAAGGGCCAGATGTTGCTTGTAGTGTAAGTGTTGGCTTAACAGGTGTTAATATCGGCGTGAGGGTTGGCACAGGTGGCGCAGTTGGTATTGATGTTGGTATTGATGTTGGTAATGGTGGGGCTGTGGGGCTAGAAATTATTGTAGGTGAAATTGGTATAGAGGGAATTACTGAAGCGGGGATAGGTGTTGATGGTGTTGCATTTCCCATAAGCCTTCGGGCTAATACTAACCCAGATGCGCCTAAAATTAAAGTTCCTCCACCTAAGGCAGCCAGTAAATTTCTTCTTGTATATGGTGTGCGTTTGGGTTCAAAAAGTGAAAATTCTGAAAAAAGAGTAGCAAACTCTTGAATATCGGGTCTTTTTTGCGGATCTTTTTCAATACCTGATTGCAACAATTTTTGCAAACGAATATTTTTCAGGTCTTCTATTTTGACTGAAACCTCATGCCTTCTCCCAATAATATAAGGGGTCTCGTCATTGCTTTTGCTAAAGAGAGATTTACCGGTTAACGCTTCGTAAGCAACACAAGTTAAAGCGTAGGCATCTGATGCAGGCGTTGCTGGTTCGCCACGCCACAACTCAGGAGCCATGTATGGGGGGCTTCCTAAAACTCTCCCGTCTGTGCGAGTCACACCATTTGCAATTATTGTAGTTAGTTTAACCAAGCCAAAGTCAGTTAAGATAGCCGCTCCATCAATTTTTCGAAGCAAGATATTAGATGGCTTTACATCTCGATGTATATATTTCAATTGGTGTATATGTGCTAATGCATTTGCAATTTCCTTTACCAGTTTGGTTGCTTGTGCTGGATCCATTTTGCCATTTTCTTTTAAGTATTGACTCAACGTCACGCCTTCAATAAACGGCATAACGATAAAATATTCGCCATTTGCTTGACCAGTTTCATAAATATCTACGATATGAGGATGGGTTAGCGCTGCAATTGATTTAGCCTCAAGGAGAAAGCGTTCTACAGCGTTTGAATCCAGCGCCTTCTCTTTTCTTAATACCTTAATCGCAACAATACGACTTAACTTTGAATCCTGCGCTTTGTATACTATCCCAAATTCTCCGCGTCCAATTTCTTCAATAATCTTGTAATTTTTAAACATAGGAGCTTCTCCCAAACTTTTAATTAGATTTCAAATCCTAGCGAATTAGAAGTATATTGCAAAAGCAAGTGCTTGTCATCAGCAAATACATAGATATTATCAACTTCTGGGTTATAAGCAACCTAATTTAAATTTAGAAGATATCTGGTGATAGCCTTAGCTCCCTCATTGCGAAAATCAATAAAATCCGATCTCAAAAGAGATCGGATTTTATTGACTTTAAAAACCGAGCGCGGGTGTGCCCTAAACCGTATCGCTACAATTGGGTTGGCTGGTGCTGAACCGGTGCCGAACACAGCCTATTCACGGTCTTTTGACTTTAGGTCTTTGCTCATTTCGCGGAAAATGCCCTCAACACTGGAGGCGTCATTTTGCATCTCATTGGCACGTTGCATCTGATCCATAATTGCCAAAATGTCTTCATCCTCAGAGCGGTTGGCGCCCGGCAAGGTATCGGTGCCCTCAACCACGCCTAAGATCTCGCTGAGTTTCTCCATCTTAAACTCGCCATCTACCGAAGATTTTTCCACCCACCCCTGCAGCTCGGCCAGGTCCATGCGTGAAATCATGCTTGACAAACCCGATTGCTTGAGCAACTTCTCATTTTCTTTCAGTTGCAGCAAGCCGTTGATGGTGCGTTGTTGCTTCGAGATGACGTTCAAGCTTTTGTCATAGTTCTGGGCTTGCACATCTTTCTCTTTGATCTGGCGGGCAAGGATGAGGCGCTTGCGCTCAGAGCTTTCCTTCGTGCCGTCGGCAAACAAGACCTTTTTCTCTTTTTCAATCCCATCAATCTTGTCCATCAACTGCTTTTCAGTTTGGCGAAGCCGAATGCGCTCTTGCATCAGGTCATCCATGCTGAGGTCTTGCAAGGTTTTCTTGCTCGAAAACATATTGGTTATTGCATCAAAAAGTCCCATAATTATTTCTCCTATTTTGTTTCTCACTGATTAGATTTTAATACGAATTTATCTATATTTTGTTGACAAATTAATGTTGTGCGAGTTTAAGTACAGTGCCGATACCCTTCACCTCGACTTTAGCATAGCGTCCGGTTGCTAACATTCGGCTAACAGCAGCTTGCCAAATATCGTTCGGGGCTTCGGTCAATTTGGGCATATCGCTTTCTGGCACATACTCATACCTCCGCACATTCTCTTGAATGGCAGCCGCAGCGGCGGCGATTCGTTCGTCACGCATAACTGGCGTAAACAAGCCGACAAATGGCTCGATGCGCGAATCATGTTTGTTGTAAAAAGCGATATTGCGCCCAAGATCAACCAATACTGGCATCAAAAGGGTGTGAGTATAGGCATCCACCGGGTTTAGCTCATTGCTTATGAAATCTATCGCTTCTTGCGTCCATCCAACGGGCGAAGCAATTGCCAGAATATGGGCGCAGTTTACTTCTTCGGCCTGTCGTGCGGCCTCGGTAATCAGCCCAAATAGGGTTGTTTGGCTTATGCGTGTGGTCACAAAACCATCATTGGCATATGCGTTTAAGTCTGACCACAGCCGTAATTCGATCAGAAAAGACGACATTGCTTTTAACCCGCTTGGTAAATATTGTGATATTAAGGCAGTGGGCAGACTCAGCATCTTGCTTGGGTTAAGCGGCATTCGGTCAAGCAAACTTTGCTCTAAAAACCCTGTATTCAACGCAGTCATCAACTGCTCGCTATTATCTTGGTTGCTGATGTATTGGGCAGGGTTGGTTAGGCGCACGGTTGCGCTCATGCTGTCATCTTCGAGCGGGCGATTGATCAAAGTACTGATGAGCGACATGGGCAAGCGCAATGACACCAGCTCACGCAATTTACGCTCAAAGCGATTAATGGCATTGATTTCGCGCTGTTTCGCTTGCAATGAGGTCATCATCAACTCAATCTGCTTGTTTCGCAGTTGTTCTTTGGCCTCATCAAGCCGTATTTGCAAAAAAGATTGCTCTTCTTCGGGCGAAAATACATCAATACGATCCTCCTCTAATGGGTTTGGCTTGGCTGAGGCTGAGGGCGACGAAGCCACTGGGCGCGAAGCTGGGCTGTTGCCCGATGTTTGCGCGTATGCCTTTAAATTACTGTTGAGCGGCGGCGCAGCGGGTTCCTCGCGATTCGGCTTTACGATATCATTTTTTCTTTTCAAATACACCTCTAAATCGGCTCGTGTTACTCGATACATGGCCCCAATTCGAGAAGATGGCAATTCGCCGCCGGTGATGGCGCGATAAATTGTTTTGTAATCAACCTCGAATTCCTCGCAAATATCGCGGATGGATAAAAAAGATTTTTCTTTGCTACTCATAACTCTTGCCCTTCGTTTACCAGATTTGCTGGTTTTACGTTTATTTTTTCTGTTATTATCCACGAATTCAAAGGGCGTTTGTATTTGTTGTCTCACAACCACGGTTTCACGGTCAACCCAGACAAACGCAATTCCTGTGACCATTACGCCACTTGCTGCCAATCGGCATATGCTGTCTGCATTACCACATTCAGCTATAACCAATCTCACGATCCTCACGATCAAAGTGGATTTTAATCTGGCGAACCTACCATAATGGCTGTGACCAAATTGTCTGCAAACTCGATATTGCCACGACGTAGCACGATGCCATACTGATATTCACCCGGCTCTTGCGGCGCGGTAAATTGATCTTCAAAGGTAATCACTTCGCCCGGTTGTACTGCTTTGGGCAACTTGGTCACTTCCCAGCGCCCGCTCCAACTGCGATTACCCCGAAAAGTGTAGCTGTTTGGCTCCCATGTCGTCGTGCCCACGTTCTTAATAGAGACAGCCACATGCACACTCCCACCCGGCGACACATGCTTGAGTGGTTGATAATCAACTTGCACAGCCGCATCAACCTTAAACGTGGTGTCGCCTGTGTTGTTGCCCATGCCGCTGTTGTGGGGGGCGCTGGTGGGAATAGGCCTTGGGGTTGCCGTCACAATTGGCATTGGGGTGACTGTGCCCGCTGCGCCACTGATCACTGCG
This sequence comes from Anaerolineae bacterium, assembly GCA_018500105.2. GTDB lineage: Bacteria > Chloroflexota > Anaerolineae > J036 > Brachytrichaceae > AQU-03. The sequence goes on from JAHBAL020000495.1 coordinate 5,759, forward strand.
TTTGTTGTCACGATGACGGGCGCGGTGAAAGTCACCGTGGCGGTAAAGGTGGGTGTGGCTGAGGGCGTGGCTGCTGGGCTTGTCGAGCTGATCTTATCGTTATTTCGCAGCACCTCATCGCGGTCGGGGTTGCATTCGGCGCTGTTGATCGGCTGCATCGTCACATCGGCCCGCACCTTGCCCGCAATGACCCCGCGAGTATCTATTGTTGTCACCCCACGCACACAGTTGGGATATAGCCCAAAGTCGCCGTGATCTTCAAATTTCCAAGCCTTGCCAAACACCATTACCGCCGGATGTGTGCCAACCGCCACATCGGTAAAGATTAGCTTGCAGCTATTCCACAGCCAATCTGGGCGCAGGCTGCCAAATACTTGGTTGCCCAATACCCCTTTTTGCAATGGTTTGCCCGGTGTATTGAGATAACCGCTGTAGCACTGCCATTTATCGCCCGCTTTCGCGGTTACTTCTAGGGTCACCAATTCGGGGGTAACGCCATGAGCGGTGTTTTGTAACATGCCGCTCAAAATGCTGGCGGCGATCAGCGCCGAAATCGTATGTGTCTTGTTCATCTTATTGCCTCTGTTTGACTTATTTACCAATATTGACAGTATAAATGGTAAACATTAAAATAATATGATAATTTTGAATTATCTGATTTGATTGGTGCAAATAATAAAAATGGGGTATAATAGGTCAATGACAAGTTGAGTTGCACCGATGGGGGGCGTGCGGAGCGTCGTCATTCGGCAAGCCCAATGATCGGGGGCAGAAAACTTATTGACAAATTTCACTTTGCCCAGTAACACAGCAATTTTGTAAAAGATTAGGCAGGCAAGCCGTTCGGGACATTTTAACCACGAAAAGCACAAAACACACGAAACGAAATTCTCTTTTGTGTGCTTCGCGTCTTTCGTGGTTCAGCAAGCCCAGCGACTAAGTTTTTCCACAATTTTTAAGTGATAATATGCGCTATCGTGGGCCATAGCGTGTGAAATTGGCGAAAATGATTCTCATTTCTGTATGAGGCTGTCGAGTGAGTCGCAGGAGGGTTATGATAATGGGCAATATATTTGATAAATATGTTATTGAAACACCCCCAATCGGCGAAGGGGCGTTTGGGGTGGTGTATCGTGCTGCCGACACTAAGCTGAAGGTAGGGCGGGCACTAAAATTTTTGCATCCGGCATTGTCACATGATGCTAACGCGGTCAGCAATTTTGTGCGCGAAGCCCAACAGGTTGCAAAACTAACGCACGCCAATATTATTACGGTGTACGATGTCGTTCAAGATGAAAGCCGATATGCAATCGTCATGAATTTAGCGACGGGAGGCTCATTGGCACAACGCTTAGCAAACGATGGGCCAATGACGCCCCAATACACGTTGGCGATTTTGCGCCAAGTGGTGGCCGGGCTAAGCTATGCCCATAAACAAGAGGTGATTCATTGCGACATCAAACCGCAAAACATCTTGTTTGATGGGGAGGGCAATGCCTTGCTGTCCGATTTTGGCTTGGCAAAACTACAAAGCGCCCAAATATCGAACAGCGCGAATAACAATCGCAGCAGCTCACAACAAATGCGGGGGACCTATGCCTATATTGCACCCGAAATGTGGGACGAATCGCCGCCATCGAAGCAAACCGATAGCTATGCCCTTGCATGCACGGTGTATGAAATGTTGATTGGGCGCGTGCTTTTTCAAGGCAGCACGCCTATGGCTATTTTGCGGCAACATGCCAAAGGGGCCGATTTATCGGCGATTCAAAATGACGGGATAAGGGCTGCCTTAACAAAAGCGTTAGCCCCAGACCCATCCTCACGGAGCTTGCCCCATCAGTTGCTCGACGAATTTGAACAGGCGATTCAAGCGAGTGGCAAACCAACAACAAGCTCAACAACCGAAACAGCCGCTACAGCCGCAACAGCCCCACCAAAAGACGATGATGAAAAGAAGCCTAAACCAAGCGAGGGCAACCGTCTTGCATGGGTAAAGCGAGCCATTGGGGTAGCGGTGGTCTGCATTGGTAGCATTTGGGGCATATCCCGCTTAATGCCGTCGCCCATTTCCCCCCCGACCCCAAGTCCAAGATTGACCATCACGGTAGTTGCAACCAACACCCGTGTGCCAGCGACACTGACCGCAGTGCCGCCTACCTTTACGCCAGCGCCTACGGTTACGGTCATGCCGCCAAAATCTGCCACAGATTGGTATAAGAGTGGAGATGATTTTTTCTTTAAGCGTGATTACGACCGCGCGATGGCAGACTATAGCAAAGCCATCGAACTCAACCCCAATAACCCTGACTATTGGAAATCGCGCGGCGTGAGCTACTGGTGGAAGAAAGACTATGACCGCGCGATTGCAGACCTCAGCAAAGCCATCGAACTCAACCCCAATAAC
>JAHBAL020000403.1 GCA_018500105.2 Anaerolineae bacterium
CGCCGACAGCCACCCCGTTTATCGCCGCCGCCATTGTGTCATCCGAAGGCGATGGGCTACGATTACGTGCCTCGCCCAGCACTGATGCCTCGATTCTGAGCAAACTACCGGCCTTGATGCCGCTTGACATTTATCGCAAAACATCGGATGGGACATGGTTATATGTCGGCACAACCAGCGGCAACGGCTGGGTGCAAGCGCAATTTGTCACGCTAAACAAGATCAAACTAGCTGATATTTCGGTGAACGTAGACGCACCCGCCGCCTCAGCCGTGTCTGTCAACGCGCCCGCCGTCTTTGCGCCCACGCCGTTTGTCATCCCCGACGACCCATATGTGTCGGGCATCAGCGGGCGAGCGCGACAGATTTACCAGATCGGCCAATCACGCGGCAATCGGGCCAATGTCTTCTCGCTGATTGGCGACAGCAACACCGAACACCCCGCCTTCTTCAAACCATTCGATTGGGGCAATTACGATCTCGGCCCGTATGCCTATTTGCAAGACACGGTTAATTTCTTCAAAGGCTCGTTTTCGCGCACCAGCCGCTCGGCCTTTGGTGGATTTAACACCACCAAGACCCTCGATCCCGCCTCGGCCCCCGGCGGTTGCGGCGGCGCGTCGTCGCTCATCTGCGAATACAACAGCGCCCGCCCCAGTGTAGCGCTCATCTTGCTCGGCACAGGCGACCAGCACTCGTGGCAAGGCTTCGAGGGTCGCTATCGCCAAATTATTCAGCAAACCATTGACCAAGGCATTGTGCCCATTTTGCTGACCAAAGGCGATGACCTAGAATGCCGCGATAACAGTGCGCCATGTGGCTATATCAATGGCATCATCACCCGTTTGGCGCGTGAATATGATGTACCGCTGCTCGACAACCGCCGCGCCGTTGATCGTTTACCCAATCGCGGCATGGTTGATGACGGCTTTCACTATAGCTTCCCACCCGATGGGCGAGCGGCATGGTTTAGCGGCGGCTATTTGCAACAATATGGCTACAATGTGCGTAACCTCACCGCCTTGCGGGCGCTCGACTCGGTGCGTCGGCAGATTATTGGGCGCTAATAGCCATCATGCCAGTGAAAAAAAATTTGAAGGAGACGCTTATGTCAGCAAGTATCCCGACTGTTAATTACGAGCATGCAATCATCGCAATCATATCAAAACTATCTGACGCGCATCGTGCAGAGGTATTAGATTTTGCTGATTTTTTGCTACGTTATAGACAATCAGAACCTGTAACCCTTCGCGAGCAAGATAAAGATACGCGATGGGATTCGTTATTTGATAGCACACCTGATTCGTTATTTGCGGAAATGGTAACAACGATTGAAAACGACGAAAAAAATGGCACTATACATTCCATGTTTGATGAGCATGGTCGTTGGCAACTCGATTCAGATGAGGCGCGATGAATTCGAGAACAACGCCACGATTTAGAAAGTTGTACCGCAACTTACCAACAGAAGTCCGAAAAAAAGTCCGTGAAACATATCAATTGTGGCGCGAAAACCCCGCGCATCCGAGCTTGCAATTTAAGCGGGTTAGCAAAACTTTCCCGATCTACTCTGTCAGAATAGACCTCGACTACCGAGCTGTTGGTTTGCTAAAAGACAACGGTGTGACATGGGACTGGGTCGGAAATCATACTGATTATGACCGATTGCTGAAATATGGCGGGCGGTAACACGCGCTGACATTGCTTTACTCACCCCGCCGCTCTAATCCCAACACCGCCAACGCCGCCAACACCGAGCCGCCGATCAGCACCCAAAGCATGGAGACATAATCGCCGCTGCGCATAATAAGCCAGCCCATGGTGACCGGCGCGATACCCCGCGCCAAGGCCGAGCCAACGCCAATTGCGCCATTGATCGCGCCATACGCTTGCACCCCGAAAATATCGGCAATGAGTGATGCCCGCATGGGGGTAAGTGTGCCATGCCCCAGCCCAAAGAAAATAACATAAATAATGAGACCGGTCTCATTGCCGAACACAAGCAACGCACTTAAGCCGATGATTTGCAATAAAATGACGAAGGCGGTCATGATGCGACGCGAAAAGCGGTCGCCCAATGGCGCAAGTGTCAAGCGGCCCACTACTTGCATCACGCCAACCAAACCGGCAGCCCAAGCCGCGTAGCTGGCGCTGATGCCGCGTGACAACGCCAATGAAATAATATGCGCCGCCACCGCGCCCGCCGTGATATTTGTGAGCGCAAAAGCAGCAAACAACAGCCAAAAATCGAGACGATGCATGGCCTCGTTGGCGGTATAGTTGTTTTTTGCCTGAGCAACTTGTGCAGTTTTCAAACCCGCTGGCGTTTTAATGCCGTCAATCTGCTGCCCGACATCTTCGGGGCCACGCCGCAACATGATGGCGTGGGGCAAAATAGTGCAGATGCCCAAAATCACCGCCAAGATGCTGACTGCATTGCGCCAACCATAGGCTTGAATGAGGCTATTGGCGAGCGGAATAAAGGCAGTGCTGGCAAGACCGCCCCAAAACGTGACAATGGTGAGGGCACGGCTGCGTTTGCGAGCAAACCAACGCGCCACCACCCAAAACGCGGGTTCGTAAAGCACCGCCGACATGCTGAGGCCAATCCCCGCCCACACCAAATACAAACCCAGCAACGATTGCACATTTGCCCACGCGAACGTCAGCAAAGTAGCGGCAATGGAGCCAACCGTCATGAGCACACGCGGGCCGCTGCGGTCGAGCCAACGCCCTGCCTGAAAAGCGACCAACCCATTGAGCAAAATCGCCGCCGAATATGCGCCGCTGGCCTCGGTGGTGGTCCAGCCCGTCTCACGCAGCATGTGTGGCAGGGTGACGCCAAAGCCATAAAACAAAATCCCCCACGACACCATCTGGGTCAGGCCCAGCATCCACGCAAGTTTCCAACCGTAATACATTTATTTAGTGGATAGTGATAGTGGATAGTGGATAGTGATAGTAGATAGTAAATGCTATTCACTATCACTATCCACTATCACTATTCACTCTTAGCCCTCTGCTCAATATACATAATCTTAAAAGATTCGGTGGGGGCAATGCCACGCCCTTCTTCCATCGCCCACGTGCGCACCATTTGCACGGTTTGCTCGTCAACTTGGCTTTTGTGCTGGCGCAAGGCATCCATTTTCTGTTCTAGCGTCTCGCTGATGTCAACATAAGCATCGGCGGGGTCTTTGGTGAAATTCATCCACACTTCGCGCACTTTGTGCGCCTCGCCCAATTCGGGATACATAAGCGGCATCGAAACAATGGGAAAACAAGCGTCAAGTGTGCATTGGCCCACCGCCCGATGGTCGGGGTGATTAATATAGCGATTGTCAACAAACAACAGTGTCGGATCCATCGCAATCACGACTTCGGGTTTGTGCTTGCGCATCACACGCACAAGGTCTTTGCGCAATTGCAGCGTCGGCATCACCTCGCCGTCTTGATAATGCAAAAACTCGACCTCAGCGACACCGCAAATGGCTGCGGCAGCGCGTTGTTCCTGCTCGCGCAACTCGGCAATCGTCTCACGGGTATATTGGGGGTCGTGCGTGCCACCGTTGCCGCTGGTCACCAGCACATACACGACAGTTGCGCCGTGCTTCGTCCATTTTGCCACCGTGCCAGCGCAGCCAAATTCAATGTCGTCAGGATGCGCCACAATCACCATTGCACTGGCGGGCACAAAATTATTGTTGTTAATCATCATACAAATTAAAAAATCGGGGTTCTTTCAGAAACCCGATTTTTTTAAATTTTATCCTTCGGCTTTCAATTCCCTCTTCAAAATTTTGCCCGTCGCGGTCATGGGCAGCGAATCACGAAATTCGATGATACGCGGGTATTTGTAGGCCGCCATTGTCTCTTTGCACCATGCCCTTAGCTCGGCTTCGGTCACGGTTGCGCCGGGTTTGCGGATGACATAGGCCTTGATTTCTTCGCCGTTTTCGGCGTCGGGCACGCCCAAGACCGCCGCCAACGATACGCCCGGATGGGTGAGCATCACTTCTTCGATCTCACGCGGGTAAACGTTGAAACCACCACGAATGATCATGTCTTTCTTGCGATCCATGATGAACAAGAAACCATCTTCGTCGCGGCGAGCGATATCGCCCGAATGGAACCAACCATTGCGCATGGCCTCGGCGGTGGCTTCGGGGCGCTTGTAATAGCCTTTCATAATGTTATGACCGCGAATGATGATCTCGCCCGGCTCGTTGACCGGCACATCCTTATCTTGGTCGTCCACCACCCGCACCTCGACGCCCCAAATGGGCACGCCGATCGAGCCGACTTTGCGCCCAATGTCTAGTTGGTTGAAGGTGGCGACGGGCGAGGTTTCAGACAAGCCATAGCCTTCCATAATCGCCACGCCGAATAATTCTTCAAATTCCTTCAGCACCTCGACGGCGATGGCCGCGCCGCCCGATGAGCACAATCGCAGGTTGGCGCGAATCGGCGCGGTATCCACATTGCCCTGACGCGCCATTGCAATAAGCGCCCAAAACATGGTCGGCACGCCCGAAAATAGGTTGATCTTCTCGGCGACAAACGTGCTGAGCACGGCGGCTGGGTCGAAACGTGGCAGCAAGACAATTGTGCCGCCATGAAATAGATGCGCATTCATTTGGCAGGTTTGACCAAACGAGTGGAACAATGGCAATACAATCAACACACGCGGTTGTTGCAGGTCAGCAACCGTATTGCCGCTTAGGTCACGCGCCAAAATTGCATTCGTCAGCATGTTGCTGTGGGTCAATTCGGCGCCTTTGGGCTTGCCGGTTGTGCCAGAGGTGTAAAGAATGACAGCGGTGTCTTCGCTACTACGCATAACCGTCTCGAAAGCGGGTGATTTGCCATAAATGTGCTGGCCCAAAGTCTTTACGCCCTCAATAGACGACGGCGCGGCGGGGGTGGCGGGCATAAGAATGAAGTGCTGGACGGGGGCTCCAGCAGCCTGGGCCTCATTAAAACCGGCGTGTCCCATTTGCCCCATCGGCAACTCGGCGGTGCCTTCAAAACAAAAATAGGCTTTGGCGTCGCTGTCTTGCAAATGATAGGCGATTTCGCGCGGTTTGAGCAGCACGTTAAGCGGCACGACCACCGCGCCCGCTTTCAAAATGCCATAATAGACGACGGGGAAATAAGGCAAGTTGGGGCATGACAAGGCAACTTTGTCGCCCGGCTGCACGCCCATTTGCACCAAGGCGTGCGCCACTTGGCACGCCATGGCATTAAGCTGGGCATAGGTCAAACGGGTGTTGGCAAATACAACCGCCTCGCGGCTGCCACGCAGCTTGGCGTGGTTTTCGATGATATTTGAAAGGTTTAGCATAGTTTTTTTAGTTGTGAGCCATGAGCCATGGGCCGTGAGCCTTGAGCTTTGAGCCTTGGGCCTTGAGCCTTGGGCCTTGGGCTTTTAGATATAGCACACTAACTCATGACTCATGGCTTCTTAGCTCATGGCTCATGGCTTCTTAGCTCATGGCTTTGTAGCTCATGGCTCACGGCTCACGGCTTCAACGCCTTCCGACGCGCCAATTCGGCGACGGTGTGTTCATGTTGTTCTTTTGTAATCGGAAATTTTAATGCCAACCAAATACCCGCAATAAGAATCACTGCCGGAATTGGGCCGACCAATAAACGAATGGCAAATAATACGGCGTCGGGCTGGGTGATGGGCGTGGTGATCCCCGGCGGCGGGGTGATATAACCCGCCACAGACAACATTTGCCCAATCATCCACGAGCCAATCGCAATGCCAAATTTTTGTAGCAGCGCGAAATAACCATAAAACACACCTTCGCGCCGTTGCCCAGTTTGCAATTCGTCAAGCTCGATCACATCGGGCAGCATGGCCCAAGGCACAAGATAGGCAATTGCCACGCCGACACCAGCCAACGCGCCCAGGACAATCACCAGCGTATCATCGGCGTCACGCGGCAATGCAAACAAGCCAATCAGCACCAAAATCCACACCGTCATGCCGATGGCGTAGGTTTTCTTTTTGCCAATGCGATTGCTGACCTTGGACCAAATAAATAGCCACACAAACGCGCTGACCTGCACCCCCAAAATGACTGGCAATTGCAGGCTTTCGCGGCGCAGCCAATAAATGAGGTAATAAGCCAAAATAGTTTGCACGGCTTGCAAAGTCAACCACGACATGAGGTAAATGCCGACGACATTTAAAAACGCCTTGTTGCCAAAGGTGACGCGCAGGCCCTGCAAAAAAGGCATCGGCGCTTCGTCTTGCTCACGCAATTCGGGCCGTTCGTAGGTGCCCCAAAACGCAAATATATACGGCAAACCCGACACAATGCCCAAAATAAGGGCCGACATAAAAAAGCCGGTTTGTTTATCGGCCCCATACATGCCGGTAATGACCTGATGCCCGATCACCGCCACCAAGCTGCCAACAATGGAAAAAGCAAAACGAAACGAATTGAGGCTGGTGCGCTCGTTGTAGTCGCGGGTGAGTTCGGGCGTGAGCGCGGCGTAAGGCGTATTGACAATGGTATAAAACGTATCGAAGAAAAATGAAACCGCGACATAATACCAAAATTTGCCACTCGCATCGAACGGCGGGACGATGAACAACAACACAAATGACAACGCCAACGGCAACGCGCCAAATAAAAACATGGGTCGGCGGCGGCCCCAGCGCGTATTTAATCGGTCTGAAATTGTGCCGATGAGAGGGTCGTTGACCGCATCCCACACCCGCCCGATCAGCAAAATCGTGCCAGCCGTAGCGGGGTTTAAACCTGCCACGTCGGTCATAAAAATAAGCCGAAAAAAGCCGAGAATACCAGCCGTAATGGCGGTTCCGAGGTCGCCCGAGCCAAATGCGAGTTTGGTGATGAATGGGACCTTTTCAGATCGTGTGAAACGAGCGGTTTGCGTTGACATCATAATTGGGCACGCAGTGTATCATCTAGTGTATATCGTGTCAAATTGCTAGCCAAATTTTTTGCCAGCAAAACAGTAAGTGAGCCACGCCGACGGGCTGGGGCGAGCGGTGTCAATCCCGTCACGGCGTTGCTGCAACTGCAATTCGGGCAAAAATATGGTCAAATCTTGAATGTCAATTCCGGTTGTGCTGATACGGTTGGGCAGCTTAAAATGCGCATACAGCAAAAAAGTGCCTTGCGGCGACAACAAACGTTTAACATTGGTCGCGTAAGCAGCGCGTTTAGCGGCATCGAGGCCATGAAAACAGCCCAGATCCAAAATAAGATCATAGGGGCCGCCATTCGCCGCGCTGACCACATCACCGATACGAAAATCAATTTGCGCACCCGCTCGCTTGGCTTTTTGCCGCGCCGCCGTGATTGCCTTGATCGCAAAATCAATCGCCACCACGCGCCAGCCTTGTTGCGCCAGAAAAATAGCATTCGTGCCCGTGCCGCAGCCCAAATCGAGCGCTCGACCGGCTGGATGTGTTTGCACAAACTCATGCAATTCTGGCGGCGAAATGCCAGAATCCCACGGTGTTCTGCCCGCCAAATACATGCGGTTAAATCGCCACCAATGCTTTAAACGTGTGAACATTTTAGTTGAGGGTTGAGAGTTGAGAGTTGAGAGTCAACACTCTCAACTCTCAACTACCTACGGCTTCCGCCATGACCGATACGGCATCGGGGGTGACTGGGGTGACGATGAGGGTGGTGATGGGCACGGTGTGCCATGCTTTCAGTCGTTCGGCAATGCGGGCCTTGGGGCCGCACAGCGCAATCTCGTCTACCAATTCGTCGGGCACGGCGGCGGCGGCGGCCTCTTTTTGCCCAGCCAGATACAGGTCTTGAATCTTGGCGGCAGCGTCGGCATAGCCATAGCGACAGGCGAGGGTGTTGTAAAAATTCATCCCACGTGCGCCCATGCCGCCAATATACAGCGCCAGTTGTGGCTTCACCATGGCTTGACATTTGGACACATCGTCGCCCACCGCCACCATCACCGACGGCGCAATGTCGAAGCCGTCGTCACCGATGGCGATGGCTTGAGCGCGTTTTGCCATGCCTGCATCCACATTGGGTTTTAGCACCGTGTGGTAATGTTTGGGCGCAAAGAAAATGGGCAGCCAGCCATCGGCGATCTCAGCCGCCAGTTGCACATTTTTTTCACCAATCGCGGCGAGGTAAATGGGCAAATTGGCCCGCCCGTGCAAAATGCTCTTGAGCGGCACGCCCAATCCGGTCGCATCAGCCCCGCGATAGGGGATTTGGTAATGCTCGCCGGTGTGCACTACCGGTTGTTCGCGTTTAAAAATGCTGCGCACAATGCTGACATATTCGCGGGTGCGGGCCAGTGGCTTGCCATAAGCCACCCCGTGCCAACCTTCCACCACTTGCGGCCCAGACACACCGAGACCAAGCAAAAATCGCCCACCCGACAATTGATCGAGCGTCATCGCCGTCATGGCGGTATTGGCCGGGGTGCGGGCGGGCATTTGCAAAATGGCGCTGCCGAGCTTAATTTTGCTGGTCTGCGCCCCAATCCACGCCAGCGGCGTCACCGCATCCGAGCCGTAGGCTTCGGCAGTCCACACCGAATGAAAGCCAAGTTGCTCGGCTTGCTTCACCAATTCAATCGGCAAACGCATTTTGCCGCCAGAATAACCCAAATATAGTCCTAATCGCATGCGCGTAGTGTAACAGATTCAACCGCAAGTTTAGCGAGTTGACTATACTTGCAACATGCCCGCTAGTTCGTCCAGCACACCCCATCATCCACATGATGCGTTTTTTAAAGAGGTTTTTGCAGACCTAGTCAACGCCCGCGAGCTAATCGAGCGTCACGCGCCGCCGGAAGTTGTGGCTGTCATTGACCTTGATTCGCTCGAACAACTCGACACCAGTTTTATTGACGAAGATTTGCAACAACATTTTGCCGATTTAGCATTTAAGGTCAAAATAAAACAAGGGGGCGAAGCCTATATTTGCTTGCTACTCGAACATAAAAGCTACCCCGACAAATGGGTATTACTGCAACTTTTGCGCTATAAATTGCAAATTTGGGACAATGCCCGTAAACAAAGCAGTCAATATTTACAGGTGGTTTTTCCGATGGTGGTTTATCACGGCAAACGTAAATGGCGTGTCGCCAAGCAATTTAACAGTCTGTTTAATTTGACCGATTTATCCAGTCTGCAACCTTATGTGCCTAATTTTGCCTATCATCTATTCGATCTCAGCGTGCTAGACGATCAATCGTTAGACAACACAGGATTGGTTAATGCAGCCTTAGGCACAATGAAGCACATTTTTGACGACGAAATTCAATCAAAACTGGGCCGCATTTTGCGCCAACTACGCAGCTTGCCACCCGAAAAAATGAAACGCTATGTGCAAATTGTGCTACGATATATCATGACTAATGCGGCAAATTTGACCCGCAAAGAATTTGAGCAAATTGTTAGAGACGAAATTATTGATGAAGAATTGTCGGAGGGTGCAATGACATTGGCACAACAACTGATTTTGGAAGGTCGCAATGAAGGCAGGCTTGAAGGCAAACAAGCGGGCCTGCTCGAAGGCAAACAAGCGGGCCTAATCGAAGGCAAACAAGCGGGATTCATTGAAATCGCCACTCGCTTACTGCGCCGGCGATTTAACACTATTCCAACCGACACTACCCTATTGCTAAGGCAAATCCCAATCGAATACCTTGCCGAGTTCAATGTGGCGCTTCTTGATTTCGCCAATATTGACGAAGCCCGGGCGTGGTTGCAGCAGCATTCAGTATCGGCAAATTAAACAAAAACACAACCCAAATTCGTCAAAACTTGGGTTGTGTTGTAATAACAACCGGATCGCAGCCACGCAAAAAGTCAAAATCGCAGCCAAGCGGCGCTTGATTGACATGTTCCAAGTAGAGTTGCATATACCCGCGTGTGGCAGGTGGCAATGGGGCTTGCCAATTCGCACGTCGTCGCGCTAACTCGTCATCAGGCACATGCAATGTGAGCGAGTGTGCAGCAACATCAAGCTCAATTTCGTCACCATCTTGCACCAGCCCCAAGGTCCCGCCAACGGCGCTCTCGGGCGCAACGTGCAATACGACGGCCCCAACGCCAGTGCCACTCATACGCGCATCTGAAATACGCAGCATGTCCCGTATGCCTTGTTTCAGCAATTTGGTTGGGATAGGAAAATTGCCCACTTCGGGCATGCCCAATCCGCCCACCGGCCCAACGTTTTGCAGCACCAAGACATGATCTGGCGTCACGGGCAGATCGGGCAAATTGAGTCGGCGCATCAAATCATCGTAGTCTTTAAACACAATTGCAGGCCCACGATGCCGCAAAAGATGCGGCGAAGTAGCGGCGTGTTTGATCACTGCGCCGTCTGGGCACAAATTACCACGCAAAATAGTCAATCCGCCATCCGGCTGTAATGGCTGATCCAACGTGCGAATAACATCGGGGTTATAAATTTCGGCATGGCGCACATTTTCTGCCAATGTTTTGCCCGTCACCGTAAGGCAATCGCCATGCAATAACGGCAGCAATTGCTTTAGCACCGCCGGAATCCCTCCGGCACGATTGAGCGCCTCCATCTGATATTTGCCCGTTGGGCGCATATTGGCAATGAGCGGAGTGCGCCGAAAAAGCTGTTCAAATAATTCCAGCGGTAAATCAATCCCCAAGCGTCCGGCAATCGCAGGCAAATGCACAACCGCATTGGTGCTGCCGCCCAATGCCGCCAAAAGCATAATGGCGTTTTCGAATGCGGCACGGGTGAGCAACTGCGAGGGGCGCACTTGGTCACGCACCAAGGCGACTGCCCGCCGACCCGCCGCCTCGGCCAAACGCGCACGCCGCGAATCGGCAGCCGGAATAGCGCCATTACCCGGCAACGACACGCCCAAAGCTTCACACAGCGAATTCATCGTGCTGGCGGTTCCCATCACCATGCAGTGACCCGCACTACGCACAATACCATCCTCTATAGATTTGTAATCGGTGGCACTCAAGACCCCAGCATTAAAATCGGCTGTGAGACGGCGGCAATCGGTGCAAGCGCCGAGCGTCTCGCCTTTAAATTCGCCATCCAGCATGGGGCCGCCGCTCACCACAATGGCAGGCAAATCGGCGCTGGCCATCCCCATGAGCGCCGCCGGAATCGTTTTGTCGCAATTTACCAACAACACCACGCCATCAATCGGGTTAGCCCGAATCATCTCCTCGGTGTCCATCGCCGCAAGATTGCGATGTAGCATCGAGGTCGGGCTGAGATAAATTTCGCCCAGCGAGATGGTGGGAAATTCAAGCGGAAACCCGCCCGCTTGCCAAACGCCACGTTTGACGGCTTCGGCCAATTCGCGCAAATGCCGATTGCAATGATTGAGTTCGCTGTAAGTATTGCAAATGCCAATCACGGGCCGCGCCATGTCTTGATCATCAAACCCCATTGCTTTGGTAAACGCCCGATGGGTAAGACCGGCGACACCCGATTGGTTAAAAAATGCTTGTGAACGTAAAGTGGTTGTCATGTTTTATGGTATTTTTTCAATCATGAGACAGCGGTCGGGCCAAGCGCATGCCGCGCATCAAGGCCGATATTTTGCCACAAAATGCCGGTATGCGGGCCGTTGCTCAAAAGCGCGCAAGGCTGTTCAAAAGTCGTTTCGTCATTCCCTCGAAAGAGGGAATCCATAACCAAACGGGCATCATTTGATGAAATTGCTATGTTTTGAGCTGGCCAAGTTATGGATCTCCGCGTTCGCGGAGATGACGGTTTAGAATGCGGCTGACTTTTGAACAGCCTTACAAAAGCTCGGCTTTGCCAGCCGCTATGACCCCGATGAACAAGAAGATTGCAAATTACAGAGGTTTTGTTAATTGCGAGTAGGAGGTCGAGGCTTTAGCCGGTTAGTTGTCCGATCAAGGCATTGCTTATGGCATTACGATTTGAAATGCTTTCTAAAAATGGCTGCAACGAGTTGCAGCATTCCCCTAAGTGAATTCTATTTTTAGTAAGCACATTCCTCTTTATCTACGTAGTATTATGAATAGCTGACGGTCGCCATCCACCGGCTTATCTCGTTTAATTGATTTCCAAGAAAACTTGATAAAATTCAAAGTCGAACGGGTGTTCTGGGGTTTCAGTGGTATAAATGAGGATACAGCAAATATTATTAACAGATCAAAACAAATTGACTCATGGGTGTATTAACGCACTCATTTTGGTGTTGAGATAAGTTTGGGTCTGGAAATATAGAAAGCGTAAATATAACAACTGATGCATAAGAAGCAAGTCTTGCTGTTTTGTGTGTCAGTTGATGTGTAATACATATGTTCGGCAGGCAGCGCATGTCGAAATTTACTTTCATACTCACACAGGAAATCTTTATGAGCGATACTGGAACACCTCGAAAGGCCAAAGATGAACTCAAGCGCAAAATTCGCGATGAGCCATGGTTCATGGGCATCGGCGTTGAACGGGGGGACGATGGCCTATTCTACCTGCGCGTTGTCGTTCGCACAGGGGAGTTGGCTGCAGCGAAGGAGAGCGCTCCCGACAAAATCTACGGCGTGTCCGTCATTTGCGTTGAAGCCGAGTAGATGCCTTCCTGTCCCAGACTTAGCCCGTGTCAGTGGGCGGTTCGCAAAAAACAGGTCACCCATGTGAAGTGACCCCCTAAAAATCGAGTCAACTAGTCGCAGCATTCCCCCGCAAGTAAATTCTATTCTGGTAAGCACATCACTATTTATCCTAATGATCGGGGGACTAACCGCGTAAACGCTCGGCCTCCGGCAGTCTCGCGTCTTGGCGCTTCTGTATGTTTAACGCCAAATTAAGGCCGCGTCACATCTGCGCGATCTCGGTTTGCCCGCCGAGAATGTAGTCGTCGGGGCGGACAAGGGCGCTGGCGCTGGCGGCGGGCAAATACACGTCGGTGCGCGAACCAAAGCGGATGAGGCCAAATTTATCGCCACGCGCCAGTAACACACCCGGCTTAGCGCGATTGACAATGCGCCGCGCCACCGCGCCCACCCGCTGCGCCACCACACAATAGCCGCCCCGTGCGCCTTCGATCACCGTGTAGGTCGCCACATTATGCTCGGCAGCGGCAGTGCTGGCAACGGCATAGCCACCGGCCTCGTCCAGCACTTGCAACACTTTGCCCGCAATCGGGGCACGGTTAA
The DNA here is from genome assembly GCA_018500105.2 of Anaerolineae bacterium. Classification (GTDB taxonomy): domain Bacteria; phylum Chloroflexota; class Anaerolineae; order J036; family Brachytrichaceae; genus AQU-03. Next base: position 13,163 of record JAHBAL020000403.1, read on the forward strand.
TATGCACATCGGTGATGTCTAAAAAGGTCGAGATGCGCAGCCAATCGCTCACGCCGGTGGCGGCAAAAAAGCGCTCGTCATGCACATTTTCCACCGCCAAGACACGCCCATCACATGCCGCCAAAACCGCATTTGGCATCTCGTCGGGGGCGGGCACATTGCGGCGCGGGTCACGCAAGAAAATGGTCGCCAGCCCGGCCCCTGCCAGCGGCACAAGCGCCAAGGGCTTGAGTGAACGCGGGGCCAATTTTTGCCACAACCACGCCAAAACGCCCGCGCCCGCCATGAATGATATGGCATCGGTGTCGAAGGCAAAACGCCCTAACTTTGCCCGATTGGTATTTTTGAGCGGCGCAAACAGCGCGGCATGGGCTGAGTCGGCCTGTGTAAAACGCAAATGATGCACCCACGCTGGCGGCACATTGCGCAAAATCGTGTCTTGACGAAATTCGTGTTTCGCTAAAATCGGGTCAAGCACGGCGCTGGCCGAGCGCTCGTAGCCAACGAAGCTTTGCTTTAATTTGCGCAACCACGCATATTCGATATAACTCAGCACGCCCGTTGGCTTGAGCATCTGCCGATATTGGGCAAGAATGCGTTCGGTCAGGTCGAGCGGGAAACGGGTAAACGGCAAGGTGGAGATGATGTAATCGAACGGCTCTGGCTCGTCTAGCTCGGTCACACTCATCACGCGGAACGAAACACGCTCGCGCACGGCGGCAAAGTCTGGCTCGGTCTCAAATCGCTGTCGCAAAAAATCCATAAAATCAGCATTGAGATCACACACCGTCAGACGGTCGCCCGGCTCCATGATCTTGACAATTTCGGCGGTAATTGCGCCGGTTCCGCTGCCGACCTCAAGAATATTGGCTGGCCCGTGACGACGTGCCAACTCAGACACCATTGCCTGCCCGCTAAACCGCGAACACGGTAACAAAGCCCCCACATCGGCGGCCCCATTCAAGAGTTGGCGAATAAAAAATGCTTGCTCGTTCATTTCGATTCTCAAGCTGATTGTAATGCGTTTCAAGATGATGTATGCAAAAAATACCCACACCAAAGACTTAGGCCCATGTGCGGACAACCATTACAACAAAAACCGCATTTAATAGCAAAAGTATATATCTACAATACTATCCTGATTAGTATATTTATGATTACCATTCACACTCAAAAACTTAAACGCTTCGCAATCGTGTCGTCACTGGTCGGTTTTTGTGCTGCATTTAGCATCTTTATTGGTATTTTAGGTATCTCAAATTCAGCCATTGACAATGTTTACGCCAGCACCTATGTCACTGACCCATCCTTTAACAATGCGAATTGGGAAACAGCCTGGAGTTCGATCTCGACCGTGACCGGCAACTCGGTGCAATTTGCCCGCGACACCATCATCGGGGCCGACGGCAGCAGCCCGACCAACAGTTTGCGCATTGTCGTGCCGGGCAACACCAGCGGGCAAATGAGCGATATTCAAATCTCGCAAAACCTCACCCGCCCGTTGTCGGCAAACAAATCCTATTTGCTCTCGTTTCATGCGCATTATTTGCCCATGTCGGGGCGCTACTTAGCGCCATTGCCAATAAAAGTGCAGCTAACGCAAGGCGCTACCGAAATCGCCGCCATGAACACCACGCTGCGCAATGGGTTTTATCAGGGCACACAAAACAGCCCCGAAGCACTGCCTGAATCGCATGTGTATAACTTTTCGCACCACTTTTTTGCCTTCAAACCCAGCGCCAACGGCTTGGCAAAGCTGACCTTTTTGCTTGGGCCAAATGGCAATAGCGGCGGCGGGCATATGTTGTGGCTCGATAACATCCACATTTACGAATCAGACTCGCTATTCAGCGACGAATTTACCGAGTTGAAGATGGATGACGTGCCATCGGAGACAAACGCCCCGACGTGGATCAGCTATAACCCTGCCCGCATTAACCCGGCCAATAAATGGACACTGTGCAAAGTTTCGGGTGATTCGCAACACCAATGTTTGGTCAGCACGTCCGAATATCACACCTCGTCCCAATTAGCCATCAACAACACCGGCCCCACCAGTTCGTTGCTGATCAGCATTCAATTGTCTACCCCGCCCCACCCCATGTCGGCATCGGGGAGCATGGGCTATTACAAAGCCGGCCACATGAACTCGCGCTGGCATTTTAGCTTTACGCATGGTTATGTCGAGGCGCGGGTGAAATTGCCGCCGGGCGAGCAAGGGCTTTTCCCGGCCATTTGGATGGTAGACAGCCAAACCAACTGGCGCTCTGAAATTGACTTGCTCGAAATGTTGATGGGGCGCAGCACAACAGTGTATAACACCGCCCACTGGGACCGGATGGACACGCACCATTATTCACCCGATGCACCCGGTCGCCGAAACTGTGGTGCACAATTGACCGGCCCTATCGCAGGCGAATGGCACACTTTTGGTGTAAATTGGAGCCAAAGCGACATCGTGTGGTATTTGGATGGCAACGAGATTTGCCGCAAACGCATGTCAGCCGAATTTAAAGAGCGGATCAATGGCCCGATGTATTTGCTCATGGGTTTGTCGGTCAACAATGTGTCGTGGAACGTGTCGCCATTTGGCAAACCAGTGTGGGAAGGCGTTGGCGATTATGGCCCGAACGAACTAAACACCAATGGTTTCCCGCATGTGCAACGCTCGATGGAGGTGGACTATATTCGCGTGTATCGCACCAAAGACACGCTCGACAACGTGCAACCCAGCGAAGCCTCGGACTTCGGACGCGCCAGCCGCACCGCCCGTTGGGATTGGACCGGCAGCGCCACGGGCGGAATTTCGGTCAATTACACCGATACCACCCGCTGCGGCAGCTTTATGTCAACCGACTATTACGAATCATGCGGCGATAACGGGCTAGCCGTGGTGAATTTGACCGGTCAATCGAACGCCTATTTCCAACGCGATGTTGAACAAAACGCCAGCAATTACCGCGCCAAATTTATTCTGCGGCTAAATACACCCATCACGCCGACCTTGGCAGGCACGCAACGTCTGCCGCTGTGGGTGGGCCGCGATAGCAGCGCCGCCGAAGTGATGCGCCTTGAGTTGGTGCAAACGGGCAATTTGTTTAGCGTATGCGGCGTGCTCAGCGGGGCCAGCACCTCGACCTGTAGCGCCAATTTCAACGCCGTCGCCGATCGCACCATCGAATTTGAATGGAAGACCGGCGCACCCGGCAGCTTGCAATTGTGGCTCGATGGCGCAGCCATCGCCAACCCAAGCACCGTCAATAACGCCACGCGGCACTTGCGCACCTTCCGCCTCGGTGCAATTGGCATTCCGGCGGGGTCAACGGGTCGCTATTATATAGACGCCTATCGCTCTTACATCGCCGCCGCCCCTGTGCCACGCACCCCCACAACTTGGCTCTTAGACAAATCTCCGAGACCACAGGAGGGTCACCTTCTCCGTATGCCGACCTCTGCTTGTAAAAA
>JAHBAL020000272.1 GCA_018500105.2 Anaerolineae bacterium
AGATGTGTATAAGAGACAGGAGGTGACCCAATCGGGATGAATGCTCTCGGCATGTAACGTAGTCGGTGTTTCGGTCGGCGACCAATACAGCCGCCCCAACGTGCCGACAAACATCAGCAAGGTGTCGTTGCCAGATTGGTTGTAATAGCCACCACCGCTTTGGGCCAAGGCATGGGCGCAATGCAAGCCACCCACCGCGCCGCTGGCAAAGCGATACGAAATGGTGACGGTGTCTTCGACGCTAATGTCATGCCCATTCAACGTGCCAACATGCCCAGTGGCGTGAATGATCTCGTCGTTGGTGACATAACGCGCCACATCAACATGATGGCAGCCCAGCCACTGCAATACTCCGCCGCCAATACATTCGCGTTTAAATAGCCAATGATTGGGGTCGCGGGCCGCGATATTGGTGGTGACATAGCGGGTTTGCACCTGCATTAGCCGCCCCAAATACCCCGCCGCGATAAACTCGCGGGCATAGCGCACTACCGGGTTATAACGATTTTGATAGCATACGCCCAACGTTACCCCTGCCGCATCGGCCATTTGGCAAATGGTTTCGGCCTCGGCGGCACTGCGGCCAAGCGGTTTTTCGGCCAGTGCTGGCAGTTTATGGGCAAAAACCGCCGCGTATACCGCCAAGGCGCGATCGTTGCGCGGGCAGCCTAGCACGAAGTCGTAATGTTCGCCTGCCAAAGCCGCATTCACCGAGGCAAAGCGCGCCACTACTTTGGGCGCATCGCCCGCCACCGCCGCCTCTAGCAAGCTCATGTCGCTGCTGTCGGCACAGCAAACGCTGATGCGCGTCACCTCTGGCAAAGTTTGCAATGTGCGCAAATGCCCGGCGAAATGCGGGTTTTCGGGGCCGATGAGCAGCGCGTGCATTTAGCCCAACCTCACTTTGGCGTTGTCTTTGGCGTGAGATTCGATGACCCCTAGCAACAGCGAAAGGGTGGTGCGTGCCACACGCGGCGGCGAAATGGCGGGCATGCTTCCGGTGTCGAGTGCATGAACCAGTTCGATCACCACTGCCAATTCGCGGTCTGCCGACCACTCGCTGTAGCCGATGATTTCGGTGACACCAATCGCCCCGCGGGTTGCGGTGGCGGGTGGCCCATCCACACGAGAGACCATAATTTGTGGGCCGCCATCGAGCCGCACAACGGCACTGTCAAACACCAGTTCGATAATGTTGGTCGAATTGTTACTTTTTACCATCAGCACATTGGCCCGCACCCCATTTTTAAATTTGATGTAGGCATTGGCCGAGGGTTCGCTGCTGATCAAATTGCCGCCATCACCCTGATAGCGATCAAAGCCATCAAAACCGTCTTCCAGTTCGCCGATCACCCACTCTGGCTCGGAATCGGCCAAAAAGTAAAGCATGTCGAACAGATGCGTGCCGTTACGAAACATCATGGCGCGTGAATAATAAGAAGTTGCTGTCACCAGTTTCAAATCGCCATAGGTTTTGTCGCGCACCAAATCGCGCACACGATGAAAAATCGGCATCCAGCGGCGGGTGTGGCTCACCGTCATCGCCACGCCATTGCGCTCGACCGCCTCGATCATGCGGTCGGCATCGGCCAAGGTGGTGGCGATAGGTTTCTCGCACCAAATGGCTTTTACACCACTATCGGCCACGTTCACCACAATATCGGCGTGTTTGTCGTCGGGCGTAATCACGCTGACGATATCGGGTTTTTCTTGTGCCAACATCTCGCGGTAATCGGTATATAGCCGCGTATCTGGGCACACATCGCGCCACGTGTTGTTAAACCGTTCAAATGCGGCGGGCATAAGATCACATGCACCCACCAATTCAGTTTGCGGGTGCATGGCGTAGGCTGCCACGTGCGAGCGAGGCAACGGCTGAACGGCGGGCATGCCGCTCGGCTTGGGTGCACGGGCTTGAGAAATATGGCTAAGGCCAATCACGGCGGCTTTGTATTTTTTCATAGGTAGATAGTAGATAGTGCAAAGTGCAAAGTGCAAAGTAAAAAGTAAAAAGTAAAAAGTGCTAAGTCCTAAGTGCTAAGTCCTAAGTGATGAGTGATCAGAGATGGGTTGGAGCTAATCTGCACTTTTTACTTAGCACTTAGCACTTAGCACTTAGCACTTAGCACTTAGCACTTAGCACTTAGCACTTTTTACTTTACACTTTGCACTTAAAACTTAGGACTCAGAACTTAGGACTCTGTCCATATGCTTGTAGTGGGCCAAAACGGCCATGCGGGCGCCAACGATGTCGCGCAGGGCGATGGCCTCGACAATATTGCTGTGGGTGCTCAATTCATGTCGCCGCGATGCTTGGCGGGGTGGTGTGCCGTCGCCGTCATCAATGTGCAAATTGGCGTCCCATGTGATCTCGAATAGTTGTTGCGCCAGCGGGTTGCCTGTGATAGCAAACATGGCGCGGTGTAGCTCATAATCCTCCTTGACATAACTATCTTTGTTACGCATTTTTTGTTGAATATCGCGCACCTTCTGGCGCAATTCTTCGATCTGGGCCTCAGTGGCGACCATGACGATACTTTCAATAAAAAACAAGTCGAGCGCCTTGCGCACATCTTTAATGTGTTGGCGAGTTTGGCGGCGAATGACAAACCCGTAGGCGAGGTTCGACAAAATGGCGTCGAAGTTGAAATCGCGCACCACGCGCCCGCTGCCTTGCCGTGCTTCGATCATGCCCAATGCCTCTAGGCTGGCGAGCGCTTCGCGCAGGGCGCTTCGGCTAATTTGTAGCCGTTCGCACAGCACTTCTTCGGTTGGTAATTTGTCGCCCGGCTTCAGCTTCTCATCCACAATAAACGCTTTCATGCGTTCGCGGATGAGATTTTTAAAGGCGTGTTTTTCGCCCGTTGCAGCGGGTTCTGGCGTGATCAACATAACACTTTGGCTTGGGCAAATCTCAGCTTGACAAACTTTATTCTATATACTAAAATAAAGTTGTCAGACAACTATTATATACCATAATCAAAATAAGTGTAGGTCGGATTTTAAAATGACATATATGCCTTTGTGTTTACTTTATCGCATAAACTTGTCTGATAACTTTTGAGATTTAAACCCGATGACAATCAAACAACGTTATCCACAAGCCATCTTAATTTCGTGCGAGATCCCTTGGGACGAGCGCGAACAACTGATCGAGCCGATATTTCGCCGCGAGGTGCAAACCGTCTTGGCGCAAGGTTTTCGGCATATTTATATTTTTGGCACGGCGGGCGAAGGCTATGCAGTTGATACCGCACAATTTAGACAAATTGTGCGCATTTTCCGCGAAGAAACCAACCAGCCGGACGTGCATACGATGGTTGGGGTGATTGGGCTTTCGACCGCTAATATCGTCGAGCGTATCCAAATGGCGCACGAGGCTGGCTTTCGGGCATTTCAAATCTCGCTGCCTAGTTGGGCGGCCTTGCGTGACGAAGAAATGATACGCTTTTTTGTGGATGTGTGTGGCACGTTCCCCGATTCGGGCTTTTTGCATTACAACTTGCCACGCACCAAGCGCCTGCTCACTGGCGCTGACTATCGGCGCATTGCCGATGTTGTGCCCAACCTTGTTGCCACAAAAAACACCGGCGGCGGGCTTGACCGTGCGCGTGATTTGATGACCAACGCGCCCGAAATTCAGCATTTCTTCGGCGAAGGCAATTTCATGCACGGCTGCAATTACGGGCCGTGTTCATTGCTCAGCAGTTTCGGCCCGATGGTCCCCGCCAAAGCCAAAGCACTTTTTGCGGCGGGCGTGGCTGGGCAAATTGAGGAAGTGTATCGGTTGCATCACGAATTTCACGATATGTTGCGCATTGTATTTGGGCCGCTGCTGGCCGAAGAACGCATTGACGGCGCATACGACAAAATGATCGTGCGGCTGGGCGGGCTGGATTTTCCCTTGCGTTTGCTGTCGCCCTATATCGGTTTTAGCGAAGAACAATATGCAGCCTTGGCGGCGCGGATGCGTGCGCATTTTGGCGATTGGCTAGCTTAGGAAAAAATATTTCGCCACAAAGAACACAAAGATCACAAAGAAAAGAAAGGTTTACCAATGCAAATCTTTGAGTTCTTTGTGCGCTTTGTGGTAAAAATCAA
>JAHBAL020000550.1 GCA_018500105.2 Anaerolineae bacterium
CGCGGGGATTGATCCCCGCGCGGGCGCGGCACTCGCAAATGTTTTGGCTTGTAAACATCTAAAAATTGGCAGGTAAATATGCAAGATCTATTTTGTTTGTCTATAAGATTTTCAAGCGATCACTTATTTTCGCTGAATGGCCTTACTCATTACTCATTACTCGTTACTCGTTAACCATTAACCCCCTACCTATGTTCCGCCACCAACAGCGCTTCTTTGCGGGCGATGCCCCAGCGATAGCCGCCGGTGTCGCCATTTTCGCGCACGACACGATGACAAGGGATGACGAGGCCGACGCGGTTAGCCCCGCAGGCATTGGCGACAGCGCGGGTGGCGCTGGGCTGCCCAATGGCTTGGGCGATATCGGCATAGCTACGGGTTTGGCCGGGCGGAATTTGGCGCAGGGCCTGCCACACCCGCGCTTGAAATGCCGTGCCTTGCACATCGAGCGGCAATTTTTGCAGGCTGTGATATGGCTGCGCCCCCAGCAAATATTGCGCAATAGCCTGCGCCCACGTCATCCATGTGCCCTCGCTGTGGCGCTCAATATGCGCGGCGGGATATTCGTCTCGCAATTCGCGCTCAAGCTCGGCGTCGTCGTTGCCAAAATACACTGCGCACAAGCCGCGTGGCGTGCCCGCAATTAACATGCGCCCCAAACTGCAATCCACCAGCCCATAAGCGATGGCCATGCCGCGACCTCCTTTTTGATAGGCGCTGGGCGTCATGCCAATCGCGTCGAGTTGCTCGTAGGCGCGGCTGGCGGTGTTAAAACCGGCCTCGTAAATGGCGTCGGTGCTGCGGGTGGGCTGCGCGTCTGGGCCACGCAAGGCCGTTTTCAGCCGTTGCACCCGCAACGATTTGGCATATTCGAGCGGCGATAGCCCCATGACGCGCTTAAAGGTGCGCTGCAAATGAAACGGACTGACATTCATTGCGCTGCCCAATTCGCTCAAACGGGCATGCCCGTGTTGCTCGATCCAACGCACGGTATCTTGCGCCAGCGCCTCGGCGGGCAAAAGTAGCTCACGCGGATGACAACGTTTGCAAGCTCGGTAGCCTGCGGCCTCGGCGCTATCACAATCGGCGAAAAAGGCCACATTTTTGCGGGCGGGTTTGGCCGGGCAACTGGGGCGGCAATAGATGCCGGTCGTGCGCACTGCCACAAAAAAACGTCCATCATAGGCCGCGTCTTTGTTGGTAAACGCCTGCCACATCTCGTCTTCGCTCAAGGTTAGGTTAGTTTGCATGTCCCTATCATAGGCGAATGGCTGCTTCGGCGCAATCGGTTTCTTGCGCTTATCCTCGATGACGGTTAAGGCGTATGAACTTCATACAGCCCGATATTGGGGCTGGGGATAAGCATCGCAAGTTTGCTGCCATTTCGTGCGAACGCTGGCGAATAATTTGACCTCGTATTGATTTCGATAGGGGTATAGTTATTTGGCTTTTCACAATTCAAAGAAAAAGCGACACCCTTGACAATAGATTCAGCGCAAAGTCCCTGAAAACAGCCTTTTTGATTTACAGCCATCAGCACTAACAATGATGATGCTTGACTGGCTTGGGTAAAACTGGTTGTCCAAGCGGGCAGGATATAAGTCTCATACCCTGCAGATTGCACTGTTGAAGTGATTTCGCTTCGATCTATCTCAATGGTTTTATTGCTGCCCTTTAAACACATCAGTGCGCCACTGGGATTAGAGAAAATGAAATCTGGGAAATCTTCGTTGCCATCTATCGAAGCAATAAAATGTGCGCTAGGTTTGATCTCTGAGTTTTGGGTTAGGGTGACTGTTTTTTGCTTAGTTAACGTGCCAGATTGATCAAAATCATATACAAATGCCAGCGCGTTTGGGGCGGCTTCGCCAAACGTCACTGCGCGAATTAACCCTGTATCAGTGAGCCGTAACTCGTATCCAAAACCGCTCAAGGATGTGCTACTTATTAAACGCCCATCTTTAATCCAGCCATAGATTGGTGAAGGCACAGATGCAAATTGGATTAAAAAGTGCAGGCTGCCGTTGGGGGCAATAACGAACCTTGTGCGTGTTGCAGCTAAGTTTGTATCGTTTACGACATTGATGTTGATTTCCTTTTCAATCGTTGGCGAAATTTTTTGAATTTGTAAAGGATTGGAACGATACGTGTAATAGGCAATATCTTTATAGAGAATTAAACCTGAGGGTAGGAGCGCGGCATCATTTACATTGTTTTTAACTAAGTCAACAGTTGTAGGTGCAACCCCATTGTGATTCTGTTTGATGATCGTTTTTTTTATAACGCAACTTGTCCAATTACTAAGATCGCCAAGGCAACTTCTAAAATATAGGTGTGCATTTTGATTGTCATCAATAGATAACTCGGCATGTCCCACTGCGCGGTTCGGGTCTGAGAATACGAAACGTAATAATTCTTCGCCGTTTTTTATTCTCAGATAGATCACTTTATTGGGGGACCGTTCTTGATTACTATTATGTTCCACAAACACAATATGAGCAATGCCATTTGCATCAAGCTGTGTTTCTGAATATGCAAAAGGGTTTTTTGTGCGATAAATGAGTTTTGGGCTGGTCAAAATTGGCGGTTCAACGCGCCGAACAATGGGCAAATAGAGTTTAGGGTTGTCATTTTGCCCATCACGCAAAGCATAAACCGAGCTATCCTTAGGCTGCAAGGTGATTGACACACCGAATATACATAGAAAAACAAGTAGCCAGATTAAATTAAAAAATCGCCGCATTAACCATTATTGTAGTTTTTTTTGTTGGACTACAATTTTTGCCACCATTGCCGATAAATTGCCAATAAACGCTCAAGTTCGCTGATTTCCACCCATTCTTCTGCGCCATGTGCTTGGTCAATGGAGCCGGGGCCGAGCACGAGCAAATTGCGCACCGTGTCGGGGCTGTAGGCCGCCGCATCGGTGCAATAGGGCACAGTGATGGGGCGTTCGTCAGACCAAGCCGAAAATTGTTGCACCATCTGCGACGCTGGGTCTTGCAAAAAGGCCGCCATTGGGCGGTGAATGTCGTAGCTTAGCGGCAAACCGGCGGTGGCGCGGCCTAAATCGGCCAGCCCTTGCAATACGGCTTCGGCATCTTCGTCGCTGGTAATGCGGCGATTCACCCCCAGCGCGGCTTCGTCTGGCACAATATTGGGCGCACGTCCGCCTATCAAATGCACCACCGTCAATTGGCCTTTGCCGACCGGCGTGGCGGGTAAGGTTTGCAAGCGCTCGTGTTCGGCCTGCATCGCCAGCGCAATACGCGCCGCGCCAATCACCGCGTTTTTGCCCAAATGGGGTTGGGCGGTGTGAGTAGACACCCCCTGCACCGTAAAATACACCCGCCCGCTGCCCATGTGCCCATAGCAGGGGGCACATTGCGTCGGCTCGGCCACCAGCAATTCGTCTAGCGTCATGCCTTGTTGGCGCAACCATGCGTCAAACACATAGGCCCCACCTAGCGCCATTTCCTCATCTGCCACTGCCGCCACGATCAAATTGGCGGCGGGCAAGCTGCCGCTGTGTTGCATGGCTTGCAATAATGTCAGCGCCACCGCCAGCGAGGCCTTGTTGTCAACCGCGCCACGTCCCCATACTTTGCCATCACGCACCTCGCCGCTAAATGGGTCGCCCAGCATTTGCTCAACGCCCACCGTATCCGTATGCACATCCAGCCCGATCCAGCGTTGGCTGTTGGGGTTGCGCCAAATGCCATACACGTTTGGGCGGTTGGGGTGAGCGTCTTCGACGATGACTTCGCCGCCCAATTCGCCAAACCACTGCGCCAGTTGGGCGGCGATGCGAGCTTCGCCAGCCACGCCAGCACGTGGCCCTGCGTGGGGTGGGGTGACACTGGGAATTTGCACCAGTCGGGTCAGCCATTGGCTGGGGGTTAATTGAGTGTTCATGGTTAAATTCTTGGGCGCAAATTGCCTTTTACTTGCGGATTCACCACCGCCGATGACCAACTGTCTCGAATCCAGTCGCTGACCACTTCGCACACTTCGACTCGTAGGCCGTGCCATGCTTCTTCGGAATAGGCCGCCATGTGCGGTGTAATCACCACATGTTCCATGCTGCGTAATGGGCTATCTTTTGCCAACGGCTCCTGTTCAAA
>JAHBAL020000221.1 GCA_018500105.2 Anaerolineae bacterium
ACCTGCAACCTGCAACCTGCAACCTGCAACCCTGCAACCTGCAACCTGCAACTCTGCAACTATGCAACTCTGCAACTCTGCAACCTGCAACTCTGCAACCTGCAACCTGCAACCTGCAACTCTGCAACCTCCCCCCTCCCCCCTCCAACCATGAACCAAAATCGCGTCAGCCGTAGCGACGGCAAACTCATCAACCTCGTGCTGAAACAGGGCCACCTGTTTGTGTGTCGTGGCTGATGTTGTGGTCACGTAGAACGTGGCTATGCACCCGTGCCGGTGCAGCTCTATCAAACTGAATGGGAGCGGCGCAAGATCCGCAACCGAGTGCACCTGACAATGGGTGAAGGGGCGTGCCTTGGCCCGTGCCCGCTTGCCAATGTCGTCATGCTGATTTTTGACGGCGCGGCGGTATGGTTGCAAAACATGCACACCGACGCCCAAGTGATGGCGCTATACGACTACATCGAAGCCATGATCGCGGCCAACGCCTATTTGCCGCCGCCAGCATCCCTTACACCTTATGCCTTTCAGGCCTATGATTGGCAAACACAAACCGCCAAGCCCATTGCGCCGCTGCCTGTTAGCCCCGCGCCGGTTCAAATTCGCCCAGCAGCTGCCGATTTTGTCTTTCTCACTCACGCCGACACCGATTTGCTGATTTTGGACAAAGCCAAGGCGCTTTTGCCCGCCGAATTTGCCAACATACGCGGCTTTAATGCCGCCGAGTTTGACAGCCGCAGCAAAGTTGATGCGTTCATCTTAGATCAGGTCAGCGAGGTCAAAATTGTCTTGGCGCGGCTGCTCACGCTCGATGAAACGCTGCTCAGCCAATTGCACGACCATTGTGTTGAATATGGCAAAGCCTTGTTGCTGGTATCAGGAACCGATGTGCCCGACATCGGGCTGGCAAAATTTAGCACCGTGTCGCCCGCCGTGCAAACCGACACCCTCGGCTATTTCCGTGCAGGCGGGGCCGACAATTTGGCGCAATTGCTGCGCTTTTTAAGCGACCATTTGCTCGCCACAGGGTTGGGCTATGAGCCGCCCATCGCTCAAGCCCAACTCGGCCTTGCCAAACCCTTTGTCAAAAGCCAAGACCCAAATTGCCGCACGGTTGGCATTTTGTTTTACCGCGCCTATCACCTCAGCGGCAACATGGCGTTTGTAGATGCGCTCGTGCGCGAGATCGAGGCGCAAGGGGCGCAGGCGCTGCCCATTTATGTGCCCGCCACCAAAGACGCCAACCTTGCCGCATTGGGGCTAGAGGGCGTGGCCGATGTGTTTATTTCGACCCTCGCCAATGCTGGCTTGTGGCGCGATAGCGACGCTAAAAGCAGCGCTAAAGGCGGCGCTGAGGGTGAACCGGCTGGCATGATCGGCGATTGTGTCGTCATTCAAGCGCCCATGAGCAGCAGCACCCGCGCCCAATGGGAAGCCAGTATGCGCGGGCTAAACCCGCGTGACACCATTACCACCGTTGTGCTGCCCGAATTTGACGGGGCCGTCATCGGCCCGCCAATTGGCTTTAAACAAGATCACACGCTCACGTTCGAGGTCGCGCCCGACCGCATTCGGCGCGTGGTGGGCATTGCCCTAAAATGGGCGGCCTTGCGCCACAAGCCCAATGCCGAAAAGCGCATCGCCTTTGTGCTGACCAATTCCTCGGCCAAAGCCGCCAAGATAGGCAATGCGGTCGGGCTAGATTCGCCCGCCTCGCTCACGCGCCTGCTCAATCACATGCAGCAAGCCGGTTATAGCACGGGCGATTGGGAACAAGCCGTGCGCGAATGGGATGCAAGCTCAACCGAGTCGTCGGGCGAAAAATCACCCGATCCCCAAAAATCGCTCAGCGATGCCCTCATTCACATGCTGATTGCGCGGGGCAGCTATGACAAAGAATTTTTGGCCGACTTTCAGCTTGAACAAGCCATCGGCAGCGTTGGCAAAAATGATTATGCCCGCTGGCACAGCGAACTCAGCCAATTGCAAAAGCAACAAGTGGATGGGCGCTGGGGCGAGCCGCCGGGGGGCGCTTTTCATCATCAGGGCAAATTGGTGTTTGCTGGGCTGCAATTTGAACACGTATTTATTGGGTTGCAGCCGCCACGCGGCTATGGCATGGACCCGCGCCTGATTTATCACACGCCCGATCTGCCACCCACGCATCATTACCATGCGTTTTACGCTTGGCTCGCCAAGCCGCAGGCCGAAGGCGGCTGGGGGGCCGATGCCATTGTTCACATGGGCAAGCATGGCACGCTCGAATGGCTGCCCGGCAAATCGTTGGGGCTGTCGCAACACTGTTACCCCGACACCTTTTTGGCCGATGTGCCGCTCATTTATCCGTTTATTTTGAATGACCCCGGCGAAGGGATGCAGGCCAAACGTCGCGCCCATGCCGTCATCGTAGATCATCTCACCCCGCCGTTGACCAACGCCGAGCTATATGACGACCTAAATGAACTGCTGCAATTGGTGGATGAGTATTATCAACTCGAGGCCACCGACCCAAGCAAATTGCCAACCTTGCAGCGGCAGATTTGGGCGCTAATGAAAAAAACGCATTTAGATGATGACTTGAGGCGCATTTCGCAAAAGCAAGCCGAATTGCACGGCCATACTTGGGATTTATATGAAACCGACGAAGGCGTGCCCATCACCATTGTCGAGATGCAGGGGGTTGATTTCTCGCACATGCTCGAAGATATTCAGGGCTATTTGTGCGAATTGCATGGCGCACAAATTCGAGACGGCTTGCACACCTTGGGCGAAATACCCACCGGCGAAGCGCTGGTGGATTTGCTCTTTGCCCTCACACGCCTGCCCAACCTCAATATTCCTAGCTTGCGCGATAGCGTTGCCGCCGGTTTGGGCGTTTCGCCAGATGACAAACGCGCCATGCTGGCGGTTGATGCGCGTTGCCGCGAGTTGATTCGTGACGCACTTTTGCCCACCCCTAACCCCTCCCAACTGGGAGGGGAATTTTGTCCCCCTCCCAGTTGGGAGGGGTTAGGGGTGGGCAAAAG
>JAHBAL020000517.1 GCA_018500105.2 Anaerolineae bacterium
CTACAATGACCTCGGTTTGGCGACGCTGAATGACCCCAAAGAGGCTTGATTCGCGGCTGTTGTTAGCTGGCGAATCGTAAAGCCAAGGGTCGCCGCTGGCATAAGCGCGAAAAATATAGCCTTGTGGCAATCGGGTAAATAAATTGAGCGTAATGTGCATTTCGCCGCCCGAATTGAGCGGGCTACTTTCACACGTTACCACACCGTTTAGGGTTTTTGAGTTGGGCAGCGGTGCAAAACTGCATCGCCCACTCCCTGTCGGAGTGTGTTTGGTATAGCTGGCTGATAAAAACTCAATCCCCAATGGCACGTCAACGGTCACCCGCACATTGGTCACATCACGCGGGCCAGCTTGTTGAACGCATACAAATAATTGAAATGGCTCGTGCGAAAGTTTTTGCGGCGCTGAGGGTGCGATATCGCAAATACTGAGGTCAATTTCGTTGATGGGGTCAGCCGTATTGGCTTGTGCCGTTGGCGCTGGCCCAAGCAGCATCGCCGCCACCATTGGCAGCAAACACAGCCACACGGCGCAGATGAGCCGATGCGCGGGCTGTTGAGGGCGCTTCGCATAAACAGGACAGCACATAAATTAAAATACCCTATCACGATAACTGTCTTTGCAACACTCGTCAATTAGATTTTACTTGTAGAGAACATTGAATTATCTCGGTATTTAGTCGGATACTGCCCGTTTCGGCTTTGATTTAGGCGGATGTTATACTTCGCCTGTTAAGAACATTTTCATAATAAAACGCTAATGATTGTCCAACCCAACAAACTTTACCTCGGGCGCGAGTTCAGCGCGGTAAATCAAGCGCCAATGGATGAGCCGCTATTGCTCAACATCCGCGAGTTGACGACGCACGCGCTCTGCTTGGGCATGACCGGAACCGGCAAAACCGGCTTGGGCGTGACCGTGCTCGAAGAGGTGTTGTTGCAGGGCATCCCCGCGATCATTATTGACCCCAAAGGCGATATTACAAATTTGGCCTTATCATTCCCCGATCTGTCAGCCGACCGTTTTCGCCCTTGGGTAGATGTCAGCAGCGCCGAGCAACAAGGCATTCTGCCCGACGAACTGGCCGAGCAAACCGCCACCACATGGCGCAACGGGTTGGCAAAATCGGGCATTAGCCCGGAACGCATCAAACAATTTAACGAGCGTGTAGATGTGCGCATCTACACGCCCGGCAGCGAGGCCGGCATCCCTGTGAATGTGCTGCAAGGGCTGCATCCGCCGCCCGAAACCAACATCACTTGGGCGCGAAATGCCGATGTGCTGCGTGAACGCATCGCCCAGACATGTTCGGCCTTGCTCGAAGTGATCGGCATCAACGCCGACCCAATCAAGAGCCGCGAGCATATTTTGCTGGCGACTATTTTTGAATCGGCATGGCGGGCGCAGCAACCGCTCGACATTACCCTGCTCATTCGCATGATTCAAAGCCCGCCCGTCACCCGCGTCGGCGTGCTTGACCTTGAGGCGTTTTACCCCAAGGCCGACCGTTTCGATTTGGCAATGGCGCTTAACAATTTGGCGGCGTCGCCGTCGTTTCAGGCGTGGCAAATGGGCGACCCGATCAACATCGAAGCCTTGACCAAACCCATTCGCGGCGTGGGCGGCTCGAACCCAACCGGCAAAACCCGCGCCAGCATTTTTTATTTGGCGCATTTGGGCGAGTCCGAACGCCAATTTTTTGTCACGCTCTTGCTCTCGCAAATTGTGACATGGATGCGTGCCCAAACCGGAACTTCGGTGCTGAAATGTTTGGTGTATTTCGATGAAATATTTGGCTATTGCCCGCCTTCTCCGCGCAATCCCGCCACCAAAGCCCCGATCATGGCGTTGCTCAAACAAGGGCGAGCATCGGGCTTGGGCATGTTTTTGGCGACCCAAAATCCGGGCGACTTAGATTACAAGGGCTTGTCGAATATTGGCACGTGGATGATTGGACGGCTGCGCACCGAGCGCGATCGCAACCGAGCGCTAGAGGGACTTGAGGGTGCAGGCGTTGGCTTTGACCGCGATGAAATGGAAGGCCCATTGGCGACCTTGCCGCAGCGCACGTTTTTGGTGCAAAATGTGACCAGCGGGGCGCGATTTTTGCAAACCCGCTGGACAATGAGTTATTTGCGCGGGCCGATGACCCGCGACCAAATTGCACAATTGGCCGATGAACACGGCTGGCGACCTCGTTCGCACGAGGCAAATTTTGCCGAATCGGCTCCCGCCTCCGAATCTGAGGGGCATTTGGAGCATCAAGTGCCGACACAAGCCGAGGAACCGATTGTGGTGGAGGGCAGCTATGCCCGCGCTCAGGCGGCACAAGCCGCCCGTTCGCCAATTGTGAGCCGTGCCGGTGTGCTTTCGCCAATGGCGCCCGCTGCCAATGCCGCCCAAGTGCTCAAACCCAAATTGCCGACCAACCGCACCAATGCAGTCGAATTGTTTCGTTCGATTCAACAACGACAACAGGCGCAACAACCGCCGCCCGCGCCACCCATCACCCCGCCGTCGCCTGTTTTTGTGCGCCCGCGCCAAGTGATGAATGCCCCGATCGAGATCAGCCATTTTCGCCCTATTTTGCCAAACGATGTGCGCGAGGTGTTCATGATTATGCACACAGCGACGA
>JAHBAL020000164.1 GCA_018500105.2 Anaerolineae bacterium
AGATGTGTATAAGAGACAGGGTCTACCACCGCCCGCACCAAATCGCGGAAGCCAAAACGCCCTTGTCGGTCTAAGAAATTGGCATTGGGGCGGAAATTGGGTTGATTGAGCACCGAATTTGGGTCAGATTTCATCAATCCGACGAATGTCTCGGCCACAATGCGCCCGCCAACGGGGCCGAGGCGAAACGGGTTGTTTTGTTCGCCAGTAATTTTGCCGTCGTTCACATTGTAAGCACGGGCGGTGGCTTCGGCAAAAACATACACCCACAGCGGCGATTTGCCAGCGAAGGCGGGCGAGATGGCCGTGATGCTGGTGGCATCGGCTTCATCGCCAGTGGCTTTGCCAACCAAAATTTTGCTGTCGGGCAATGGCGTCACACCCATCGCGCGGGCCACCTCTTGCCCCGACGGCAACCCGAGTTGCACGCTGCGCATCAAATTGCGCTTCGAGAGGGTGGCGGGGCCTGTGCCGGTGGCGGGCAGCGGCAATTGGCTGAGCGCGAAGGTGAGCGAATTGTCCAATTTATACGAGGCTTGGGGCAGGTTGACTTGTCGCGTGGGTTGCATTTGAAAGAAAAACTTCCAATCAATGGCGAAATTGCTGGGCGATGGGCCAAAACCGGTTAGGTCGGCCCCGGGCGCATGACCGGGCACAAAGACCTCTAAGCGATCAACTGATTCATTAATGCGATAGAACGCCCGCACCATCGAATGCCCGAAACGATAGGCCGCCACGCTAAACTCGACCGGCATGTTGGCGCACGGGGTGTAAAACCGCAGATTGCTGCTCCATGCGCCGGTGTTATTGTTGCGCTGCACCACCGCGTCGGTGGCCCGTTGCCCAATCATGATCGGCAAAAAGTCGTCTAAGACGGCCCACTGGTAATGCCAAACCACTTGCTGTTTGGCGCGTTCAAATACTTGGGCGTTGGTCAAATTGGGGTTTTGTGCCTTAATTCGGTCGGCGATTTGGTTGTGGAAACGCAAAAAGAGCGTATGCAATTGCCCAACGATGCGGTTTTCGTCGTTGCGCGGGTCGCCGAGCAAGGCTTGTCCGTTGGCTTTGCGCGGCACATCAACCGCTTTTGTGTCGGAACTGCCCGTCAGCGCCGCCCCAAGTTTGAGATGCAGGCCGTCGGCCTCATACAAATCGGGCGACTGGCTAGGTCCTTTGCCATACACCGAATCGAGATCGAATTGGGGGGTGCGGAAATTTTTGAGCGTATATGGGTCGGTCGGCGTGGTTAGGTCGTTCGAGCGGTCATCGAGTGTGATGTCGTGGTCAATAAATTGCCCGACATAGGTGTAACCGGCATCAATTTCGGCGGCTTCTTCGGCATCGCGCTCAGTTTCGGGGGTGGGGTTTTCTTCGCGGGCCGCCATCATATAGGTCGCCAATTTGTCGAGATCGGCGTTATCCCACGCGGCGGCGGGCAGGTTGTTGAATAAGCGGCCAAAGGTGGCTTGGGGCTGGGTGCAGGCTTCGGGGGCAGCGGCACGGGTGCTGGCTGCATCGGTTGGCAAGGCCGCATGGGTGGGTTGGGCCGAGGCGGCCAATACCAGTGCGACCAATGTGCCACTGAACAAGCGCTGTTTGCGTTTGGCGCGCAGGTTTGGGGAGGTTGATTGTGTATCCATCTTGTGTCCTTGCGTTTTTGTGTCTCTTATGTTTTGCTGAAATGCTATGGTTAATGTAGCTTGTTTTAAGCATATGACGCAGTTATTCAGAACTTATAAAGATGGTGTGTGGGGGTTGTTTGGATGTTGGGCCTATAATTCACCCACCCATTTGACCCATGAGCATCCCGACTTACGACCAATTTATTGACCCAGTGCTGCGCTATTTGGCGAGCCATGTGGCTGGTGCGGCGGCGCGTGATGTGCATGAGGCGGCAGCAACGGCGATGGGGCTAACCGACGAAGAACGCCAGATGTTGTTGCCCAGCGGGGCACAACTGATCTACAAAAACCGTATCGGCTGGGCACATGATCGGCTAAAACGGGCAGGGCTATCAGCCAACACCCGGCGCGGCTTTTGGCAGCTCACATCTGTTGGGCTAAAATTTGTTCAAGACAACCCCTCGCCATTGTCAGCCGAAAAGATAGAAGCGTTGGCCAGCGACTTTAAATTGGCTCGGCTACGTGGGCAAACACCTGAGACCGACAATAATCATGCGCCGACCATTGACAAAAGCACAAGCCCCGATGAACGCTTAGAAAATGCGCTGGCTGAATTGCATAATGCGGTCGTGAGCGAATTGCTCGACACACTGGCGCGGGTATCGCCGGCTTATTTTGAAACGGTGGTCTTAGATTTGCTACACCGTATGGGATACGGCACAAGCCGCACCGATTTGCAGCGCGTGGGCGGATCGGGCGATGGCGGGATTGATGGCATCATTTCGCTCGACAAGCTTGGTCTTGAAAAGGTATATGTGCAGGCCAAGCGTTGGCAAAACTCGGTGGGCAGGCCAGAAGTGCAGGCTTTTTATGGCGCATTGGCCGGGCAACGCGCCAACAAAGGCGTGTTTATCACCACCTCGGCGTTTACACCCCAAGCCGCTGATTTCGCCAAATCGGTCGAGAAGATTGTTTTGGTAGATGGTCAGCGGCTGGCGAGATTGATGATCGAGTATGAAGTCGGCGTGACGTCGCGCTTGCTCAAAGTGCCCAAACTCGACGGCGATTATTTTGACGAATAGATCATTCGTAATTCGCTATCCCATCCGCAAAAAGGCTTCCATAAAGCCATTCAGATCGCCATTTAGCACCGAGACGATATTGCCGGTTTCGTGGTCGGTGCGCAAGTCTTTCACCAATTGATACGGATGCTGCACATAGCTGCGAATTTGCGAGCCGAAATTGGCATCCACCACTTCGCCCTTGAGCTGGCGCAATTCAGCGTCGCGTTTTTGCTCCTCAATTTCTTGTAGCCGCACCTTGAGAATGTGTAGCGCCCGCTCGCGGTTTTGGGTTTGGCTGCGTTGGTCTTGGCAGGTGACGATAATGCCGGTCGGCAAATGCCGAATGCGGATGGCGCTCTCGTTCTTTTGCACATTTTGCCCGCCCGCCCCGCGTGAGCGATGCGTCTCGATTTCGAGATCAGCCGGATTGAGTTCGATGTCAAGCTCATCGTCCTGCAAGTCTGGGTAAACCTCGACCCGCGCAAACGAGGTTTCGCGGCTGTTACCCGCATTAAACGGCGACATGCGCACCAGCCGATGTGTGCCTTTTTCACTGCGTAGCCAGCCATACGCTTTATCGCCACGAATGGACAAAGTAGCGTTTTTGATGCCCGCCGTCTCAGCCGGTGAATAATCCATCTCCGAGACCTTAAAATCATTGGCCTCGGCCCAGCGCAAATACATGCGATACAGCATCTCGGCCCAATCTTGCGCATCCACCCCACCCGCGCCGGGCTGAATGGTGATGATGGCATCGGAATGATCGTGCTTGCCCGAAAACATCAATTCGCGCTCAATGTGCGCCATTTGTGTTTGCAACGCCGTAATCTCGCTGGCAACTTCGCGGGCAGTATCATCGTCGCTGGCCTCCTCGGCCAGTTCGATCAACAGTTGCGCATCTTGGGCGCGTTGTTCGAGCGCTTTAAAGTCATTTACCGACTGTTTTAGCCCCGACAATTCGCGCATCACGCCTTGCGCCCGCATCGGGTCGCCCCAAATGGCGGGATCGGCGGCTTGCGCTTCTAATTCATCGGCGCGGGTTTGCTTGTTGGCAATGTCAAAGACGCTCCCGAAGCGCGTCAACGAGGGTTTGAATATCGGCCAATTGTGCTTTGGCGGCGGCTAAAAGTTCGAGCGTTTCTTGCATGAGGGGGTAAATGTTAGCATAAATGCCTGCGGCGTAAATTGTGCCGCACACACAATATCATAAGGCTGTTCAAAAATTAGCACTTCACTTAACCCGTCAGCTCCGCGAAAGCGGAGATCCATAACGAGGCCGGTCAAAAATGCGGCAAACCAGTCAAACGACGCCTGTTCGGTTATAGATTCCCGCTTTCGCGGGAAGGACGAGGCGACTTTTGAACAGCCCTGTACAATATCATCTCCGCCTTGCGGGCATAGAGGATATCGTGCTTATGCTATTGCACGTTTAAATTTTCTTTGATCAAAAAAAGCAAGGGGCTGCGTTTCAGCGCAACCCCTTGCTTTATAGGTCAGTGAATAGTCGAAAATTTAGCTTAGGTGTGGGCTAATTTTCTGCATCAAACGCGCCTTGGGCATTGCACCAACCATGCGCTCAACCAACTTGCCATTCTTGAACAGCATCAAGGTTGGAATGCTCATCACGCCATACTTTTGCGCGACCATTTGGTTGGCATCCACATCTACTTTGCCAACGGTCAATTTACCTTCGTTTTCAGTTGCAATTTGATCCACAATTGGCGCAATTTGGCGACAAGGCCCACACCACTCGGCCCAAAAGTCCACCAATACCAAGCCTTGTCCCTTCTCAACGCTGGTCTCGAAGGACGTATCAGTCAATTCTACTGTTGCTTTTGACATGTTTATATCTCCTTTCTCTTTCTACTATGCTTACCAACGCATCAGCTACTCACTGACACTAAACGCAAGATTATACGGCTCGACAATAGAATTGTGTTAGTGAAATGTGATAGCGATATGAGGCGAGGAGCCGTGAGTTTTGAGCCATGAGCCATGAATTACAAGTTATCTTAACACTTAAAGCATACGGCTCATGGCTTTCTAGCTCACGGCTCGTGGCTCATGGCTCACGGCTTTCTAGCTCATGGCTCACGGCTCATGGCTTTCCGCAAGGGAAGGCCAGCCGCTTGATAAATGGCATCAATTTGGCGCATGTTGGCGATGCCGAAGGCGGGATCGGTGATGATGGGGCCGAGGCCATGACAAGCCCGCGCAAACGCCCGCAGTTGACACACATAGCTGCTCTGGCTCGCCCAATCTTCACAACGCAGCCCATTGGCGTGGGTTTGCACATGCACATAGTGTGGGTAAATATTGCCTTGCGGGTGATATGGGCTGCCGATGTCAATGAGGCCACGCTCGCCGCGAATAAACATCCGCGCCCGCAGCGGAATCGGTGACAACATCGCGCAGGTCAGCCGCGCCGTGCCGCCATTCGGCAAGTCAAAATCGGCTCGCAGCCAGCGATCTACATTCGGTGTCCAGGTGGTGGCGCGGGCGTGTCGCACGCTGGGTTCGCCGCCACAAAAAGCATTGCTAAGCAGGCGTATCCACGTCAGCGGGTAACAGCCGACATCCATCAACGAGCCGCCCGCCAAATCGTAGCGCCAGCGGATATTGCGCCGCTGAATAAGTGGAATGCGAAATTCGCCGTCAATGTGCCGCACCGCGCCGATCTCGCCGCTGGCGATGATCTCATTCACCCGCGCCGCAATAGGGTGATGCACCCACGCGAATGCCTCGGACAACACTTGCCCCGTCTCGGCGGCCACTTGCGCCATTTGCGCCGCCTCGCTGGCGTTGCTGGCAAATGGTTTTTCGCACAGCACATGTTTGCCCGCCCGCATGGCGCGTATGCTCCACTCGGCGTGCAGGCTGTTGGGCAAGGGGTTGTAAATGGCATCCACATCGGGCGCGGCGATCAGTGCCTCATAGCTGTCATACACTTTGGCGATGCTGTGCTGCTGGGCAAATGCTTGTGCCCGCGCCGCATCTCGCGCCGCCACTGCCACCACGCGCACTTCTGGCACATGCCGTGCTGGCACAATCAGCGCCGCTGGGGTGATCATGGCTGTGCCGAGCGTGCCGATGCGTAACGGGGGATTCGATTCCATAAATGCTAACGTGATGTATGCGACAGATTAGAGAAAATTCCGATTTAACATCCAAACTCGGAAGAGCGGAAAATACGGAGAATACGGAGAATTGGTTTCAAAAGGCCATTTCTCCGCAACTTCCGCTTCTCCGAGTTAAATTGTGAATTAGGTGGCTTGCAGGGTATCCCATTTAGGAATCTGATCCAAACCGCCCAGCCAACGCCGCAATATGCGCTGGCAGTGTGCCGCAGCAGCCGCCGATGATGCTGGCTCCAAGCTCGCGCCAGCCGTGCGCGGCTTCGGCATAGGCGACGGGCGACACGGCATGGGTAAGCGTCCAGCCTACCTCGTCGTCAACGTGCCCGACATTGCCATAGCCGCCAAATGGCAGCGCGGTGTTGCCCAGCCCGGCTCGCAGTTTTGTTAAGGCGTCGGCAATTTGCGCCACTGGCACGCAATTGACCAACACGGCTTGTGGGCGCAACGGCAACACGGCTTGCACCGCCTCGGCAATGCGTTCGCCGCTGATCAGGTTGTTTTGAGCGTCGAGGGTAAAGCTGACCCAGAAGGGTAAGCCAGTCGCCAGCGCGGCTTTGCAGCCCGCTACTGCTTCGCGTACTGTGTTCATGGTCTCGACCAAAATAAAATTGCAGCCTGCGTCGGCAAGATTGCGAGCCAACTCGCCATGTTCGGCGTCTAATTCGGCCTCACTGGGCACAAGGTCGGGCGAATAACAATCTTCGACTGGCGCTAGGCTGCCCGCCACCCGAACGCCATTGCCCGCCGAGGCGGCTTGCTGCGCCAGCGCCACCGCCGTAAAGGTTAGCTCGCGGGCGCGGTGCGCCAAATTGGCCTTGCCCAGCGCCCGCACGTTGGTACGGAAGGTATTGGCGGTGAGCACTTGCGCCCCCGCCGCCACGTAGTCGGCATGAATTTGTGCCACCACGTTCGGCGCATCCATCAGCGCCTTCGCCGACCACAACGGCAAATGCGTGTCTATCCCGCGCCGTGTCAGCTCCGTGCCCATTGCACCATCGAGAATGATCATAGGAAGAATTAAGAATCAAGAGCCAAGAACCAAGAACCAAGAGCTAAGAACCAAGAGCCAAGAACCAAGATTTAAGACCAGAGATTGGAGATATCCACAAACTTAACTTAGGACTTAGGACTTAGGACTTAGGACTTAGCACTTTGCACTTAGCACTTTGCACTTTGCACTTAGGACTTGTCCCTCTATTTTGCCATAACATGGGGGACGAAACGACTGCGATTGTCTGAAATCAATCCGTCGCTTTCGCGGATGCCCATGCCGACGGCTTCATCGCCGACGATCCAGCCGCCGATGACGGGGTAATTGCCTTGCAGGTTGGGCAGCGGGCAATAGGCTTGCCAAATGTGGCCTTCGGCCCCGTAGTTGCCAGCCGTTTCGATGCCGTTGGGCAGGCGAATATTGGCCCCCTCGCGGCTGAGCAGCGGCTTGCGCACAAAGCCCTCACGCGGCTCAAAATAGGCCGGCAGCAAGTTGTCGTGGTTAGGATAAAGCGACCACAAAATCGGCAAGATGCCTTTATTGCTCAAAATCATTTTCCACGGCGGCTCGACCCATTTCACCCGCGAGCGCAATAAATGCGCCCCAAATTCTTCGCGGATCAGCCATTCCCAGGGGTAAAGTTTGAATGCCACTTCGACCCGCCGCTCTTGTTCATCTACAAAGTCGTTGCCGTCCCAGCCCAGTTGCGAAATCGGCATCACATTAATTTCGCGCCCGGCCTGATGCGCCGTGTCGGCTAAATAACAGGCATTGGCGTAATCTTCGGCGCTGTCGTCTATGTATAAAAAGTGGGTGAGGCCGCGATGACCGGGCATGAAGCGCCACGCATCCACTAGTTTTTCGTGCATGGCGTTAAATTGGTCATCATATGGAAACTCATCCTCAAGCCAATCCCATTGCAAAACGGCGGCCTCTAATAACGAGGTCGGCGTGTCGGCGTTAAATTCATACAATTTGGGCGGCGATTGCCCATCGTAAAACAGATCGAAACGCCCGTAGAGCGTCGGCTCGTCTTCTTGCCACGAACGGCGACACAACTCGGCTCCCAGCGGCGTGATGCCTAATTTGGCGAACAAGTTGCGGTCAATAACGTGCTGCACCGCCACAATCGCCATTTCGTTGAGGGCGTTGATCGCGTTTTCAAGTACCTCGATTTGGTTGGGCGAAAACAAATAATAGGCGTTTTCTTGATAATACGAACCGTCAAAATCGAAATTGAAGCCAACGGCTTGGCAACGCTGCTGCCAATTTTGGCGGGGTTGGGTGATGACGCGCCTCATGACGATGAACTGCTGCCGCTGCTCTTGGCACTCGACCCAAATCCGCCGCGACTAATGCTACTGCTACTGCTGCTGCGTGTGCCGGTGCTCGATTTGCCGATGGTGCTGCTGCTACTTGTGTTTGTGTTGCTTGTGCTGCTTGTGCCACTTCGTCCCGACACAATGCCGCTGTTATGGGTGGCGACATTGCCACGGGCGGGTTGATTGGCATAGTTGCCAGTATCGTTGTGACCGCTGTAAAAATAGCTGCCACCGCGCACCACATACCAAGGGCTGTAATAGGTGCGATGGGTGGTGTGGCTGCTGCCGCTGGTGCTGGTCGAGCCAGTGGCGGCGGGCGTGCCAGTGGCTTGAACGTGGATTTTGTCGTCGTCGCTCAATTGGCACAACGATTCGTCGCCCCAATCGGCGACACAATCAGACAGCGAGGCGTATTGTAATTGCTGCGCTTCTTCCTCTTCTTCATCGGTGAGCAGGCGATAGCCAGCATAGCCGCCGCCCGCCAACGCCAAGGCCAGCACCACCGACAGCCCCACTCGTGACGAGCGTTTGCCAATATTGCTTGATTGCCTGACGTATTTTTTAGCCATGAATGCCACCCAAAATGATGATGGCCATCGCCACCAACACTAGCCCCATAAAGACGGCTGCGGCGACGTTTTTGTTTTCAAAAATCTCTTGTTGAATGTTATACGGAATCAGCCAATCGAAAATCTTGTAGCCCATGAATAGCATGATCATGCCCAAGAATCCGTAGCCAATCGCGAGAAGTAAATTGTCCATTGGTATATTTTATGTCAAGTAAAAATGCAAGATGCAAACTTGAACTAAATAAATTGGCTTGCTGCCCACTCATTTCCGGCTAACAAATTTATGCATTAGATCATTCGCTGTGTTAGAAAAAGTTTCTCACAAAAGCGCAAAAGCGCAAAGAAAAATTTTTTGCGCTTTTGCGCTTTTGTGAGCAATTTTTTATATGCAATAAGCACGTCCCAGTGGTTTTCGTAAACCAATTTTGTTAATCTACTTTTGCCAGCCGCAAGCCGCGCCACCAACCGATAATGACGACGATGGCGGCGAGGGCGAAAACGATGCTATATGCGCCAGATGTGAGGCCCCGCGCGATGAACGCATCTATAAGCAAGCCGCCCAGCAGCGGCATCAGCCCGCCCAGCCCGGCGACGGTATTGAGTGCGCCAATGTAGGCTGGGCGGTCAATGTCGGGGGCGATGCTTTGGGCGTAGGTCATGAAGCCGAGCATATTGCTGCGGTTGAGTGCCCCATTGAAGATCATGACGACGAACAAAACGATGTAGGCTGCCCAAGCCAGCCAACTGCCGGGCAAGGCGAAAAGGGAGACCAACAGGGCGAACATGACCGAAAGCAGCCGCAACCAACACGTAACGTGAATGACGCTGCGTGCGCCCCAACGGTTAAACACCCAGCCAAACCCAATTGTGCCCAAAATACCGCCCAGCACCAAGCCGGTTGAAAAAACGCCGATCGAAGCTTCGGGCAGTTTGAGTTGTTCGCGGGCAAAAACCACATAAAACGCCGCCGCCATACCCTCGACCATCGTCAGCGCCCGCACCCACATCAACCCTTGCAAGCGCTGGTCGGTTTTGACCAATTGCCAAACGTGGGCAAAAAAGCTGTGGTCGGCGGTTGTCGAATGCGTGCCGAGGGCTTCGAGCGGCACGGGCCGCTCTTGAATGGAGAGCATGGCGATGAATGAACACACGATGCAGCCGAAGGCGAGGAGGAAGAGCAGCGCGTAATTGTCGGGAAAACGCAAGTTGGGTGACCCTAGCACCGCTGCCACGACCACGCTGGCCCCGATGCCGATGATGGACGAAATTAGCCCGCTGAGTGTGATGACGCGGCTTTTGACCCTTGGCGAAAAGGCGCGGTGTAGCATATCGAACCAGCCCGACATCGAAAAGCCATCGCCCATGATGAACAATGTCACCGTGATTACCATCAGCCAGACCGTTAGCGTCGGGTTTTCGGCTTTGGTGAAAAATAGCCACGCGGTGAATAATAATAACGACGGGCGACCCAGCATCGCAAAGGTGATGCTGTAACGGTGCATTCGCGCTTTGCCATGAATGAGTTTGACCGAAATTAATTGTGGCAGCAAAAAAGCCACTTGCCACGCTAGCGGAATCAGCCCGATGATGGCTTTGTCTGTGGTGAGTTGCGAGGCCAAGGCCACCATCACCGTCGCCATTGGGATGAAAAACATGCCGATGCCGAAAAATGAGCCGTCGGCGGTAAAGGCAATTTGATTGCGCACGGCATCTACTGCCGGAATGGGCGGCGAAAGCGGGGCAGAAGCAGATGTTTTCATGGTTCAAACAAACAAAGCACATCGCTGGTTGGGGTTTGTTGAACGGTTTTGCGGCAAGTTAGCCCCAATTTGTTTAATAGTTTGGCTGAAGCGAGATTGTCGGGTGTGGCGATTGCCACGATGCGCGGCAGCCCAAGCACGGTTTTGCCATAATTGATCGTGGCCGCCGCCGCTTCGTAGCCAAACCCTTGGGCGCAAAACTGCGGCAAAAAGGCAAAGCCAATATCCACATCGGCCAGCCAATCGCGCCGGATGAGGCCGCACATACCGATGGGTGCGCCGCTCGATTTGAGCACCACCGCATATAGCCCAAACCCGTGCTGGGCATACATCGCCTGTGGGCCGTTGGTGATGTATGCGCGGGCGGCGGCGAGATCGCGCACGCCACGATCGCCAATAAAGCGCAGCCAGCCTTCGCTGTTCAGCAACTCGAGAATGAACGCGGCATCTGATTGGTCGAGTTGGCGCAATTGCAGCCGAGCAGTTTCAATCATGATGTCATCTTATTAAGATGGGGCAATTTCATGCGATCAGTAGGGCGCGGCATGCCGTGCCTCTACTGATCGCATGAAATTGGTGAAAAATAAACAGCGGGTTTCATCATGAAACCCGCTATTGACAAAAATTATTTCACTTCGCCGCAGTCGGCGATGATGACTTTTAGTGAAGTTGTGCCGCTGTTACTACCGACGGATTCCATCTTTTGCACCACATCATAGCCTTCGATCACCTGACCAAACACGACATGTTTGCCGTTTAGCCAATCGGTCGGCACGGTGCAAATAAAGAATTGCGAGCCGTTGGTATGGGGGCCAGCGTTGGCCATTGACAAAACGCCGGGGCCGGGGTGCTTGCCGGCTTTGCCCGCAAACGATTCGTCGCGGAATTTCATGCCGTAGATGGACTCGCCGCCCGTGCCGTTGCCACGGGTGAAATCGCCGCCTTGGCACATGAATTGCTTGATGATGCGGTGGAAGCCGCTGCCCTTGTAGTGAAGGGGAACGCCTGAGCGACCAACGCCTTTTTCGCCAGTGCATAGGGCGCGGAAGTTCTCTGCCGTGAGTGGCACTGTGTCTTTAAATAATTCAAAGGTAACGCGCCCTGCATCCTTGCCGCCAATGGTGATGTCGAAATAGACCTTGGGGTTGGCTGGATTTTGAGGGATGGGTGGTTTATATGTCATGTTGTTTTCTGATATCCTTTTTTATGGATTCTTATGGATTGCCGTGTCAAGTATACCTTGACAATATTACATTGGAATTGCTGGCAAGTTTTCGCAGATATTGTGAAATCAGCCTGTCGCATTCTCCGCTCCTCCGAGTTCCAGATGCTAAATAGGAATTAGCGCTAATGCGAGTTTGTTAAGTGATGCGCATTTGCTTTATCGCTGCCTTTGCAAATTTAACTTGCCTAATACCAAGGCCATGCCGAGCAAAATAATGAGTGAGCCGAATAGCACATTCCAAGAAATTGCTTCGCCCAAAAATAAATTGCCCCATGCAACGCCAAACGCCGGAATTAGAAAAGTGACCGTCAGTGCATTGGTTGGGCCAATATTGGCGATAAGACGATAGTAAAGCAAATAAGCAACTGCCGTGCAAATGATGCTCACCCCTGCGATTGCAATGACAACCTCTATCGTGATAGCTTTGGTGATGGGTAAGCCAATTACCAGCATCGGTAACATGATGATTGACGCACAAAGTTGCTGCCCAGCGGCAAAAGTAGCAGGCGAAATTCCTTTGCCCTTTATTTTTGCGAATACTGCGGCGATGCCGTAGCTAAAGGTTGCTAACAAGATGAGTAACACGCTGAGGATGCTATTAAACGACAATGCGACGGGTTGTAAACCAACCAATACAAATACGCCTAAAATTCCTAAGAACACGCCCAACAATTTTTGGCGTGTTAGGGTTTCTTTGAGCCAAACAGAGGCAGTAATGGCTGTAAAAAATGCGGTGGTTGCATTTAAAATAGAGCTGTAGCTGGCGTTTAAATTCAGCATCGCTACGGCAAACAGGGTAAATGGAATCGCGGCATTGAACAGCCCCATGCCTGCATATATTTTCCAATTTTGTTTTAAATTGAGGGGCTGTTGGCTGATATTGATATAAGCCAACAAGACCAAAGCCGCAATAAATACGCGCAGAAAAGTAGTGGGCAATGGCCCCAATATAGGGGCGGCAATGCGCACAAACAGAAAAGATGCGCCCCAAACGGCAGCCAAGCTCAAAAGCATAAGCGTATTTTTTAATTGCATGGGTGTAATATAGCTTTCACCGACGTAAAAAACTATCTGTTTCTTGCGCTTTTGTTTAGCGCCCAGTGTAAAAGCCCACGATGCGCATGAGTGAAACGAGGTCGAGCGCGACCAGCAGCACGGCAAGGCCGGCGAGGAAGCCAGTAGCCGCCGCCCCCGACCGACCCGCCAATAGCCGCACGAGCGTCAGCCAGCCACAGGTCAACATCAACACCACCGGCAAAATGACGGTGAACGTGTAACGCGCCGAGGGCACAAACAACCAGTAAAACAGACCAAACTCGAGGCCACGCTGAAAGGCGATGCCCCACACCAACACGCACGCGACGCCAAACAGCAAGGTCAGCGCCGAGCCAAAATCGCCAAAACGCGGTTTACGTTTGTAGAGCATGAGGCCGCAGCCGAGCAAGCCGAGCAGCCACAACGCCATTAACAGGGGGTAAAGCCAAGCGCCGATGCTGCTGCCCAGCGCCACATGCCCCCAGCCAAAGGTGGCCCAAAACGAACGCATGATGTTGTCGAAGGCCACGCGGTAATACCAGCCAGTGTTGCCCAGATCGAGCAACGATGACAGTGTGGTCGAGGCTTGTGTGCCGATCAGGCGGGTAGCGAGGCGGTCAATGCTGGGGCGCAGCATCGGCCAGCGGCTTTCGGCTGAGGCGTTGCGCAACAAATTGACGATCGGCTTGCCCGCCCATGTGCCACGCGCCGCATCGGCGTCGCTGAATTGGGGGCTGGTGTTGGCGGGGAATTCGCCTTCGACCAGCACCACGCCGTCAAAATAGACGGTGGCTTCGGTGGTGGGGCCAAAAAACGGCGACAAGGCTACCGAGGCAAAATTGAGATTGGCGGGCACGGTGAGCGAATAGGCGTAAAACGTTGGCTGGGCGCTGACATAAACCAAATCGTGTTCGTTTAGACCAATGTTTTGGTCGTAGAAAATAGGGGTGCGGATGGCGGTGCTGGCGGGCAATTCTGCCGAGGCCCACATCCACGCGCCCAAAGTGACCCGTTTGCCGCGCAATTGATCGGCAATGGCGTGGGGGATGGGCTGACGGATGCCGACACCCCATGCCGGTGCGCTGGGGTCAACCTTGAGTTGGAACGCGCGGCCACCGACGGGAAATTGCGTTGAGCCGCCGCCGAGTGTGCTGGTGGGCAGCAATTGACCTTGCCCGCGATACCAATATTGCGCGTCGCCAAAATTTAGGGTGGCGACTAAGGTGAGGGGCAAAATGGCCGCCAAGGTTGCCCACACCAGCCATTGACGACGGCGAAAAATCAGCAAGGCCAACACAATCAGCAAGAGCGGCACGGCGATCATGGCGGTGCTTTTGGTATAAACACAAGCCAAGGTGACGAGCAACGCCACCGCCAAGCGCTGGATCGAAAAACCATGCTTGAGCAGGCGAATGGCGGCCCAGAAGAACAACGTGACGACCAACACCGCGCCTACATCGTCATTCACCGCTGTCATGATGTCGGTGAAGCTAGGCAGCAGCGCCAAAACCAGTGGAACCGCCAACCGCAACGGATGGCTGAACGGATGGGGGAACGGATAGGGGCTGTCTCTTATACACATCTCCGA
>JAHBAL020000271.1 GCA_018500105.2 Anaerolineae bacterium
AGATGTGTATAAGAGACAGAACCTCGGCTACCGCACCTTTTGTGGCACTTGAGTGGGAGTGGGGAGTGGATAGTGATAGTGGATAGTGATAGTAACGCTGCACAAAACAACTATCTACTATCACTATCCACTATCCACTTCCCACTCCCCCACATCTAATCAGGGTTTTGCTGGCGTGCCGAGAGGGTGCGGGCGAGGGCGGTTTGCTGGGCAGCGCGTTGGATGCGCCACATGGTGTCACGTTCTTCGTCGGTGGCGTGATCGTAGCCAACCAAGTGCAATACACCATGAATGACGAGCAAAGCCAACTCGTCGTCGAGGCTGTGATTGGCCTCGCTGGCCTGTTCGGCGCAGCGCTGCATCGAGATGATGATATCGCCCAAATACACGCCGTCGGGGTCTTGACCCTCAAACGACAGCACATCGGTGGGCTTGTCTTGGCCGCGATAATCGCGGTTGAGTGTTTGCAGTTGTGCGTCGTCGCTCAGCACAATGCTGACTTCGTGCTGTGCATCGTCGCTCAGCAATTCGGGCTTGCCCTCGGCGAGGGCGGCATTGACGGCATTGCGCACGAAGGCGGTTAGCCCGCGCCGCCGATACACGGCTTTGGCTTGAAGATGAATTTGGATTTGGGACATTGTAAAGGTTCAATATTTGGGCGCATGGGGCACGGCATGCCGTGCCCCTACGCTCAAATATTAATTAAGCACCTGCTCAAGATCGGCGATGAGGTCGTCGGCGTCTTCGAGGCCGATGGAGGTGCGGAAAATGCCATCGCCCGCCCAGTCTCGATATTGCGCCAGCGCGTGGCTCTGATGCTGAAACGAACTGGCTTGGATGCTGGCAGTGGGCACATACACGACCAAACTGCGCGAATGGCCGAGCGAAACGGCATAATGAAAAACCTTGAAGCGCTCGGTCATGCGTCGCGCCAAAGCCGGGCCATCTTTGACGGCAAAGGTCAACATGCCCGACATATTACGCATTTGGCGCAAGGCCAATTCGCGCTGCGGAAATGAATCTAACCCCGGGTAGATGACGCGGGTGACACTGGGATGACGGGCTAAAAATTGTGCGACAGCGAGAGCGTTACGCTCATGTTGGGCCATGCGGATGGGCAAGGTTTCGATGCCGCGATTGATGAGCCATGCGTTAAATGGGCTGATGACCGCGCCCTGATGGATGAGGCTATCTTCGCGCAAGGCGAGCATGGCCTGCCGCTTGCCCGCGATGATGCCACCCATAGCGTCGCCATGCCCGCACAAATATTTAGTGAGCGAGTGCATGACAAAATCAGCCCCCAATTCGAGCGGGCGTGTGCCGACTGGCGTGGCAAAGGTCGAATCTACCGCCAACAAAGCCCCGCCCGCGTGCGCAATCTCGGCGATGGCGGCAATATCGGCCAGCCGCAAAATCGGGTTGCTGGGCGTTTCGAGCCACACCAATTTGGTGCGTGGGGTCATGGCGGCAGCGACGGCGGTATTGTCGGCGGTGTTGACCAGCGACACGTCAATGCCCAAGGCGGGCAACTTGCTGCGCACAAATTCGGCCACGCCGACATAACACGTATCGGCGATGAGCAAATGATCGCCATGCTTGAGCAAATGCAACATCAGCCCAGTCGCCGCCGCCATACCACTGGCAAACGCAACGGCGGCCTCAGCCCCTTCTAGTGCCGCCACCCGCGCTTCAAGTTGGCTGGCGTTGGGGCTATCCCAGCGTTGATACAGCCAAGGCGATTCGGCCCCGCCGTCTTGGTCTTTGCCTTCGCCAAACCCGATATCGGGCGGCAGCAAATAAGTAACCGATGGTTGAATGCCGGGCGACGAGGTGGCAAAGTTTTTATCTTTGACCTTGCCTGCGTGAATGGCGTTTGTGGCGAGTTTTTTCATGACGCGGGAATGATAACAGGTTGTCGGGTAGGGAGGTCAGGTGACAGGGTGACAAGGTGACAGGGTGTCAGGGTGTCAGGGTGTCAAGGCGTCAGGGTAGCGAATTGACACTTTGACACCTTAACACCTTGACACTTTGACCCTTTGACACCCCTCCAACACAAACCGCCCCTACGAACCCTGCGGGTGTGGGCAAATCGAAAAGCTGCCAATCGGGCAGTTGGAAATGGGTCGAACGTAGCGCCAGCAATGCGGCTGGCTGCGAGGGGTGCAATTGCACGTCGAAATCTTGCAAGGGGAACATGAGGCCCAAGCCGATGGCTTTGATGAAGGCTTCTTTGCATGCCCACGCCCGATAAAACGCCGGCTTTTGCAGCGCGTGCGGCAATTGTCGCCATTCGGCTTGCTCGGCAGCCGAGAACACCGTAGGCACAAGCTCGGCAAAATCCACGTCGTCGCGCATCGCCTCGATATCAACGCCGACGGCGCGATGCCGCGCAAAGGCATAGATCAGCCAATCGGCGCTGTGTGCGAGGTTAAATTGCAAGCCAAGCGCATTTGGCGCGGTCAATTGCGGCTTGCCGTGTGGCGCAAGTTCGATCTCGATCTCGCCCGCCGGTTGCGCCAAGTAGCGGCTAAGCAATTGGCGCAGCTGCCCGCGCCCACAAATATAGCGATAGCGGTCACGGGTAAAACGATAGCGCATGGCCCGCGCCAACTCATCTGGCGACAATAACGCCTGACACACGGCTAACACATCCGCCGTCGCCGCCAAACTGGCCCGCCAAATATGCACCTCGTCAGCCTCAAGG
This sequence comes from Anaerolineae bacterium, assembly GCA_018500105.2. GTDB lineage: Bacteria > Chloroflexota > Anaerolineae > J036 > Brachytrichaceae > AQU-03. The sequence continues at coordinate 2,705 of JAHBAL020000271.1, forward strand.
GCTGTCTCTTATACACATCT
>JAHBAL020000304.1 GCA_018500105.2 Anaerolineae bacterium
AGATGTGTATAAGAGACAGCTACAACCCCACCCTCGCCCCTGCGCACGGGGCCATTCGCTTGCGCGTGCGGGAGAGCAAGTAACGAGTAACGAGTAATGAGTAATTCAGTGCAAGGTGTTTTGCTTTCAATGCAAATTACTCGTTACTTGTTACTCGTCACTTGTTATTCATCCTGCCCTTGCGCAATCCGCCATTTTGTGCTATTTTCATAGTGTATGAGTCAGGTCATCATTCGTGTGCGGTCAGATGTGGCACTGCCGCTGCGCACGGCGATCAAACCCAGCCACAAGCATAAGCCGTCAAAACGCAAAGCCCAATCACTACAGGCGGTTCAGTATGATGTCAACCAAATTCTCGACATCGCAAACCGAGCTGGCGCAAATTTGCAGCCAGTGCATGATTTGGTGTATGGTGGGGCGGCGAGTGCCGAGTGCAACGCTGACTTTACGCTACTCGTGCCCGACGATTCTGTGCAAGACACGCTGCAACGGCTGCGTGAAGTGCAAAGTATCGAAGCTTGTTATTTAAAAGCCCCAACCAGTGTGCCGACCATGCCATCCTTGATTCACTGATCTTTTATCATGCCAACTAGCACATCAAAAACCAGCAAAACCAGCAAAACCAGCACCGTCCCGCGCAAACGCAGTACCAGCACCACCCGCACCAAAAAGACCAGCACCACTCGGTCTGGCGCGCGGCGTGCGTCGCGCCCAGCCGCGCCAAGCATTGGCCCGTCACTCATCGTGATGACACAGCCCGACAAACCCACACGCAGCCTTGACAGTGGCCTGAGTGGGCTGAGCAGCACCGTCTTGCGCTCGCTCAACAAATTGCTCAAGTCGTATTCAGCGGGGCTTGAGCCGCTGTTCAAAATTAGCAGCGCCCTGATGTTGCCGCCCGTTGCCAACTCGCGCTCGGTCAATAGCGCCCCACGTGGCCCGCTCGACTCGTGGTTTAGCGGCTTCGGCTCATCCAGCATCCACACCCTCACCCACTTTTTCCAAGTGCCGTGTGAGGCCGAAGACATGCAAGAGTTGATGGCCGATTTGCTCAATGAAAAAGCGGTCAGCGCGGCCTATATCAAGCCGCCCGCCAGTGTGCCGCTGTTTGCCACCAGCGACGCCATCGGCCTCAAAGCGCCGAGCAACCTCACACCCGACTTTTCGCTGCGCCAAGGCTATTTGCGCCCCGCCCCCGAAGGCATAGATGTGGATTACGCCACCCAATTTCAGGGCGGGCGCGGGGCAGATGTGCGCATCATTGATGTCGAATACGGCTGGCAATTTTCGCACGAAGATTTGGCCCAAAATCAGGGCGGCTTGGTGGTCGGCGATCAATTCGCGCCCTTCCACGATCACGGCACATCGGTGCTGGGTATCATCAGCGCCGATGCCAACGGCTTTGGCATCACCGGCATTTGCCCAGATGCCAGCATGAGCGCAGTTTCGGCATGGATGAATCAGCGCGACTCGACCGCTTCTGCCATTGTCAAGGCCAGCGAGCGTTTGCGGCTGGGCGATATCATGCTACTCGAATTGCATCGCCCCGGCCCGCGTTTTGGCTTTGCGCTCGATCGCGGGCAACAAGGGTTTATTCCGGTGGAATGGTGGCCCGACGACTTGGCGGCCATTCAGCACGCGGTCAGTCGCGGCATTATTGTGGTGGCGGCGGCGGGCAACGGCGGCGAAAACCTCGATGATGCGCTTTATGATGTGCCGTTGGCAGGTTTTCCGGCCAATTGGGTCAACCCATTCCGCCGCACCGAGGCCGATTCGGGCGCAATTTTGGTGGGCGCAGGCACGCCGCCCGATGGCACACACGGCATTACTTTTGCTGACCCCGACCGCTCGCGGCTCGGTTTTTCAAATTATGGGCAATCGGTTGACGCACAAGGCTGGGGTTTGGCGGTAACAACCACTGGCACGGGTGATTTGCAAGGCGGCCCCGACGAAGATCGTTGGTATACCGACAACTTTAATGGCACATCGAGCGCCGCGCCGATGGTGGTGGGGGCGCTGGCGTGTGTGCAAGGCATTTTGCGTTGGCTTGGTCGCCCGCGCCTCACGCCCAGCGATGCCCGTGACCTATTGCGCAGCACCGGCAGCATTCAGCAAGCCTCGACCGACCACCCTGCCAGTCAACACATCGGCAACCGCCCCGACTTGCGCGAAATGCTGGACGTGCTAAACATTCACCCCGGCGATTTGCCGGTTGACCCGGCGTTTAATGGGTTCGATGTGCCGTAATAAAATCTCTCACAAAGCACACAAAGCACACAAAATGGCTCATATCTCGATAGGTTTAGCACCAATTCGCTCGATCAAGATGGAATAAATCAAGTTGCATAAATTGCCACATCACCCCGAAGCGCAGCGAGGGGTCTTTGCTGAAAATCGGCCCGATGATTAAATTTCCGCAAAGATTCCTCGCTTTGCTTCGGAATGACCCATCAAACCGATTGGTCAACCCCTTGAATTCCAGTTGAGCCAAAATTGCGCACAAAAGCGCAAAAGTTTTTTTGCGCTTTTGCGCTTTTGCGAGCAATTTTTTCTAATGTGTGCTTTGGGTTCTTTGCGAGAGGTTTAAAATCGGACTACCTCACTTTCAACACATCTGCATCCGCTGCAAATGGCGCGGGCACGACGATCTCGGCAATGGCTGAGTCGAGCGAGCGATTACCGGCGAAGTCATAGGCCCGCACTCGATACTGGTAGGCATTGCCCGCCAGCGCCGTCTCATCCACGTAATTGGTGGTGAGCAACGAACTAAGGTGCTGAAATTCGCCGCCGTTGACCGCGCAAAAAATCTCGTAGCCATACACACCTTGCGGGTCAATCGCCGCCTTCCATGTCACCCGCACACGCCCATCCTCGTTGAGCTTGGCGCTGATGCTGGCCCCATCGGCGGGCCACACTGGCGCAATGTCGTCATTCGGTGCTTCGGGCGCATGCAAAAATTCGCGCGGCCACAACGAGCCACAACGCACTTGCTTAAAATTTTCGTCGAGTTGTTTGCATACATTGCCATACACACAACGCACAATCGTATGCTCACGGTTTAGCCGCGCCTTTTTGGGCATATCGGGGTCGGCCAGCAGCGCCCGCGCAAAGCCGATCATATCCGCCTGCCCAGCCTGCAAAATGGCGTCGCCGTCGCTGGGGGTGCGAATTTTGCCGGTGGTGACAATCTTGGTGTGCGTTTGCCCTTGTGCCGCAAAAAACGCCTTGATGCCCGCCGCCAAATACACATTCGGCGCATCTTGAAACGAAGCCGGCGGCATGGTGCGGTCGCCCGAATAGCCAGTGTAGGGATAGGGCGCTTCGCCGGGTTCGAGCTTAGCGTCTTCAAATTTACCGCCCGCCGACAGGCTGACATAGTCGGCCCCCAATTGCGCTAAGCGCAACGCGATATATTTGGCATCGTTGAGGCCGTAGCCGTCCTTAATGCACTCCTCGGCATCGAAACGCACGCCAATCGGATAATCTTTGCCCACTCGCGCCCGCACTTGCAGCATCACCTCCGATGGCACACGCAAGCGCGTTTCGAGGCTGCGCCCGCCATATTCGTCGCGGCGTTTGTTGTGGGCCGAGAGAAATGACGACAAAGTGTAAGCGTGGGCCATGTGCAACTCGACGGCATCGTAACCAGCCTCGCGGGCACGGGCGGCGGCATCGCCATAGGCTTGAATGATGGCCTTGACCTCATCCTTGCTCAACATATCCACCGTTTGTCGCCAGCCCGACCGCGCAATTTTGAGGAAATGGATGATCTGCAAGGCCGCTTTCGACGGGCCATTGTCGTGGATGCGCTGCACCAAATCACGATGCCCGGCGATAAATTCATCGCTGCCCAACCGCAACAATGGTCCGCTTTTCGATTGATGCACCGCCGTCGCCTCGACCACAATCAGGCCCACTTCGCCGCGTGAAAAGCGAGTGTAACGGTCAATAATGGCCTGATTGACCAAGCCATCTTCGCCCGACAAGCGCGTCACCATGGCGGGCACAATCATGCGATTGGCAAGCGCCAGTTGGTTGATGCGGATGGGCGCGAGAATTAGGTTTGTCATCACAATTCACCGGTTGATCACAGAATCGCGGGTTTGCTGTTTGGCGGCCCCCAGCATTTGCGCCAAACTCGTGCCGCCCGTGCCAATGGCCTCCGTGCCTTTGGGCGCTTGCATGGTAATGTAACGAATGGCAATTTCCATATGCTTTTTGCGGAAATCGGTCAGGGTTTCGATACAGCGATTGAAGGCCGCCAATAGGCTGGGATGCTGGTTTTGCTGCGCCTCGACAAACCCGCGCAAATTAAACTGTTGCTCGACGGCGACGATGAAGGCCCGATGCGGCGGCGGCATGTAATGGCGCATTTCGGCCAAAAAGTGGCGGCTGTGTTCGCTGGTGTGACGCACCCCAAACGCCGCGTCGAGGGTTTGAATGAGCGAGCTTTGCCCCGCGCTGCCGCCCGCAAAAATGTATGGGGTGTCGCTCACGCCTTCGTAAACGACGCCCGGCGCGGGCCAACTGGCTAAAAAGGGCCGCACGCGATGATAAAAAATGTGCGGGTCGCACTTTTCATACATGCGCATCAGCGTGGCCGACATTTGGGCGATACCTTGCTCAATGCGAATTAGCCCATTTTCGAGCGCGGCGATGTCGTTGGCCTCGACGGCATGTTGGGCTTGCAGCAGCAGCGGCAGCACTTTTGCGCCATCGGCCTCAATCGCCACCGTCACCAGCACAAACCATGCTTCGTCTGAGCTATTGAGAAAGGGCTGAAGCAAGGCCAAATTGTCGAGCGAAATAGGGCCGTTGGGGTCGAGCCGTCGCCAATTGTGCAGCACATTGGCGGCGTGCCCGATGATGGGCTTGCGGCCCAATCGCTCGGTGACCTGCCACAATGGCACAGCCAAATTGCGCGGCAAAACGTGGGCAGGCTTGGCATCGGCCCATACATAGGCATTTGCCAAGGTCGAGAGCAGCAACATAGCGCGTTCGAGTTCGGCCTTGCCAACTAGCCGAGCGGGGTCTAAATGTGGCATGGCCTGCACCCAACTGCGCAGTTGCCCAGCCAGCAGCAGGGCCGGCAAATGATGGCCCAAGGTGTCCCATGCCTCAAAATAGCTCGGCAGGCGGGTCAACGGGTCTGGGTTTGGCAAAAACCCCGTGTCAAAATTGACATCGTAATCAGCAAAGTTGAGTGTTGACATAATTTATTTTAGATTTAAAATAATTATAGCTGAAGTATCCAGCTAACGCAACATTCGCTCGTCGCCCTCTTGCGTCTGCACGAGCCGCAAATTTAGCTCAACCATTTCAATGTTGTCAATCTGGTTATCTTTGCCATCGGCGTTGGTCAATTTACCCAGTTCGCGCCCAGCAGGTAATAAGCGCGTTTCGAGCGAGGCAACCGCTTGGTTGAAACAATCCACTGTCTGGCTAAGATTCTTGCGCAAATTACGCAAATGGTCTGCGAAAATTTTGGCACGTTTATACAACTCTTTGCCTTTCTCCGCGATCAGATTGGCATCTTGAGCCAATCGTTGCTGTTGCCAGCCAAAAGCTGCTGATCTGAGCAACGCCAACAAGGTGATGGGGGTGACGATTAGCACTTGTTGGCTCATGGCATCTTCCATCAGGCTGGGGTCAAATTCAAAGGCGGCGCTTAAACAAGCCTCATTGGGCACAAACATCACCACAAATTGGGGGGCGTTTTTTAGTTTGCCCTGATAATTTCGTTGGCGCAAAGTTTTGATGTGACCACGCACATCTTGCACATGCTGCGTCAGTTTTTGCTTTCGGTCTTGCTCACTCGTGGCACTCAAGGCCGACAAATAAGCCGACATTGGCGCTTTCGCGTCTACTGGCAATTCGCCCAAATTCGGCAGCCGAATCAGCATATCGGGTCGTTGTTGGTCACTATTGACCATCTGCACGTCAAAATCAACATGCTCGATCATGTCGGCCAATTCGACCACGCGGCGCAATTGCAGTTCGCCCCAGCGCCCACGAATGGTGGATGAGCGCATGGCTTGCGATAATTCGGTGGTGGTGGTTTGCAGCAGTTGATGGGTGTGCAACAAATGCTTGAGCTGGGTATCCAGCCCGGCAAATGCGCCTTCACGCCGCCGTTCAATATCGCGCACGGCACTGCCCAATGACTCGACTTGCGCTTGTAATGGCGACACCAATTGCTCCATTTGGCTGCGATGCAATTGCATTTCGCTTTGGGTGCGGCCCAAAAAGTCGCGGCTATTTTGGCGCAAGGTATTGCCCGCCAAAGCCTCGAAGGTGGTTTTCATTTCTTCACGGGTTTTCTGCAACCACAGTTCTTGGTCTTGGCGCTGCTTGCGTTCACCTTCAACTATTTTTAGTTCAGCGCGTAAATTGGCAGTGCTTGCATACATGACGATATAAACCAAAATACCGCCGATGAGTGCGCCAGCCATTAAATAAATCATTTCCATAGATTGATCACTTTTTGCTGGGTTTCACCCCGCAGTTTAAATTGAAAGCTTGCAATTAAGCGGCAATGACAGACTGGTGATTATAAGAGGCGAAGGGTAATCAAGGGGTTTTGTCTAAAAAAATTACCTCGTTGCGCCCTGTAGAGGCATAACAGGCTTCCACCACTTTGAGGGTGAGTAGATAATCTGTGCCATTGCTTTCAAACTCAGCGCCGGTGTTCAGACACTGCACAAAGTGGTTTTGCAACGCATAGACACAATCGCCTGCAAAACCAAGCTGGCTGGGTGTATAAAGATGCTCGCGCATGGGGTTTCCAAGGGGTTTAATATATATCTTGCCGTCGGTGTTTAATTCAAGATGTCCCTTACTGCCGTCTAAGCGCAATGTGCCAAAGGTATAGCGAGCGTTGGCAGCCGTGCTTTCATTGTAGCGGTTCGCATCCCAAACGGCTGTGACGCCATTGGCGAACCCAAATACAATCTGCCCGCTATCTTCGCCCTTGATCACGGGGTTAAGTTGCCGCAAACGCGCATAAACGCTAACAACCTCGCCAAACAAATAGCGAAATGTGTCAATAAAATGCCCCCCTGTTTCAAACACCAGCAACCGTCTATAATCTCGAAAAAAAGGTTGCCGCGACACATATGCATCATCGCCCCAACCATCGCCTAAGCGCAAAAGAAAATAGAGGGCATAGGCTTCACCCAGTTCATTTGCCAGTATTAAACGTTTGATTTCACGATACCAGGGCTGCCAGCGAAAATTTTCATGCACCATAAACCGCACGGGATAGCGTTGCAGCATTTGTAGCAATTGCACCGATTCGGCATAGGTGGGGGCAAGGGGTTTCTGACAAATAATATGCACACCGCGTTGAGCAGCCAGCTCACACAATTCATAATGTGAAACGGGGGGAGTGATGATATCGAGCACATGCGGTTGCTCACGATCGAGCATTGGGGCAGCCTCGCTATATACCGCCCCAATGCCGTAGCGGGCGGCTACGGCCTGTGCTTTTGCCAAATCACGATCACACACAGCGACGATATGAACATTGGGGATACGCTGCCATGCCTCAATTTGAAAATGGCTAAAATAACCTGCTCCTGCGATTGCGATCTTGAGCATAGTAACTATATGAGCCGCATTTTTGCTGCAATGGCGGCTGCCATTTCGCCTGTGCTTGCGCGGCCCCCCAGATCGCCGGTGCGCACTTGGCCCTCGCGCATCACCGCGTCTACCGCCTTGCGAATCAATTGGCCGGCTTCACGCTCGCCCAAATGGTCGAGCATCATCGCGCCAGCCAAAATGGTGGCGGTTGGGTTTGCAATGCCTTTGCCAGCGATATCGGGCGCAGAGCCATGCACCGGCTCAAACATAGATGGAAAATCACGTTCGGGGTTGAGGTTGCAACTGGGTGCTAGCCCAATGCTACCGACCATCGCGCCACCCAGATCACTCAGAATGTCGCCGTATAAATTAGTGCCAAGCACCACATCAAAATGGGCGGGCTTTTGCAAAAACTTCATTGTGGCGGCATCTATATACAGTTTTTCATATTCCACATCTGGATAATGCGCCGCCACTTCTTCGATCACTTTATCCCAAAACACCAAACCATGCAAAAGAGCATTGCTCTTGGTAATGTTGGTGACCCGTTTGCGGCGGGTGCGTGCCAAATTGAAGGCATAGTGTGCGCACCGCGACACGCCCGTCCGCGTAAACACCATTTCTTGAATGGCAAGTTCGTTATCAAACCCAGCATGAACCATGCCACCCGGACCGGCATATTCGCCCTCGCTGTTTTCTCGCACGATCATCATATCAATCTCCCAGTCTTGTTTTGCCAGCAAAGTTGGCACACCGGGAAAATTGCGGATAGGGCGCAGGTTGATGTATTGTTTGAAATGTTTACGCATGACAAAAATGAACTCCCACGCACTCAGATAATCGGTTACTTTGGGGTGACCTGCTGCCACGAAATAAAGCGCATCAAATTGACGTAGTTGCTCGATCCCATCTTTGGGCATAATGACACCGGTTTCGAGATAATGTTCGCACCCCCAAGGAAACAGCGCTTGCTCTAGCATAAAACGCCCGGTCACTTGGGCGGCGGTGTTTAACACATTGATGGCGTGTGGCATGATTTCCTTGCCAATGCCGTCGCCGGGAAGCACTGCAATATTGTAAATATTCATTTTTTTAATTACCTGTATCGGTCGTAACCTGTTTTAACAAATTGAAAAAACCACTTTTGCGGGCCGACGAGATGCCCCAATTGGTGGGCATACTTTGATAACCCTCGTCATAGCCTTCATTGGGCATACGCCAATCAAAAAAGCCCCAGCCAGCATATCGGCTGAGTGCAGCAAGCATGTTGTTATCTGGTTGGTCAAAATTAAAATGATCGTCTTCGTTAAACAAAATGGGCTGACCGCGAAAACTCGCCCGTTGACGAGTTTGATCTACCATCTCACGAATACGATTTGGGTCATTAACCCCATTGCCATGCAGCAAAATAAAGTCGCTGGCAGCGACAATATGATCTGGAGGCACGCTGTTGCCGCGCATACTCGTGCTGACCAGCAATCGTCGCTCCGAACGCTGTTGTACGCGTTCAATTAACTCATGGCAACGGCCAACTTTAATAATCTCATGTGTAAAACGTGGTAAATCCACTTCGTTGCCAATTTCGACCAATACGTTGGTATAACCTTGATTCAACAACCAATCGGTAGCAGAATCTACCGCGCAAAGCACTGCGGCTTCATCTTGCAGGCGATTGTCTTGCCCAAAATAAAAATAACCCAGAATGACCACCATGCCCAGCGCATCGGCGTGGTCGAGAATACGTTTTAGCCGCAGCATAAAATCTGGGCGAAGTGTGCCATCGGCGTTAAAAGCCGAGTTGTGCCAAGGTTGGCTCTGGCTGTAACCTTCGGGGCTACCTCCTTGCAGATTGAGTGTAAATGAATTTAGCCCGTGTGCCTGCCACGTTGGCATGGCGCGTATAAATTCGTCGGTGTTGCGGTCAGCGCTCCAATCCCCATCAGGATAACGCCAGCGGGTGCGTGTTTCGGGGTTTAAATCATCAAAAACACCCTGCACCATGCGCGAGTTCATCAGCAGACCTTCAACTTTTATACCCGCAAAGCGCCGATTTTTATAGGTTGGCTCGCCATTGATGCAAAACATGTCATTTTGTATTGAAACGACAGTAGACAATGGAGACAATGGAATAGCTTGCGTGTTTGTCATATTTATTCAATCGCAATAGCCCGCACCGGCGAGCCATCTTTACCATCTAGCTTGAGTGGCAAAGCGATAAATTGCACCCGTGCTTTTTGTAATTGTTTTAAGTTGCATAATGATTCAACAATCACCATTTCGCTGCGCAGCAAAATTTGGTGAACTTCGATCAATTCAGCCTTATTTTCGGGCCGCAATGAAGCGACCGACGGCGTCTCAAGGCCGATCAACACCACCCCTGCTTGCACCAGCCAATGCGCCAAGGCTGGCGACAAGCGCGGCATATTGGCACGATAATCGTTTTCATCGTCAGCAAAGCGGTCCCAGTCGGTGCGTATCAACACTCGGTCGCCGGGTTGAATGTGCTGTGCCGCATCGCCGAGGTCTTCTACGTATAAAATGGCATTGGGGGCCGCATGGGCGCAATTGATCACATGAGCCTCGCCCATACATTTGCGCAAATCGAGTTTGTCTATGGTATTGCCACCGTCTACAAAATGCAAGGGCGCATCCATGTGCGTGCCGCAATGACTATAAAGGTGGTAGTTGCTCGTGTTAAACCCATTTACGGCAATACTGGTGTTTGGCTCAAGTGAAACCCCGCGCATGCCATTTCGTAATGTGAGCGTGAGATCGGTAATGATTGGTAATTTTTGCATTGTGCAGATATTATGTGTTTTTCATGCCATCCTGCCAAATTTGCATATTTTGGCTGACAACCTCATCTATTTTTTGCGGGTCACGGCTCACAATGGCCGCAAAATGAGCTTTGTGTGCCTCGATGGTTTTTGCGACCCCATCTTGTAGCAGATTGGTTTTTTTGATTGATTCAAAAATCATCGAATTTAAAATTGAGCCGATCCGAAAGATCAATGGATTATGCGTCGCGTCGAGCACAGTGCGGTGATAGAGTAAATCCAGTGCGGCTAATTCATCTCCATCGTTGCCGCCTTGGGCATAATATTGCTCCATTTCGCCAATGGCAAGCCGCATTTCTTCGATATCGCGGGCGGTGGCATTTTTTGCAGCAATTTTTGTGCTGGCCGCCTCGAACATATAGCGGGTTTCAAAAAGTTCATTGGAAGAATGTGGCTCTAGCAACAATGACAACGCCATTGGCTCAATCAGCTTTGCATAATTGCTGCCTTGGCTAATATAGGTTCCATCTCCGCGCCGCACCTCGACCACGCCGAGTGCATCGAGTATTTTTATGGCTTCGCGCAGGCTGCTGCGGCTCACGCCAAATTTTGCGCAAAGATCAGGCTCAGAGGGCAGTCGTTCACCGGCTTTTATCTTCCCAACCAACAATTCTTGCTTAAAGTGTTGGATGATGTTATCAACAATACTTTCGTTTTTGCCGATAGAAACCGATTGAAGTGCGTTTGATTGTAACATCTTGACAGTAGTTGGTCTCCTGTGTTATATTATAATCTCATAAACATCTGATGTCTGACATCACATGTTTACACCTTGCGATTTCTGGTTTTAAAAGCTCGTGTTGATTAGACTAAGGTTCGTTTGTTGTGATCAATCGCTCGCTAGAAATCGGCAAAGACAGATTTGAGTCAATATAGCTGGCGTAGTTTTAGATGCAATTTAGTTTCAGAATGTGTTAATAACCTTTTAAGCATTCAAATATACATGTAAAATATATAGCGAGCTTGTTGATATGTGTACGCATTTGGTTGTGCGCATTAGTCAATAGCCAGCCAAATCGCTGAGAAATTCAACGAACAAGGAAGATTAGAAGATTTAGAAAAAGAAGATTAAATTGGAGGAAAAATGTCTAGTAAGATAACCCGCAGAAAATTTCTAACCATCGCAGGCACAGCATCGGCAGGCGCAGCCCTTGCCGCATGTGCC
>JAHBAL020000009.1 GCA_018500105.2 Anaerolineae bacterium
ATAGTATGAAGCAGGGGGCAAGTGGCTGGTTGCAAGTGGCAGGGTGGCAGGGTGACAAGGTGAGAGGGTGCAAAGGTGGGAGGGTGACAAGTTGACAAGGTGACAAGCTACAGTGGTTCATATTGCCACTTGCAACCTGCCACTTGCAACCTGCAACCTGCCACTTGCCCCCCTCACCTTGTCATAAATATGCTTCTATTGTCTTTCGCGCAGTGGCGGGCCATGTGAAAGCGGTGGCGCGGTGTATGCCGGCGCGGCGTAGCTCGGATTGCAGACTTGGTTGGCTAAGCACTTGCGCCAAGGCATTGGCGAGGGCATCGGCATCGAGCGGATCGTGCATCAAGCCCGCATTCCCGACAACTTCGGGCAATGAGGTGGCATTGCTGGTGACAACCGGCGCGCCGCAAGCCATTGCCTCAAGCGGCGGAAGGCCAAATCCTTCATAGATTGACGGATACGCGAAAACATCGCACGCACTATACCAGCAGGGCAAATCGGCATCGGGCACACGCCCGACGAAGGTTACCTGCGTTTCGATGCCCAGATCACGCACCCGCGCAAAGATCGCCTCATATTTCCAACCCAAACTGCCGCCTATATAAAGGTGCGGGGCGGTTATTTGGCTTGGCAAATGTGTTTTGAGCTTGGCAAATGCCTCGATCAAGGTCGGCAAATTTTTGCGTGGCTCTAGGCTGCTCAACGAGAAAATACTATTTGGCTGAATGGCTTTGCTTTGCTTAAATGTGATGATGTCATCATCATTCAGCCGCTTAAAATGCGACTCGACGCCGAGTGGGGTTGCCAGCACTTTGTTGGGCGCAATGCCAAAATGTTGCACCACATCCCGTTTGGTAAATTCGCTGATGGCGATAACACGCTTGGCGGCGCGGCAGGCCCAGCGCGTCATGAGCGATAAGTAGACGCGGTTGAAAACCTTATGCGTATGTGGTTGTGTTACAAAGCTTAAATCGTAGATGGTGACAACGGCGGGGCAGGGCAGGCGCAACGGCAACGCAAACGCCAAACCGTGATAAAGCGTCGCTTTGGTTTTGCGCAGCACCTTAGGCGTTTCGGTCTGCTCGACAAAAATGCGGCGCAGCGGGCTTTCGGTGCTGCGTGTGGCGGGGCGTTGGGTAAATTGTGGGTTTTGCCGCCAGCGCGGCTCCAAAATATGTTGGGCGCTGGGGCTAATTAACGCATTTAATTGCCAATCACCCAAACTGGCCTCGCTCATCGCTTGTGGCAAATGATTGAGCAATGCGCGAATGTAATGATGAATTCCGGCTTGGCGATAGCCGGGGATGCCACTCAGAAGGTATGCACCGAGGGCGATGGAAGGCATGGGGAGTGGATAGTGGAATAGTGGCTAGTGGCTATTACTATCCACTATCACTATCCACTTTTTAGGCGGAAAAGCGATACTTAACCAATGCTTTCAGCGTGGGCCAGCCGTCGAGCGGTGAGAGTTTTTTATGCTCATAGCGGGCCACGTATTTAATTGGCATTTCGATGATCTTGTAGCCGCGCCGCAAGATTTTGGCCGTGATCTCGGCCTCGACATCGAAGCGGCGGCACTCAAGGTTGAGGCCGGTTGCGACTTCGTTGGCCATCGCCTTATAACATGTTTCCATGTCTTGCAATTTTGCGCCATACAGCAAATTGGTCACCCAGGTGACAAATTTGTTGCCAAAGGCCATAAACCACTTTTGGCTGCCCAGATCGCGCACGCCATACACCACTTTGGTTTCGCCGCGCACAATGGGCTGCACCAAACGCGCAAAATCGTTGGGGTCGTATTCAAGATCGGCATCTTGCACAATGACGATATCGCCAGTCACATTTTGCAGCGCGGTTTGAATGGCCGCGCCCTTGCCGCCATTGACGGCATGAGAGAAAATGCGTAAATTGGGAATGTGCCCTTGTTTTTTTAAGACTTCGTGTGTGCCATCCTTAGAGCAATCGTCCACGAGGACAATTTCTTTGTCCATACCGGGCACTTGCACATCAGAGACACGTTGGAGAATTTCGGAGATGGTCCCAACTTCGTTGTAGACCGGCATTATGACGGATAATTTCATGCAGTCGTTACGGCTGAATTGTAACTGAATTTATAACTAGAATCGTAATTCTACCCTGTGTTGGCTTTGATCGTGCGGGCCACATCAATTGGCACGATTTTGGCGAGATCTTCGACCGAGGCTTTGGCGATGCCATCATATGAGCCGAACTGCGTGAGCAAGCGTTTGCGGCGTTGTGGGCCAATGCCGGGGATGGCGTCGAGGCGTGAGGCCATGCCGATTTTTTGGCGTTGTTTGCGGTGCGTGCCAATGCCATAACGATGCGCTTCGTCGCGGATGCGTTGCACCAGATAAAACGCCTGTGCGCTGCGTGGCAACATGATCGAAGTGGCCTTGCCGGGCACGAAAATCTCCTCATTTTGCTTCGCCAGCGACACTACCGGCACAATGTGCAGCAAGTCAAACGCCCGTAACACCTCGACCGCAATGCCCAATTGCCCTTTGCCGCCGTCAATCAACAGCAGATCGGGCAACAACGACCAATTGTCTTCAGATTTTGGATTTTGGATTTTAGATTTTAGATCAGCGCTTAAATCTTGGTTCTTCGTTCTTAGTTCTTGGCTCTTGTTTGGCGCTTCACTATCCTTCCAGCGTTGAAAACGGCGCGTCAGGGCTTGGCGCATAGACTCGAAGTCATTGGGACCCTCAATGTCGCGGATATTGAAGCGGCGATAGTCGGATTTGCGCGGCAGGCCGTGCACAAACGTCACCATTGCCGCTACAATGGCCGTGCCTTGCGTATTGCTAATGTCGAAGCATTCGATGCGGGTGGGCAATTTTGGCAAATCGAGCGCCTCTTGCAATTCTTTGAGCGTGGCCTCTTGGCGATGGCTGTCTTCGGCCCATTGCGCTTTGAGCGAGGTCAAGGTTTCGCTGGCGTTGGTTTTGGCCAGCGCCAGAAGGTCGGCATCGGTCTGGCTGTGCGATACGCTCAATTTCACACTGTGCCCGCTGCGCTGCTTGAGCCAATTTTCGATGATGAACGCCTCTTCAATTTGGGCCGGCAACAGCACTTCGGGCGGCACATAGGCCGCTTCGTCGTAAAAGCGTTTGAGAAAAGCGTCAATGACCGTCGCTTCGTCTTCACCCTCGGCCCCATCCAGCACAAAATATTCTTGGCCGAGCAATTTGCCGCCGCGAATAAACATGACTTGCACGCAGGTGTCGCCTTCGTCTTGTGAAAATGCAATCACATCTTGGTCGGTGGCGCTGCTGCCCACAATGCGTTGCTTTTCGGTGATGTGTTGGATGGCCTTGAGTTGGTCACGGTATTGGGCGGCGCGTTCAAACTGCAAATTTTCGGCGGCCAGCGCCATGCGTTGACTCAGGTCTTGGGTGACAGTATCGCTTTTGCCCTCGACGAAATCACATAGCCGCTGGATGCTGGCGCGATATTCGGCCCGTTGCACCGCGCCGATGCATGGCCCGCCGCACAGCTTGATATCATAATAAATACACGCCCGTTTGTCTTGGCCGGTAATGACGCGGTCGCAACTGAGAAATGGGAACATTTTGCGCAGCGCGTCGCGGGTTTGGTAAATGGCCCCTGCGTTGCTATATGGCCCATAATACCGAGCGCCATCTTGTTCCATGCGGCGGGTGACGGTGACAGTCGGAAAATCGTCTTGCCATGTCACCTTGAGGTAAGGGTAGCGTTTGTCATCTTTCAGCCGAATATTGAAATGCGGCTTGTGATGTTTGATCAGCTCGGCCTCTTGGATGAGCGCCTCAAGCTCGCTGCCACGCACGATAAATTCGATGCGGGCAATTTCTTTGACCAGCCGCCCGGTTTTGGGCGAGACCACCCATGTATTTGGGTTGAAATAGGACCGCACTCGGTTGCGCAAATTCACCGCTTTGCCTACATAAATGACCTCGTTTTTGGCGTTGTAATACAAATAACACCCCGGCGTCGTCGGCAGCGTCCGCACGGTCGGTTCAAGATGTTCGGGGATAGACATGGGAATTATGAGTTGTGAATTATGAATTATGAATGAGTGATGAGTAACGAGTAAAGAGTGATTAGGACTTACGCGAATGCTTGATTTTCACCACAAAGCACACAAAGAACTCGAAGATTTGTATTGATAAACCTTTCTTTTCTTTGTGAACTTTGTGCTC
>JAHBAL020000136.1 GCA_018500105.2 Anaerolineae bacterium
AACTTTGGCTGACCTGACGACGTATTTGCTGGATTTAATCTTCGGGGATCCCTCGCTGCGCGTCGGGATGACCCATTGAGACAATAAGTTTCTCCCCCTTGCTGGACGCCTCGCCCTCGCCTGCGTCTATGTATTTGGGATGACGACTTCCATCTTTTCTGTTATCACAAGACGCTCTAAACGTGAACTGGCACGCTTGAACTTATTTGGGGATGAGCCGAAAAGGTTTATG
The DNA here is from genome assembly GCA_018500105.2 of Anaerolineae bacterium. Lineage (GTDB taxonomy): Bacteria > Chloroflexota > Anaerolineae > J036 > Brachytrichaceae > AQU-03. Next base: position 233 of record JAHBAL020000136.1, read on the forward strand.
CCTCACATCTTAGGAGCTACGCGCATTAAAAAGATTTCGCCACAAAGAACACAAAGCTCACAAAGAAAAGAAAGATTTACCAATGCAAATCTTTGAGTTTTTTGTGCGCTTTGTGGTAAAAATAAAGTCTTGCGTAAGGCCGATATTTTAGAATGCAGGGTATGATCATGCAAATTGCACGCCGATTTAAACAAGTGGATGTTTTTACCAACCAAGCCTATTACGGCAATCCATTGGCAGTGGTGTTAGATGGCAGCGGGCTGAGCAGCGCCGAGATGCAGCGGTTTGCCAACTGGACCAATTTGAGCGAAACCACCTTTTTGTTGCCCCCCAGCAACCCCGCCGCTGATTATGCCGTGCGCATTTTTACCGCCTCGCGTGAGCTGCCTTTCGCCGGTCACCCGACTTTGGGCAGTTGCCATGCTTGGCTGCAAGCCGGTGGCGTGCCCAAACAAGCGGGCGAGGTGGTGCAAGAATGTGGCGTTGGCTTGGTGAAAATTAAACGCACCGGCGAGCGTTTGGCATTTGCGGCCCCGCCGCTCATGCGCAGTGGGCCAGTCGAGGCCGAAATGTTGCTTCAAGTCGCGGCGTGTTTGGGCATTGCGCCCGACGACGTGCTTGCGCATCAATGGGTGGTAAATGGCCCACAATGGCTGGCCGTGATGTTGCGCTCAGCCGAGCAAGTCTTGGCGCTCAAGCCCAATTTCCCCGCAATGGGCCAATTAGACATCGGCGTGGTGGGGCCATATGCCGATGGTGCGGCGTGTCAATTTGAGCTGCGTGCCTTTGCCGGTGGCGACGGGGCTGGCGTCGAGGACCCCGTGACCGGCAGCCTAAACGCTGGCGTGGCGCAATGGCTGATGGGCGCAGGGCTTGCGCCGAGCCAATACATCGCCTCGCAAGGCACAGTGTTGGGCCGCGCTGGTCGCGTTCACCTCTCGCGTGATGCGGCGGGGCAGGTGTGGGTTGGCGGCGAAACCATCACTTGTATTGATGGGTCGGTGTTGCTATAAGGCCAGCCCAATTTTATAGACACATAAATTAAAAGCCGCAGCTACTTGTGATCGGCTATCACCCGACAGCATAAAACCAACTCAAACCTCACGATGCTGTGGCGTTACTTGGCTCGCGCATCGGATAGGCGAATGCCGTCGGCATTCGCCGTCACCCATTGAGCGATTTACGCTTGGGGGCGATGCTTTGGCGAATGCCTTACCCCTGCAACCTCGTCCACTTTGATTAAGCGATTGGTATTAAACGTCTTTTTAAGATGATTTTATGCTTTTTATTAATCAAAATCTCGACAAAATATACTTGTCAACTGGTGCTGAAAGGTTTACGATACTGAAATGACAATAAATTAGCGAGGGTTGTTTTGATTTAAACAGGAGGGATGATGCGCCAATTTAGCAATGCAATGCCAGATCGCAGCGGCGGTAAGGTTTTGCCCCCCAATATCACACGCCGCGAATTTCTCTATTATGTTTGGGCGGGGTCAATGATATTGGCAATGGGTGGCAGCGCGGCAGCAGCGGCCTTGTTTGCCATGCCGCGTTGGTCAAGAACGCGATTTAAACACTTTCTGATTCCTTTTTATACGTTGCCCCAAAACGGCGATCCGCCCATGCTATATGCGCCGATGCGGGGTGAGCCAGAAATATGGCTGGTCAACCGCGAGGACAAGCTTTATGCGCATGCTAACATTTGCACCCATTTGGCATGTCGCTGTCTTCGCTGGAACGAGTCGGCCAAAATCTTTGCGTGTCCCGCGCATGGCACGCAATATGCGGCGGATGGCAGTGCGCGTGGTGGCCCTGCACCGCGTGGGCTTGACCGATATGAATATAGCTTGGTCAATCACGCCCAAGAGGAAATTGCAAACACCCATAAAGGCGAGCCACTCAATTTGACGCATTACGCCAATGTCGCCGAGGTGCAAATTTATCCTGATCGCCTTATTTTGGGAATGCCAAGACCCTATTAAGCCCAACTGCGTCCCCTCATTTTTAGGTCGTCCTAAATCTAAGCAAAATCAAATAGCCTAACCCCTTGAAAATTTAGGCGCACCTAAATATAATCTGCCTATAATTTAGGCGCACCTAAATTATGGACGATTGATTTATTGAGCAAGCTGCTGATAATTTCATTATTCTTTACGGAGTTGCGCTATTGTCTATGAAAAATAACATTTTGGTTGTAAAAAAGCAACACTGGTCACGCAGACAGGTGCTGATGGGTTTGGCGGGGGTGGTGCTGTCGGGCTGTGCATCAAGCCTGTATACGCCCACCGACCCTGCCACGCTGGCGAAGCGTAAAATCAACGTCACCACCACCGTCGGCATGATCGCCGATATCGCCAAAAATGTTGGGCGTGATCGGGTGAATGTGACGGCGCTGATGGGGCCGGGTGTGGATCCACATTTATACAAGCCCAGCGCCCGCGATGTGAACAAGCTCACGTCTGCCGACGTCATTTTTTATGGCGGGTTGCATCTCGAGGGTCGTATGGTGGATTTGTTTGAAAAGATCAGCAAAAGTGGTCGCCCAGCCTTTGCCGTCACTGCCGATATTGACCCGCAGCGTTTGCGCACGCTCGAAGAGGAGAATGATGAGCACGACCCGCATGTGTGGTTTGATGTGACTTTGTGGATGGAGGCGGTGAAGAAAATCCACAAGGAATTGCTCGTGCTCGACCCCGAACACAGCGCCTATTACACCCAAAACGTGGCCGATTATTTGCAGGCGCTCGCGGCGCTGCACGAGTATGCCAAAACCCAACTCGCCAGCATCCCCAAGGCGGCGCGGGTGTTGGTGACGGCGCACGACGCTTTTGGCTATTTTGGCGCGGCCTACGATATTGAAGTCAAGGCCATTCAGGGCAGCAGCACCGCCACCGAGGCGGGCGCAAAAGATGTGCAAGACCTCGCCAAATACCTCGCCGCCAATCAGATCAAGGCCATTTTCGTCGAGTCGTCTGTGCCACAGGCGACGGTCGAGGCGGTGCAAAAAGCCGTCCGCGCACGCGGCTGGGAGATTGCCCTCGGCGGCGAGCTATTTTCCGACGCCATGGGCGACGACGGCACCCCCGAAGGCACGTATATCGGCATGGTCAAACACAACGTTGACGTGATTGTGAAAGCACTTAAATGAGTGCTAAGCGAAAAGTGCTAAGTGCTAAGTGGAAAATGCTAAGCACCAAGCAGCAAGCACTAAAAACTTAGGACTTAGCACTTTCCGCTTAGCACTTTATCCCTCCCCTATGACTAACCCTCTTACCGTTCATGACCTCACAGTGGTTTATCGTGATAAACCGGCCATACAAGATGTGGATGTGAGTTTACCGGCGGGTAAATTAACCGCCATCGTCGGCCCGAATGGGGCCGGAAAATCTACTTTTCTCAAGGCCATTCTCGATCTGATGCCGCGGGTGGCGGGCACGGTCGAAATTTTTGGCAAGCCGTATCAGCAGCAACGCCGTTTGGTCGGCTATGTGCCACAACGCACCAGCGTAGATTGGGATTTCCCCACCACCGCGCTGGATGTGGTGACGATGGGCACGTATGGCAAATTGGGCTGGCTGCGCCGTCCGGGCAAAGCCGAGTATGAGATGGCGCGGCATAGCCTCGATCAAGTTGGCATGGCCGATTTTGCCGATCGTCAGATCAGCCAACTGAGCGGCGGGCAACAACAGCGCGTCTTTTTGGCGCGTGCCTTGGCCCAAGATGCCGAGCTGTATTTTATGGATGAGCCATTTGTCGGCGTAGATGCCCTGACCGAACGCGCCATCATTACGCTGCTGCAAGCCTTGCGGGCGCGGGGCAAAACGGTGGTGTGCGTACATCACGACCTCGACTCGGCCCCTGAGTATTTCGATTGGGTGATGCTGCTCAATGTGCGCCTCATCGCCGCCGGTGACTTCGCCAGCACCTTCACCGCCGACAACCTGCGCAAAACCTACGGCGGCGCGATGAAAGCCGCCATCGAGCATTTTGCGCATTTTGAAAAAATCAAGGGATGAGTAAGGAGTAACGAGTAATGAGTAATGAGTAATGAGTAACGAGTAATGAGTAATGAGTGATGACCTATACCAATCGCTTAATCAAAGTGGACGATATTGTAGGGGAAGGCATTCGCCTATTCGATGCGCGAGCCAAGTAACGCCATCGCAAGGCGGGGCAAGGCATTTGCTGGCTTTAACGGGTGACGGAACGGGCGAGATTATTCCTTCCTCTCCACAAGGGAGAGGCTAGGTGAGGGGAGTTTATGATCATTGCGAAGTTTAAATGGTTTGTCTATATGATGCCATCATTGTGCCGATTTCCCGCAAAGACCCCTCACTTCGCATCGGGGTGACGTGGCAATATCACTCATCACTCGTTACTCGTTACTCGTTACTCGTTAGGCCATTCAGCGAAGATAAATGAGCGATTGAAAATCTTAGCGGGCCGCAAAATGCCATATGCCGCACCCGCACGGGGATCAATCCCCGCGCTACATAACAACGCCCACGACGTGGGCTGCACACTCAGCCGGTGTAACCGGCGTTGTTACGTAGAACGGTCCTGAGCCTGACGAAGGATTGATCGCCGTTCGGACTCATTCTGTCACTTATTTCAACGCAATAGCCTTACTCATTACTCAGTACTCGTTACTCGTTACTCGTTACTCGTTACTCATTACTCGTTACTCATTACTCGTTAACCATTAACCACCAACCATTAACCATGTTTCTACAAGACTTAATTTTCGACTACACCCTGCGTAATATTGCGTTGGGGGCAGCGCTGCTGGGCATCGTGAGCGGGGTGCTTGGCTCGTTTGCGGTGCTGCGCCGCCAAGGGCTGCTGGGCGACACGCTGGCCCATGCCGCCTTGCCCGGCATTTGCGCCGCCTATTGGCTCACCGATTCAAAATCGCCGCTGGTGCTTTTTCTTGGGGCCGCCATCAGCGGCTGGGTCGCTACGCTGGCGCTGTTGCGCATTGTGCGCGATACCCGCATCAAAGAAGACACCGCCCTCGGCGTGGTTTTGAGCGTGTTTTTTGGCGTCGGCATCATGCTGCTTACCTTTTTGCTCAAACGCAACGACGCCAATCAGGCCGGTCTCGACAAATTTTTGTTTGGGCAAGCCGCCACCGTCACCGCCGAAGATGTCAACACCATGTTTATGCTGGGCGTGTTCGCCTTGTTCATCGTCGGGCTGCTCTACAAAGAATTCAAAATCATCACCTTCGACCCCAACTTTGCCGCCAGCCTTGGCTTCAATGAGCGTTGGCTGGGCGTGCTGCTCACCTCGCTCATCGTGGTGGCGGTGGTGATTGGGCTGCGCACCGTCGGCGTCGTGCTCATGTCGTCCATGTTGGTCGGGCCAGCCGTCGCCGCCCGCCAATGGACCAATCGCCTCAACGTCATGGTGATTTTGGCGGGCGTGTTTGGCGCACTCAGCGGCGTGGCGGGCGCACTCATCAGCGTCAGCGATGCCAATTTGCCGACCGGCCCGATGGTCATTCTCAGCCTGACCGTCATCGTCATCATCTCCATTTTGTTCGCGCCCCAGCGCGGCATCGTGTGGCGGCGGCTCGCGTCGCCCACGCTCAACTCACAGGCATAACCCATGGAAATCATCATCACCGGCATCCTCATTTCGGTGGCCTGCGCCTTGCTTGGCACTTTCCTCATTTTGCGCAAAATGGCCATGATGAGCGATGCCATCAGCCACGCCATTTTGCCCGGCTTGGTGGCGGGCTACTATATCGCCGCTGGTCCCAATTTGTTGGCCGGATTTGCGGGGGCGCTGGCCGCTGCCTTGCTCACCGTCATCCTCGTCGAGGCGCTCAAAAACACGCAGCGCGTCGGTGGCGAATCCGCCATCGGCATTGTTTTCCCCGCCATGTTCGCGCTCGGCACCTTCTTGGTGGCGCGTTTTTTTGAAAATGTGCATCTCGACACCGACGCGGTGTTGTTTGGCAATATCGAATTTGTGGCGTTTGATCGCCTGTTTATCGGCGATCTCGACCTCGGCCCGCAATCATATTGGGTATCGGGCGCGTTGTGCCTGCTCAATTTGGCCTTTGTGCTGCTGTTTTACAAAGAGCTAAAACTGGCGACCTTCGACGCTGGCCTTGCTGCCACCTTGGGCTTCTCGCCGTTTCTCATTCACTACGCGCTGATGGCACTGGTGTCGGTCACGGCGGTGGGCGCATTTACGGCGGTGGGCGCGGTGCTGGTAGTGGCGCTCATGATCGTGCCCGCCGCCGCCGCCTATTTGCTCACCGACAAACTGCCGATCATGATGTTGCTGGCGGCGCTGATTGGTGCGGTGTCGGCGGTGCTGGGCTACGCGCTGGCGCTGGCAATTGATTCATCGGTGGCGGGCGCGATTGTGGCGGTGGCGGGGGCGTTGTTTGTGGCGGCGCTGCTTTTCTCGCCCTTGCATGGCCTCATCGCCAAACAACGCCGCATCGAACGCCAGCGCGTGCAAATTGGGTTAGAGGCGCTGCTGGTGCATTTGCTCAACCACGAGGGCGAAGAGGGCGAAGACCACGAGGCCGAATTGGCGCACCTGAGCAGCGAATTGCGCTGGACGCGCCCCTTTGCCCAGCACATTGTCGGCATTGCCACTGCCCGCGGGCTGATTATGCAGCATCATGGGCATTTGGCCCTCACCGACATCGGG
>JAHBAL020000314.1 GCA_018500105.2 Anaerolineae bacterium
AGATGTGTATAAGAGACAGCCCGATATGATGCCTTTGGCAAAACTATCTGCCGTGAGCGCCTGCACGGCAATCAGCATGATGAAGGTCTGGTCGGCGCTTTCGAGCACCCCGCTGGCAATGGCGCGAATGCGCTCCAGCCGATAAGTTTGGTCGCGTAGGGTTTGCATGGTTTGGGGGATTATCGCTTATCTGGGGAGCCATGAGCCGTGAGCCATGAGCCATGAGCCGTGAGCCATGAGCCATGAGCCGTGAGCCATGAGCCATGAGCCATGAGCCATGAGCCATGAGCTTTTAGAGGTTTGCGAGTAAGAAGATTTTCGTAAACGTAAACGTAGACGTAGACGTTAACGTTTACGTCTACGTCTACGTTTACGCCTACACTCATGGCTCATGGCTCATGGCTTGCATCATGGCTCACGGCTCAAAGCTTCCAACGCCACAACCGGGATCTCAACACCCTCGCTTAAGGCTTGGGCGGCGGCGCTGTCTTTGAAGCCGGAGCCGGTGCAGATGCACACGATTTCGTCATCGGGATGCAGTTTTTTGGCGGCAAGGTCGCGGATGACGGCGGCGAGACCGATGGCGGCGGCTGGCTCGACGAAAATGCCCTCGAAATGCGCCAACATCTTTTGTGCCGTGTAAGTTTCGGCATCGGGCACGCTGGCGGCCCAGCCTTGTGTGGCGCGCACCAACCCTAGCGCAAGATCGCCGTCGGGTGGGGCGGTGAGTTGAATGCCCGAAATACGGGCGTTGCAGGTGGCGATGGGGCGCACCTCGTGCCCGCCTTGCCATGCTTGGGCAATGGGGTCACAGCCGAGCGATTGCACACACACCATGCGCGGTTGCTGCACAATTTGCCCACAGGCGGCCCAATCCGCAAACCCACGTGCGATGGCGCTGAGCAACCCGCCGCCGCCAGTCGGCACATACACGGCACTGGGGGCGTGGCCCAAACCCTCGGCGATTTCGTAGGCGATGGTTTTTGCGCCTTCCATGCCGATGGGGCTGAAGCGATGCGCCGTAATTTGCATCAGCCAGCCCTTGCGTTCGCACAATTGGCGCACGGCGGCAAACGTGCCGCGCTCGATAGCGGGGTCGCGGCCAAGGCCTTGCACTGCCACCACGCGCGGCCCGTGCGCCAAAATTTGGGTGAGCTTGGCGCGTGGGGCGGTCTCGAGCGTGAACAACATGCCCGCAATGCCGGCCCGCGCCCCATAGGCTGCCAGTGCCGCGCCCGCGTTGCCACTAGAGGTAGCGGCCCAGCCGGTGACGCCCAGTTCTTTCATGCGCGTCATCCCCACCGCTGCAATGCGGTCTTTGTAGCTGCCGGTGGGGTTGCTGCCCTCCAATTTGAAATACAGTGCGTTTAGGCCCAAGTGCGCGGCGAGGCGCTGACTGCGCACGAGCGGGGTGTTGCCTTCGCCCAAGGTCACTGCGTTTGCCACGTCACTCACTGGCAGCAGCGTGTGATATCGCCACATGCCGCGTTGCGTGGCATTGGTGGGGGTGAGGTTGGGGGCGGCATATTCTGCCAACAATAGACCGCCGCATTGCGCACATGCCGACGCACGCGGGTCGGGCGCGAGGTTTTGGCAGCTTTGGCAACGCAGTTGAAATTTGGTGGGTGGGGCGGGGTGCATGTTGCTATTATGGCAGATTGGTGTGGCAGGGCGCAGATTGACGATGTTGAGAGAAATTTGTATTTTTGTGAGACAAAATCAAAGCTGTTTTCTTTATCATAAAAGACACGGTAAACAATGATTTTACCGACATGTAACATAAAAATAATTTTTTTTGCCTATAAAAAGAGGCGAAATAAAAACACATAACAATGAAAACAAATAAAATAAAAAATCTCACCTGTTCGATCTTGGCAAGCACAATGGCGTTTGCTTTGTCTGCAAATGTGTCTTTGGCGGCGGCCCCAGCCGCACCCGAAGCCGATTGGATTGACATTAATCCCAATGCGCTTGATTTTACGTGTGTGCCCCCCCAGCCATTGGAAGGGATGCCGAAAAATAGCTGGATGTTTTTTATCAATTTTGGCAAAAGCTACGGCAAAGATACGCCCGATGCCTGTTTGTTGACATGGAATCAGCAATGGGCAGCACCGCCAACCTATACCAAAATTAAATGCACCAATGTCAATAATGTCGTGATTCAAAATGGAAAAGGATTTTTTAATGGCACGAATCACATCGAATGCCCATTTAATCTAAAGCAATATTTGCCAGAATTGCCAAATGAGGTGTTCTATAAGCGTTTTGAAATGAGCGCCAAAATTGACGCTTTGTCTGAAGTGAAGATGGCAAAAGATAAATTTGAACACCCGATTGTTAAACACGATAGCTTTGGTCTAAGCACCGAATGGATTGGCGAGCCAAACGCTAACGTTAAGCTGAATATGACGTCGTTGCACCGGACGAATGTGGATGGTTCTGGCCTTACCTATTTGGAGTCAACTTACAGACAGGGGCAGGTTGCCGACATCGGCGCGGGTTATCCCTACATCGTTACATCAAAATATGCCACGCATTTTTGGGGTTACAACGACAGTAACGAAGATCAACGGATTCAGCATTATCGCGGTATCGGCCCCAATAAGTCTGAGGTTGGCAATGCGCTTGCGGCGCCATTTATGTATATGAAAACCGCGCCCAATACGATCCGCATCGGTAACGCGGGCAGCCGATACCTGGTAGGTGCGCTTGACTATGTGGTGGTTACCCATTACGACGTGTGGCCGTAACGCTTAATTGTGCGCGACTTTTGGTGATTGCGTTGAGATGGTTGATTGCATTCGTATTGTTGTTATAGTACACAACCGATGTCATCAACCTACCTCAGCCTCCATTATCACCTTGTGTTTTCTACGAAACACCGTGAAGCCATCATCGCGCCTGAGTGGCAGACGGATTTGCATCACTATCTCGCGGCCATAGTTCGGAGTTTGGGTGGCTATCCAGAATGTGTTGGAGGCATCGCTGATCATGTGCATTTGTTGGTTGGTTTGCGGGCCACCCATTGTCTGGCAGATGTGGTGCGTGATTTGAAGAAATCGTCTTCGATGTGGGTGCATAAGAAGATTGGGTTGAGTACGTTTGCGTGGCAAGAAGGGTATGCGGCCTTTACCATCAGTGTCAGTGCTCGTGCTACTGTGCGCAGTTATATCGTCAATCAGGCGGAGCATCATCAGGCAAAGTCTTGCCGCGATGAGCTGGTGGAGATGCTGGTTAAGGCGGGGGTTGCGTATGACCCTAAATATCTGGATTGAGTTTGATTGGATGTGGTTTTTGGTTTGACGGTGGTTGAGCGCAGTTTGCCGGTGGTGTCGCAGCGCTCAACCACCGGCTCATGGATGAAACCCCTTCGGGGTGTTTTTTTTGTGCCCCATGGCACGTTGCGGGTGGCGGAAAACGAACCCAGCCCGCCGGACCCCGAAATCATAGGCGATGTTGTGGGCTTCGGTTTGCCGGTGGTGTCGCTGCGCTCAACCACCGGCTCATGGATGAAACCCCTTCGGGGTGTTTTTTTGTGCCCCATGACATGTTGCGGGTGGTGGAAAACGAACCCGGCGGGTTCGTTCTTGCATTAGGCGGTGGTTGAGCGCAGCGACACCACCGACACCGTCCGCCGGACACCGAAATCATAGGCGATGTTGTGGGCTTCGGTTTGCCGGTGGTGTCGCTGCGCTCAACCACCGGCTCATGGATGAAACCCCTTTGGGGTATTTTTTTGTGCTCCATGACACGTTGCGGGTGGCAGAAAACGAACCCAGCGGGTTCGCTCTTGCATTAGGCGGTGGTTGAGCGCAGCGACACCACCGACGCCGCCCGCCGGACACCGAAATCATAGGCGATGTTATGTGCTTCGGTTTGCCGGTGGTTGAGCGCAGCGACACCACCAGCTCATGTATGAAACCCCTTCGGGGTGTTTTTTTTGTGCCCCATGGCACGTTGCGGGTGGCAGAAAACGAACCCAGCGGGTTCGTTCTTGCATTAGGCGGTGGTTGAGCGCAGCGACACCGACGCCGCCCGCCGGACACCGAAATCATAGGCGATGTGGTGGGCTTCGGTTAGTGGTGTCGCTGCGCTCAACCACCGCCTAATGGATGAAACCCCTTCGGGGTATTTTTTTGTGCCCCATGGCACGTTGCGGGTGGCAGAAAACGAACCCAGCGGGTTTGTTCTTGCATTAGGTGGTGGTTGAGCGCTGCGACACCACCGACGCCGCTCGCCGGACACCGAAATCATAGGCGATGTTGTGGGCTTCGGTTTGCCGGTGGTGTCGCTGCGCTCAACCACCGGCTCA
>JAHBAL020000529.1 GCA_018500105.2 Anaerolineae bacterium
AGATGTGTATAAGAGACAGCCACCCCCAATCGGCTGAAGGTGCGCAATACCGAATTTAGCGTCAACGCATTGGTGACGGACGCCAAAGGCCAATGGCAATATGACAAAAATGCCAAAGGCGCGGCGTTTTGGGCGCCCGGCACATTGATCAATTATGTGATTGGTGTTCATGCCTCGCCCGAAAATAAGGCGATTTTTGATGCGCTGGCATCGAATGATTTGATTGAGTTGACTACTGGCACGGGATCGCTGCGCTATCGCTTGAATCGCGTGCAAAGCATTCGCGCTGACGATTTGACTTTGCTACGCGACCAATCTAGCCCACAAGTGACGTTGATGTTGATGGGCGATAGCGGCGATCAGCGCCGGATTGCCATTGCCAAATACAGCGATGAAGGCATTCCCAATGCGCTTAGCCCGATGCGGCTGCCGATACACTTGTTGGATGCGCGTGTGCGGGCCACCAGCGATAAGCTTGTGCCGGGCGCGAGTGTGGGGCAAGCGGGTAAAAATATCTATCAGGTCAATTTTGAATTTACCAACACCAGCACGCGCACACTCGACGCGGCGCAATTCACCACCCAACTCATTGATCCGAATGGTGTCAAGTTCCAATTGTCGAAGCCTGCCTCGACTGCCGGTGGTGCGCCGGGTTGGCTGCAAGGTCAAATTGGCCCCGGCGCGACGCTGAACGCCAGCGCAGGGTTTGAAGTGCCGGATAGTTTGGCTGGCCCCAAACTGGAATGGACGTTTGCCCTTGATGCCAATAATGGCACGCCAGTAGCGCGGGTCACGATTCCATATCGCCAAGTCGCGCCGGTTGCCCCTGCTGCGCCACAGCCGGTTGCCGATGTGTCTGTTTTGAACGCCAGCTTTTCACCCGAAGGCAACGAGTTGCGTGTGGTTGGAACCTTGCGCAATACCACCGCCCAGCCGTTGGCGGTGACGCTGCGCGATATTACGCTGATTAGCGGCAATAATGCCAGCGCTATCGTGAACACCTTGCCCGCCGCGCCTTGGAGCGTGCAGCCGGGCGAGACGCTGGCCTTTCAGCTCACCTTCAACCGCCCGCCCGGCGGTGCGTTGGCGATTTTGACCATCTTGGGGCAAAGTTTTGAGATTGGCGGCGTGTAACGCAAAATGAAGCGAATTATTTTTATGGGCACGCCACAATTTGCCGTGCCATCATTACAAGCCCTGATTGCCCACCCTGAAATTGGCGAAGTGGTGGCAGTGGTAACGCAACCCGATGCCCCGGCTGGACGCGGGAATGTGCTGACACAATCGCCGGTCAAACAACTGGCGTTGCAGCACAATTTGCCGGTGTTGCAGCCTGCGTCGCTGAAGCCTGCCGACGAGGTGGCAAAGCTGCGCGATTTGCGTCCCGATGTGATTATCGTAGCGGCGTTTGGGCAAATTTTGCGGCGTGATGTGCTCGATTTACCGCCGCACCAGTGCATCAATGTTCATGCCTCGCTGTTGCCGCGTTGGCGCGGGGCCTCGCCCATCAGTGCCGCCATCGGCGCGGGCGACCCCAGCACCGGCGTGACCATCATGCTGATGGCGTTGGGGCTGGATTCGGGGGCGATGCTGTCGCAACGGGCATTGCCTATTGAGCCACATCACACCACTGGCACATTGACGCCTGCTTTGGCGCAATTGGGGGCTGATCTGCTGGTTGAGACCTTGCCGCGTTGGTTAAACGGCGAGATCACCCCTCAACCACAAGACGAGGCGTTGGTGACGCATTGCCGCACCTTGAAGAAAGAGGCGGGGCGACTGGATTGGTCGCGTTCGGCAGCAGACCTAGAGCGACATATCCGTGCAATGTCGCCTTGGCCTGCCGCCACCACGACTTGGCAAGGCAAAAATTTGAAGATTCTCAGGGCCGCGCCCGCGCTGCAACTCGACCGTATGTTGCGACCGTCGGGGCAGGTGTTTGCGCAAGGCAAACAAATTTTGGTGGCGTGTGGCGGCGGCGTGTTGGAATTGCTTGACGTGCAGCTTGAAGGCAAGAAAGCCACCTCAGCAGGAGACTTTGCGCGTGGACAACGTGAGTTTATTGGGGCGATGTTGCTGTGAAAATGTGATACACTAAAAATGTGAAAAATATTACTATTTCAATTGATGATGAAATCTATCGTCGTGCAAGAATTTATGCAGCGGAGCGATCATTGTCCGTTTCAGCCTTGGTGCGAAAATATTTTATGGAAATTACAACAATCGCCGAAGGAGAAACAGAATTTGCGCGGTTACAACGCGAGCAAAACGAGATTATTGCTCAAATTCGGCAAAAACATGTGGGCTTTACTGCCACCGAAAATGTTGCACGTGACGAACTTTACCGTCAATAAGTAATATGTATTTTATTGATACAAATATTTTGATTTATGCTCTATGTGCAAGTGAATCGGAAACAAATAAAGCCAATCAAGCCTTGAGCATCTTACGGAAAGAAGATTGCGCATTATCCATTCAAGTTTTGCAAGAGTTTTATGTTCAGGCGACGCGCCCAAATCGAACCCAATCTTTATCTCATAACGAAGCTAGCGCATTTATTGCTACGTTGCGTCGTTACCCCATTCAAGATAACACGTTAGCTGTTTTTCAAGTAGCATTGAAGATCAAAGAGCGGTATCAAACTTCATTTTGGGATGCTTCTATCATTGCTGCGGCTAAAGCGTTGAATTGTGGTGTGATTTTGTCAGAAGATTTAAATAGAGGGCAACTTTATGAGGGTATTCGAGTGATCAACCCTTTCCTAGAAGGGTAGAATTTTTACCTCAAAACGCAACGCATTGTCTTGGGCAGGCTGACCGTTGGGCTGCAAGGCGGGCAGGCGGGCGAAATCGCTGGGGCGATATAGCCCAAGCAGCAGTGTGTAGCTGCCAGCCGGCAGCGTGGCGGGCAAATCGAGTGTGCGTTCGTCCATGACAAAATCGCCCTCGCGCCACCACTTGGCCGAAAATTGTTCGTTCATGGCGCGGCCATCTTTTTGCGCCACCACGTTGCCCGCGCTGTCAATTAGTTGGGCAAAAATGGTGTAATCGGCGGCGAAGTCGCGGTGAACGGCCCAATGGGTGCGAAAGTGCAACTGTCGCCCTTGTTGCTCGGCACGCGCGACATTCACATACACGGCGGCATCGCGCTGCCACGACGAATCGAGGGTGAAATAGCCGATTGCCTTGCCTGCCGCCGACTCTTTAGCCGAAACGGCGCGGTCTTGCACCCCCCCAACGCCTGCCACTTCGTAACGCTGGCGTCCGGTGGGTTTGCCTTGGCTGTCTAGGGTGGGCAATGGCTGGCGAGTGGGGTCAGCGAAGCGATAAAACCCGACATCGAGCCTGAGCGCGGTTGGCGTGGCGATGCCGTTATTGAGGCGCAGGCGGTAATGATCGGCGATGACATTGCCGGTTTGCCAGCGCGAAGTGGGCAACAGCCCGCCGCCGGGGTAGGTATTGAGGCTGGCGACTTCGTTTTCGGCGCGGTCGTAGAGCTTGATGAATAGGCTGTAATTGCTGGTGATGGGGCGAGACGTTTGCCAATAGAGCGTGACGCCGAATTGCTCGCCAGCCGCGACGCGGCTGCTGTCAGTATCCACGCGGTAGCCGATCCAACGCATCCCATCGGCGTAATGATGCTCGGTGCGCACGAGGTCGGCGGGTAGGGCGGCTTCGCTGATTTGTGGCGGCGGTGTGTAGGCGGGGCGAATATAGAGCAGCGGGGCCGCCAAGGTTAGCATTGCCAATGCGATGGGGATGAGCAAAACGAGGGGGATTGGCAAACGCGGGCGGCGAAGCGAACGCAAAAATTGGATTTTGGCGAGGCGATTGGCAATGTCGTTTAAGTGCCGTGTTCGCAATGCCGAGCCTGCGCCGCTGGCGTAGATTAATCCCAACGCGAGCAAATTTGAAATGGCAGCGATGCTGGGGAAAAGCAAGCGGCCTTGGCTGGCATGGGTCAATATGGTCCAGCGCACAAGCGCGGCAAAATTGAGACCCATCAATGCCCAGCATAGCCCCCAACTAAATAGGGTGGGATTGGGGATTGTGAGATTTTTGTTTTGTTTGACGCGATGAATGGCGATGAGCCAGCCGCACCCAGCCACGATGAGCAACAATTCGAGCAAGCGATAAATGGGCTGGTGCATGGGAATATTGACCGCGCCGAACAGCCCCCAGTAGGCTTGATGGAAGCCATTCCACTCCCCCACCAATTCGAGCAAGGTTGGCGCGGGGTCGCGTAAACCGTCAATTTCAGCCTGAATGCGGGTGGCGCTGAAATCGCCATACAGCAACTGGTTGCGGGCATACCACCAGCCCGCAATCAGCAAAATCAATGTCCCAAGTAAGGCCATTTTTAGCAAAAATGCGGCAAAATTGGCTTTGGAGGCGCGGCTTTGGCGCAGTTGCCAGAGGTGTTGCAGGCCCAAGCTGAGGGGGATGAGCGCAACCGGCACCAGCGCCGAGGCTTTGGTGAGCGCGGCGCAGCCCAACATAACCCCCAGCCCAATGGCACGGCGCGTCGTGAAGCCATCGTGCAAAGCATGAATTGCCAATGCCAAGGCCAGCGACGCGAGCGCCGTCGCCAGCGTGTCATTATTGACCGAAGCGCTGATGAACACAAACATGGGGTTGAAGGCGACAAACGAAGCCGCTAGCACTGGCACGAGGCGAAAATGGGCAATTGGCGAGGTGAGGCGCTGGGCAATGGCGTAAGTGCAGATGACGGTGACGCAGCCGAGCGCTACCCCAAGCAGCCGCGCCAAATGCACAAACAAGGCCGTGCCGCGCCAAGGAAAAACATCGGCCTCGCTCGGCAGCAGCATGTTGTGGTTGTCGGTGGCGTCGGCGCGGCCAATGCTGTGCTCGTGCGGGTTGAGTTGGGCGATTTGGCGAAAATCGCGCAGGTCGAAAAGCTGTGCAAGTGCCGCGAGTGACAGATAATAAAGTGGCGGTTGGCTGCCCTCTTGCTCATAAAACCCCAAGTGTTTGGGGTCTTGCACCGGAAAGCCATTGCCTTGGGCGTAATGCTCGACCAAGGCCACGTGTCGCAGTTCGTCCGACACCTCGAAAAGTGGGCTGCTGACGCTATAAATGCTCCCCGCGAGGAAATAGACGGCCACGATGAGGGCCAAGATGCGCGATTGCCGAATTGAGGGTGGGATTTGGGGCATTTATGCTTCGTCGTCTAGCGTTTCTTCATCGCGGTCGAGACTGCGTTGGCGAATGCGTAACGAGGCCAAATAAATGAGGATGCCGCCCAGAAAAACCCCATAAGCCACAAATAGGTAGGCGGCATTATTGTCTGACAAAATTGATTGCATAGCGAGTAAATTTAAGCGTTCATCAACATGGCCCGGCGTTCTTCGAGGGTATCGCTGCGTTCTTGCAGCGCAATACGTTCACGCATGAGATAAATGTAGAGCATGGTAAATGCGGCCAAGCAAAACAAGATGACGATCATCATGGTTGGCGCAACCCCAAAACCCGATTCGGCAGAATTGGCGCTGGGGCCAAATACGGCGGGGTGCAGGCTTTGCAAGACGCGGCTAACCATGAAATTGAGCGGAACCATGACCACGCTGACGATGCCATAGACCGAGGCGAAACGGGCGCGTTTTTGTGGGTCTTCGACGCCCGAACGCAACATTAAATAGGCCGAATAGCTTAAAAATTGCAAGGCGCTAATCGTTTCTTTGGGCTGCCAAGTCCACCAAGCATTCCACACAGGCCGCGCCCACAACATGCCACTGATCAGCACCAATACGATAAACATGACGCCGATCTCGGCTGAGGCGTGGGCCACGCGGTCATAATATGGGTTGCGGGTGCGCAGATACCGCACCCCGTAAAAGGCGGTCACGATCCATGCCCCAAAGCCAATCCATGCGGACGGGACGTGAAAATAGAAAATTCGTTGCACATCGCCCCCCGATTGTGCTTGGGCGCGTGGGGCGACAAAAAACGCCATCCACAAAGCGACCATAAACATGCCCAGCGTGAGCCAGCCTAATGTGCGATTGTTTAGCCTCATTTTTTATGTTCCTTAATTTGTCAGCCTGTTCTTAATTAGAATTAATAAGTGTGCTACCGTTTGGATTATACTCATTGAATGCCCACAGCATCCTCGTCTTCAATTATTTCAATCCAACCCTTTACAGGGGCTGGTGCCCTTGTAAAAGTCACGTTTGGTTTATTTCGCAACTATTTCGGCCAATGGTTTGGCATTGTATTTCGTGTTGCCGGTCTTATTTTGCTGCTTAATATCGTGAGCGGTGTGTTATCGGCTTTGCCATTTTTAACCAGCCTCGATGCCAATACGGCTAGCCCGGTAAATTTGGGGCTGAGTATTGTGGCGAGTTGTGTCGGTGTATTGGTTGCCATCGCCTCGATTTTTGTGCCTTGGATGAATGGGGCGTTGTTTTACCAAACATTTGAGCGGATAGCGGGTCGTGCGCCAAGCGTTAGCGATTCGTATCGGGCGACCCAATCGCGTTTTGGCGGGCTGTGGGTGAACACATTTTTATCTCAGGCCGTGCATATCTTGTTGCTTTTGCCCTTGGTTTTAGGCATTTATGGCGGGATCACCATGACCTTGATCAATGAAAAATTGATTCCGGGGTTGCCGAGCAATTTTAATAGCGCCAGCATGAACAACTTTTTGCTTGGCGTGGCGGGTATCTGCACCCCAATGGGGTTAATTGGCGGGCTGATCAGCCTCATTCTTAGCTTGTCATGGGCAGTAACTGGGCCAACCATCGTCGCCGAGGGCGTGGACGGTTTCGGCGCATTTTCGCGCAGCGGGCAATTGACCAAAGGCAAGCGTTTGGCCTTGCTTGGTCGTTTTATCGTGTTTGGATTGGTGACGTGGCTGTTGTTCTCGTTGCCGGTGATGTTACTTGGCGGGGTGTCAGCATTGCCACTGATCGGGGCCGCGCCGGGTGACATGCCAATTTTGTCAATTGTGCTATTTACCATCACGGCGTTGATTGGTTTGGTGCTGAATGTGTCTCACATGGCCTTGCAAGGCATTTTTATGGCACTCAATTATCTTGATCTGCGCTCGCGTGAGGAGCTATCGGCATTGCCTGAGGTTGAACGTGTTCATCGTGCGGTGGCAATGCAATCCGCATCTGTGGCTGCCAAACCAAGTATCAGCACCGCCCCGCCTGTAACTGCAACCGTGGCTTCCCGTGCGACACCCGCGCCGGTTATAGCTGTGCCAGCCTTGCCTAGCACGGCGGGTTATGCCTCCAATTCGGCGGCAAATTACGCAGCGGCAATCACCCCAAACATGACGCCAGCGCAAAAAATTGGCGTGTATTTCACCCGTTTGCGTAACGAAGGCCCCAGCGTGTCATTGCTCAGCGACATGGGCGCGTGTTATTTTGAGGTAGGCGATATTGGGGCTGCGCTCGATGCCTATAGCCGTGCGCGGGCGCTTAATCCCAACGACGCAACTACCGCGTTTAATTTGTTGCAAGTGCATATTCGCCGCAAAGATACGAATTCGGCACGCGAGATGATGTCTGAATATTTGAACCTTGAAACCAACGAAAATGACAAGCAGCGTGTGATGTCAAATCCAGCGTTCAGGCCATTTTTGCCATAAGCAGGTTTAGTTTTTATTCGAATAATATTTCAATCATAAATTGCTTTGCATCAAAATCTTTGCTAAATTTGATTGATTCCTAACAGATCTGCTCACCATGATTACAACGTATTTATAAGCGACAAATGTAAAATTTAGGCGAAGTGATGATACAGCCAATAGACCCAAATAAACCCTACGAACTTGAGCCGCAAAATCGAGTTCGTGTGCTTTTGATGCGCTTTCTTAAGGTGTCAATTGCGTCATTAGTGGTGATATTGGCGATTGTATCTGTTGCGCAACTTGTATCGCCATCACAAGATCGCTTTATATTGTTAATCGTCCTGCTGGTTAGCCTTGCAATTAATTCTGTTACCTATACATTAGCTCGAAAAAACTATGTTCAGCAATCAATTTCGATTGCTTTCTTTTCGATTTGCGCCTTAAGTGTGCTATTGGGTTATGTTCTACCAGATGGGGTTAATGTTTATACATTGCTCATATTGGTGGCGGTTTCGATGGCGTTACCCTATGTCAGCCCTAAACTATTTCGTTATTTGGCTGTTATTGCAGGTGCATGTTTAGTTCTGATTTCACTCGAATATTATCTGTTGCCGCTGAACCTTAATCGAGATGTTGCCACTATTTTTACGGGGCTGTCTGGGATTACAGTGATGGGCGCAATGTTATTTGTTGTTATTTGGCTTTACAAAGGATGGGCTGACAGGCTCGTTTCTGATCTCAATCGAACCAACGCTAAATTGCTCGAAGCACAAGCGACGCTAGAGTCACAAGTTGTCGCTCGCACGGCAGAATTGACCGCCAGCAATGAAAAGCGACAAGAAGAAATTGAACAGCGGCAGCGGGCCGAGGTTGAATTGCGAGCCGAGCGTAATTTTGCCAACCAAGTGATGAATAATATTGGTCAGGGTTTGTGTGTGACCAATGAACGTGGCATTTTTGAATTTGTTAACCCGGCTTTTGCCAGTATGGTGGGCAAACGGGTGGATGAATTGGTCGGCAAATCGGCCAACGACGCGGTGCAAATTGAGCAACGATCCAGTATCACCCGCGCCAATTGGTTCCGGTTGCAAGGCGTGGTCAATGCGTTCGAAACCAAGATTGTTCATGCCGACAAAGGCCCACGTTATTCGCTGGTGACCACCGTGCCGCGTTGGCGCGAAGGCAAACCGTCGGGCATGATCGCGCTCATTAGCGATATTACCGAACGCAAAATGGCCGAAGAACAGGCCACCCACGAACGCGATTTTGCACGCCAGGTGATGGACGCGATGGGGCAAGGCTTAGCCGTGACCGGCTCTGACGAACGAGTCGAGTATGCCAACGAATCGTTGGCGAAATTGCTGGATGAAAACCGAAATTTGATGCTAGGTCGTCTCAATACCGATTGGGTTTACCCCGACGATATGCCCATTTCGCGTGAGCTTGCCAAACGCATTGGCGCAGGGTTAGGCACGAGCACTGAAATTCGTGTGCGGCGGCGCGATGGCGCGCCCATACCGGTTATTATTACAGCCGTGCCACGTATACGGGCTGGGCGAGTGCGTGGTAGCATTTTGGTGCTGACCGATATTCATCGCATTAAAGAAACTGAGGCGGCGCTGAAACAGGCCCGCGACGACGCGCTCGAAGCCTCGCGGGTCAAGTCGAGCTTCTTGGCGATGGTAAGCCATGAAATTCGCACCCCCCTCAATGCCATTATCGGGGTTAACGAGTTGCTGCTCAACACCACATTGTCTGCCGATCAACGCGAATTGGCCGCTGTAAGTTATGACAGCGGCATGGCCTTGCTCGATGTGATTAATAATATTCTCGATTTCTCGAAGATCGAATCGGGCAAACTGTATCTCGAAAATATTGGCTTCTCGGTGCGCGGGATTGTGGATGGCAGTGTTAAACTCATGCAACATCGCGCTAGTGAAAAGAGCTTGATGCTGTATGCGACGGTTTCCCCAGATGTGCCGCAATCTATTATGGGCGATTCGGGCCGCTTGCGGCAAATTTTGCTCAATCTCATCAGCAATGCCATCAAATTTACTTCTGCGGGCGAGGTTGAAGTGCAAGTGAAGACAGATTCACAAACACTCGGCACACCCGGCTTGCGCATTGCTGTGCGCGATACTGGCATTGGCATGTCAGACGAAACGCGCAACAAGATTTTCCGCCCCTTTGTGCAGGCCGATTCGTCAACCACGCGCATTTATGGCGGCACTGGTTTGGGCTTGGCGATCTGTTCCAGCCTTGTGCATCTCATGCGCGGTCAGATCGGGGTTGATAGTGTGCCGGGCAAAGGCTCGACGTTCTGGGTTGTCATTCCCAATAATTTGTCGGCAAGTGAGTCGCCAACGAAGTAACACCAACCTCTGGGTCAAAATGGAATAAACCAAGGCCATAAATTGTCGCGTCACCTCGACGTGCAGCAAGGGGTCTGTGTGGAAAATCAGCTTGGTGATTAAATTCCCACAAAGATTCCTCCTCGTAATTTACCCTGAGCTTGTTGAAGGGTCAGAATGACGCGCAAAATGTAGATGATTAAAATCCACCTTGATCGTGTATTTAGCGCGACATTGTTAAGCCGGGTATAACACACCGAAAATTTTTTACACAGACAATTTTTTACATAGACTTTGCATTTTTTCTTAGATTTCACAAAAAGATCATATAAAAAATGCTTGAAATCTGTTTGTCTTTGCAATTTAATCGGTCGTTTGACATATTCTAAAATCCCTCTAAAGCCCAATCCATCATTGCACCACATTTCGTTATAGTTACAACGATAGTGTCAAGGAGTGGTGTCATGAAAAAGTTATATGTTGTTGGGACGATTTGTCTATCGCTTTTGTCTTTTGGTTGTAGGTCGCAAAGTGCCACGCCCGGCGCTGGGCTAGAGGCATCACGCATTGGCGTGCCGGTTGCGGTGGGGTTGCCGACACCGGGGCCGGGCACGCCTACATTTGTCGTCACGTCTACGCCTGCGCCAAATACTGCCTCGTCGCGCTCGGCATCGCCAGTAGATGCGCGGGTGGCTGCCAAGGCCAGCCAAGCCGTAAAAGCGCTTAAAGACAAAGATTTTGCCGCGCTTTCTACCATGGCTTACCCGGGGCGAGGCGTGTGCTTTTCACCGACTGTGCAAATGATGCCAAACAGTGTGTGTTTGCAACCCAGCGCATTGCCCGAATACCTCGATGGTAGCAAACGCGCTCAGGTGCTGAATTGGGGCAATAGCCGTGGCTCGGCAGTGCGCCTAAGCGTGAATGACTATTTTGAGCGTTATCTCAACAGCCGCGATTTTAGCGCCGCGAATGCGGTGCAAACCCCAAACCCGCGCGAAGCGCGTGGGCCGGTGAAAAGCAATATTGCGCGGTTTTACCCAAATTGCGCCGCTGTCGAGTTTTATGTGCCGGGCACGGGGAGCAATGATTGGCGAGCCATCAGCATGGTCTTTCAACCCTATCGTGGCGATTGGCGTTTGATTGCGATTGTGAGCGACGAAGCATAACGCGATAAAATTGCCCCTATGCTTGCGCGGGGCACAACATTACGCAACCGATATCGAATCATCGAGACCATTGGTCAAGGTGGCATGGGGTCAGTCTATTTGGCTGAAGATTTGCGTTTGGAAGGCCGCAAATGCGCATTAAAAGCGGTGCGCATTGACCCCAACACCGACCCGCAATTGATTAGCGAACTGCAACATCAATTCTCACGCGAGGCCAGTATTTTGGCCCAACTCGATCACCCAAATTTGCCGAAAGTATCGGACTATTTTACCGACAACGCGCTCGATTATTTGGTGATGGATTATGTGGCGGGTAAAAACCTAAAAGAGATTATGGATGAAGCCCGCCGCAATGATCGCTTTTTGGTTGAAGTTGAGGTGCTTAATTGGGCCAAGCAATTGTGTGACGCGCTCGAATATTTGCATACACAGGCCACACCGGTGCTGCACCGCGATATTAAGCCGAGCAATATCAAACTTGCACCGAGTGGCCTTATTAAGCTGGTAGATTTTGGGTTGGTCAAGGTGATGGTGCGTGATGATTCGCGCACGATTACGGTGCTGCAAGGGCGCGGCACTGCGGCCTATACCCCAATGGAGCAATATGGCGAGGATGATATTCACACCGATGTGCGGTCAGATATTTACTCGCTGGGGGCCACCTTGTATCATCTTTGTAGCAATCAACAGCCCCCCGAAGCGCGACAACGCTTTCTAAAACCGGCATCGTTGATGCCGCTGCGCCAAGCGAACGCGACGATTTCGGAGCAAACCGAACGCGCGATTCATGCTGCCATCGCCATGCACCCCGATGATCGCCCCACCAGTGTGGCTGAATTTAGAGAATTGTTGTTGGGTAGCAAAGCCGCCACCAATCGGTTATCGGCAGAGGTCGGCCCAACCAGCGAGCAAGAATACGCCGCATTGGTGAATGAAAACCTGCCTTGGGTGGTGACGGCTGGCGTAGCGACGGTGATTGGCTTTTTTGCAGCGTTAACCTCGCGGTAGGTTTGTATTTGTTACAAGCGCATTTAGCAATCGGTTGGCACGGTAAGATAAAACGTTGCGCCTTTGCCTTCGGCACTGTTGACCCAAATTTGCCCGCCGTGCGCCTCGACAATATGCTTGGAAATGGCAAGCCCCAGCCCAGTGCCGCTTCGCCCATGATGCTGCTTGTCGCCTGAATTGCGCACGCGGTCGAGCTTGTAAAAGCGCTCAAAAATGCGGTTTTGCTCATATTTAGGAATGCCCACGCCCGTATCGCGCACATACAGCGTTAGCCATTCGGCGGGGTTATAGCCATTGTTGCCGAGGCTATGTGTGTTGGGTGGGCGAATATCGGAAATGCCAATCGTAATGCCATTGCTCACAGTTGCCGTGCTGCTGGGTGTAAATTTAATGGCGTTGTGCACCAAATTGGTCAATACCCGTTCAAGCTGCACTGGGTCAACCAAGGCCAACACACTAGCGGAAATATTATTTTGTAGATTTAATCCATTGCGCGTGGCTTGGGTTTTTAAGCGCGTGCAAACGGTATCGGCGATTTCGCGCAGCTCGGTCGGTTTAAGCCGCATCGGCAAACGCCCCGATTCGATGAGCGACAAATCGAACATCTCTTGCGCAATCTGCACCAAGCTGTCGGTTTGATCGCTAATTTGCCCAAGCATATTTTGTTGGTCGGGGTTCGAGAGTGGGTGACGTTGAATCGAATCTACCAGTAGCCGAATGCTGGCGAGCGGTGTGCGCAGTTCGTGCGAAATATTGGCAATGAAATCGCGGCGGGCGTGCCCCAGCCGTTGCAGCTCGCTAATGTCTCGCATGACCAGCGCTGCATGGTTTTTCTCGTCGGTTAGCAGTTGACAAGTAACGCGGTAAAGTCGCTCGTTATACGTGAGTTGGAGCGGCAATTGACTGCTGCGGTTGCGGGTGTCGCGCAGTAGCAATTCTAGCTCGTGCAAACGAAAAGCCGCAATCAGGCTGGCGCCGGGCCGACAATGCGCTGAGAGCGCTTGGGCAGTCGCGTTGCAATCTATAATGACATTATCGTGGTTGATCACCAAGATCGCATCTTCGATCAGGTGCTGCACCACTTGTTGGTAGCGAGTGGTTAAATTGGCCTGATGCAGACAATGATCGCGTTCAGTCGTCGCAAGTTGTAGCGCTTCTTCTACCTGCGCCAACGCATGTTGATGCCGCTTGTGCATCATCACAATAATGCCCGCACTGACGATTATTAACGCTGCTAAGCTCAACCACCAAAACATTTTTAATTATGAATTATGAATTATGAATATTGAATATTGAATTGTGAATATTGAGTGTTGCACCCTTACCAATTCGTAATTTGTAATTCGTAATTCGTAATTAATCTATCCTGTAGCCAACGCCGCGCACGGTTTTAATAAATTCGGGGTGGTCGGGGTCGCTTTCGAGTTTCATGCGCAGCCAACGAATATGCACATCGAGCGTGCGCGGGTCGCCCTCGAAATCCATGCCCCACACCTCAGATAAAAGCGTATCGCGCACCAATACCACCCCGCGATTGCGCACCAGTGTCGCCAGCAGGCCAAATTCTTTGCTGCTCAACTTCACTTCTTTGTCGTTGGCCCACACCCGATGTGAGGCGATATCAATGACGATATGCCCGAGTCGCATAATCGAATCATTTTGCTTGTTGGCGCGGCGCAAGGCCGAGCGAATACGCGCCAATAGTTCAGATAAGCCGAATGGCTTAACAATATAGTCATCGGCCCCGCTATCGAGGCCAATTACGCGGTCCATTTCGGCGCTGCGGGCGGTCAGCAAAATAATCGGCACATTTTGCTCCTTGCTCACAATTCGGCACAGCGACAAGCCATCCAAACGCGGTAACATGACATCGAAAATGCACAAATCGGGCTTTTCGTCGCGGGCCAATTCAAGCCCACGTTCACCATCTGCAGCAGCTAAGACTGCATAGCCTTCGGCGGTAAGTTGTTGGGCCAACGTGGTGCGTAAAATGCCTTCGTCTTCGACGAGCAAAATTTTTGTCATGGGTTTCTCGTTTGAGTTCGTGGATCTGTTAAGACGATATAACATTAATGTTAAATCTTGTTTAAGGATTTTTGCTGCGACGCAAACAAAAACAAGCGGCGTTTCGCTCATAACAATCCTGTTATGTAACGATTCGCCGCTTGTTGTGCTGCGTTGCCTCATCGTTTGTGTTGTTTATTTGTGAGCGTTTATAACGACCTTCATTTTCTGCAACCGAACCCTATCTCTATATCAAAACAAAAAAGCGACATTGTGAAAAGAACAATGTCGCTTTTTTACTAAGACAGATCTAATCTTATTTCACTGCGTTTAACCAAGCATTCTTAGAACTGGTGGCATCGGCAGCTGGGGCTGGGAAATAGGCGACTTTCTTGAATGCGCGATCAACATTGGCCAAGTAGAAGTTGATAAACGCGGCTACTTGTGGCTTCTCCTTCATAATCTTGGCGCTGCTGTAGATAAACAAGGGGCGAGCAACCGAATATTTGCCGGCATCAACATTGGCTTGATTTGGCTCAACATCCCCCACTTTCACGGCACGGACCTTGCTCGAATTGGCAACAAAGTAAGCAAAACCAAAATAACCAATGGCACCTTCATCACCACTCACACCTTGCACCAACACATTATCATCTTCACTCAATTGTGGCTTGGCATCCAAAATCGGCTTCTTGTCTTTCTTGTAGAAATGCTCGACAAAATAGTCAAACGTGCCGCTATCGGTGCCGGGGCTGTAAAGAATGATTTTCTTGTCGGGGTAGGCCGCATCCACTTCTTTCCAAGTCTTGGCCTTACCAGCGAAGATATCGGCAATTTGCTTTTCAGTCAACGATTGCGCCCATGTGTTTTTGGGGTTCACGACAATCGCCAAGGCATCAGTAGCGACGCGGAACTCGACGGGGGTGATGTTATTCTTTTGGCAAGCTTCTACTTGCTTGTCGCTAATTTTGGCGCTGGCATTCGAGATATCGGTTTCGCCTTTGCAAAAGCGTTCAAAACCTGCGCCTGTGCCCACGCTGTCAATGGTGATTTGTCCCTTATAGCCTTCGTCTTTGAACAACTCGGTCACGCGCTGTGAAAGCGGAAAAACCGTGCTGCTGCCAGCGGTAACAATATTGCCTTGCACTTTAGTGGGGTCAATGTCGGGTAGACCCGTCTTGGCGTTAACTGCACCATAGGTTCCAGCAGTTTCGGCTGGCTTGGCCGCAGTCGTTGCTTGTGCCGCTGGCTTGGCTGGCGCAGTGGTGGGGGCTGGGGCACATGCTGCTAGCATTGTTGCGGCAATTGCGGTTGAAACGGTGAGTGTTATGTTTTTCTTCATTTTTCTTCTCTTGGTTTTAATCGTAACAAAGTGTTTTTAAATCCGTGTTAAGAATTAATCGCAACAAACAAAAAAAATGGGCTTGCAAGTATCTTGCAAACCCATTTCCCCCACACAAGGTTAGGTTCCAAAGCGACTCATTCAACCGTCATGAATCATCGCCGATTGGAGAAATATTAATACCGGCGATCATAGCTGCTGCCATAGCTCGGCCAAACTGGGGCCGCCGATTGCACGGGCAGGCTTTCGAGCCGATTGAGCAGTTTGTCCATAATGACATCAAATGAAGCTTGCATTTTCTGCTCGGTGCGCAACAAGGTGCTGTAATCGGGCACGCTTCGCAATTCAAGCACGCGGCGCAATGGCTCGTTATCCTTGAGATACGATTGCATATCGCGGTAGCTGATGCGCAACAAAGAGCGGACTAACGCACAAGCCCCTAATTGTTGAAAGGTGAAAAAATGCGGGCTTTTTGCATGCGCATAGCGCGGCAGTGTCTCACGCGCGATCTGATACGCAATGCGGGCAGTTTGAAGATGTTGGTCGTTATCTTTCATGTAGTAGTTCATTGAAACCTCACCATCTAATTGTTTTTATAGCAATTTCTGTTTCGATTAAAACGTTGGTGTTTTTATCTTTGCACCGAATATTTCAATCTGTCGTATATGGCTTATTAAAGCGCGAACGGCCCTATTTTTCTAGCGACATAAGTCGTATTTATCCCTACAACACAGGCATGAATATCTATCTATATTTGTATCGCCAAACAGATAAATATATGGGGGGAGACGCGACCAACTGTAATGCGGCGGGCTATGCTGAAATTTGCGACATCAGGTGCTGGCGCAGCGCCGCTGGCATAAGCGTGATTTCGGCGGCCTGATTAACATAGGGCGCGATGTCGTTTGCCGCAAAATCGTGGTGCGAGCGAAAGGAGAAATAGCGCACTTGTTTCAGCCGTTCACGCTGGCCGAGCAAACGACCGAGCGGGTCGTCGAGCAGAATGCCATATTGAAAACCCAGCGTCACCGAATCAGGGTGGGGAATGATGAAGCCAACATAGATCGGTTTGCCTTTGCTGGCGTTTGGGGCGGGCAAATAGAACCCAATCAGCGCCCAGCCCAGCTTGACCGCCTCAAACGAATCGGGCAGACAGTGCTTTACCAAGCCTCGAACTTCATTTGCCAGTGTTTGCATGTCGGGCGGGAAGCTCGCTAAAAACTCATCTGGGGTGGGAGTGGGGCGCGTCATAGCAAGTTATTGTATTCATACCGAGAAATCGGGTTTCTGAAAGAAACCCGATTTCTAACCCCCGATTTCTAACCCCGATTTATGGTAGCGAGAAATCAGGTTTCTGAAAGAACCCCAATTTCTAAATTTTCTAAGGTTTCCACAACATCGGCAAATAAAAGCGCCGCAAGATGTCTATCGTGACCTTGCGTTCGGGTGTCACCCGCGCAATGTCGTCGTAGCCAATGACAACTAAGCGATAGCCATACACATGATCAACTTTAAGATCTGCGTCAATATGGGCATAACGCGCACCAGCGTCATTTTTGCCGATCGGGCGCAAGTCAGCAATCTCATAATACACATTTTCACCCAAGCTGATATTGCGCCGCAACACCCGAAAAGACGCTACCTCAATTTCGCGGCGGGTGATAAATTGTAGGCGCACCTGCACCCCGCCCGCGCCCAAGACGGGAGCGGGCGAGCGCAAAACGTCGCCTTCAGCCGCTGCCGTGCCCGGCACATTGTGCGTCAGCCCATGCTCAACCGTGGCACTAAATTCACCTACAATGACCTCGGTTTGGCGACGCTGAATCTGTCTCTTATACACATCT
>JAHBAL020000024.1 GCA_018500105.2 Anaerolineae bacterium
GCCGCCCGTAACGCCCCAATCTTCGATTCGAGCATCGAATCGCTTTCGCAATGCACCGCCAGCCGCCGCCCCGCCGCCTTGGTCAATTGCAGCGCCTCGTATAGCTGATCGTCTTCGGTCAAACAAATGCCAATAAACTCATCGTTACGGCCCAATGGCGCACGGTGCATAAAAATTTTGAACGCAATTGCGCCCATGTCCGCCATACCCAACACATCATTACGAATGAGCGTGCCCGGCGCACCATAGAGCGCCACGTCAATCACGGCCTGTTCTTCGATCTTTTTGCGCCGATTGGCAAAAGTGGCGGGCGTGGCGCAGCCCGGATTCGAGATCGGCATCTCGAACACGGTTGTCACGCCACCAGCGGCGGCGGCGCGGGTTTCGGTATAAAAATCACCACGAATATCGTGGCCCGGCGTGCGGCAATGCCAATGAATGTCAATCGCGCCCGGCAAGACCCACATGCCGCTCGCGTCAAGCGTGTCGGCGGCCTTGGGCAAGGTGCCGCGTGCGCCCACACTCACAATTTGCCCCGCCCGCACCCCAATATCGGCGGCGACCAATTGCCCATCGTCGGTCGCCATACTGCCATTCACAATTGCAAGATCTAGTTCAGCCATAACCTTATTTTAGACCAAATTAGACCCAATTTAGACCAAATCCAATTCCCACGTTTCGCCAATCAAATCCACCCCAAAACTATGATGCGGCTCGGATTCGATCAAGCGATAACCCGCCGCTTGGTAAATACCCCGCGCCGCTGTCAAGACGCTATTCGTCCACAACACAATTTTCTTATACCCGACTTGGCGTGCAAAAATAGCGCATTCGTCCACCAATCGCTTGCCAATGCCAAGGCCGCGTGCGCTTGGCTCGACCAACAATAGCCGCAATTTTGCCGTTTGCGCGTCTTTTTTCACCAAAAACACCGCGCCGACCGGCTGCCCATGCCGCTCGGCGATCCAGCAACGCTCATAGTGAGGGTCAAACCGGTTGATAAAATCGGCCCCAATCT
This sequence comes from Anaerolineae bacterium, assembly GCA_018500105.2. Taxonomy (GTDB): domain Bacteria; phylum Chloroflexota; class Anaerolineae; order J036; family Brachytrichaceae; genus AQU-03. The sequence goes on from JAHBAL020000024.1 coordinate 1,019, forward strand.
GGGCCACCAACGCCTCAAAACGAATATCCCAGCCGTATTCTTGGTGATACAACGCGCCATGCCGCGAAATCACCCAGCCAATATCGCCCGGCTGGTGTGGGCGCAAGGTGTAGGCGGGTTCGCTGTCGAGCGCCGCCTTCAGTTTTTCGATCATAGATATAGAAATTCGGCGCGTCACTGGGTCACACGCCCCGCTATGGCTATGCACTGAAAATGTTGGTTTTGCGCCCGCTGCGGGTTTGGGTAATTGGGCAAGTAGCGCGGGCAAATTGGATACCATCACCCCACCCGCGATGACGATCTCGATGCGGCCTCGCGCATGGGCGATCAAATCAGCCAGACACGCGCCACAATCCGCCGCCCGTTTGCCGCTCGCCAGCGCCGCCCCGCACGTCAGCACGCGGTCTACCCCCAGCGCGATCAGTTGATCGAGCCACGCGTGAACATGAGGTTTTGGCAATTCGTCAAATGCGCGGTGAAAGGTGACTTTCAGCCCCAAGCGCTTGGCCGTGTTGGTCAGTAAGGCCGTGTTTGGCAAATCAATGGCGTAGCTAGTGGCGGTAGGGACGAGCAAGCCAAACACTACGCCGTCCGCCCCAGCCTCGGCAGCCTGCTCAATTTGCGTCTGCATCAGCGCCACTTCGTGGGGTGTATACACAAAATCGCCAGCGCGAGGCCGAATCATCACCATCAAGCCATGCCGCCGCCCAAATGCCACCCGCGCCACTCGCACCAACTCGTGGGCTGGCGTTAGCCCTTGCGTCGCCAAATCGGCGCATAATTCCACCGTTGCCGCGCCACCGGCATAGGCCGCGCCCACATCCTGTGCAGTGTCTACCGCGTTCGCCGCGTCAATGCAAATTTCAAGCGAGATCATATGATGACAGAGTGACGAAATGACAAGGTGAGGGGGTGACAACCACCTTCTCACCCCCTCACCTTGTCACCCCATCACAACTTGCGGCCCTCTTTCCCTTCGGTCAAATAAACATCGAAAACGTGCTTGATTTGTTCCAATTGACTCATCAACAAACCGGCATCATCAAAGCTTGCCACTTCGGTCTTAAGCCATACCCGCACCTCACAGGTTTCTTTATTGCGATAGGGAATACTCAAATCAATAATATTAGCCTTACACCCCTTTGCCACATCGGTCACCTCGTTGAGCAAACCGCCCCGCTCGACCGCCTCAATCGCAATTTCAACCGGCACACTCTCTGCGGCAGACGGCCCATAGGTCACCTCGATAAAACGAGCGGGGTCATAATCAACCAAATTTTTGCAGTTCCGCCGATGCACCTTCACCCCTTCGCCGCGAGTGGTGTAGCCGATCAAATCATCGCCCGGTCTGGGGTTACAACACGATGCCGGCGTGGCATACACGTCATAGGTGCCTGCCACACAAAACATTTTGGAGGCATCAACCGGCGCATTCGACACTGGCTTGCTACTGCGCCAGCGTTGCGGCAAAATCGCCGCCAAGCCGTTGGGACGAGCCTCGCGTTCTTTGGCGCGACGACTTTGCTCTTCAATCACCCGTGAGGTCAGATTCGGGATCGAAATATTGCTCCACCCGACTTTTTCCAAAAACTCATCCATGCTTTGGAAATTTGTTTTGTAAAGCGCATACACTTCTTCGGGCTTTAGCGCGTGACCGGCGCTGGTGCGTTTAATCACCTGTTCAACAATTTGTCGCCCCGCAGCAATATTTTGGACACGTTCTTGACGGCGAAACCACGACCGAATCTTGTTTTTGGCAGTCGAGGTCACGACTGTGCCATCCAGCCAGTTGCGACTAGGCACAGCATCGCTTTTCATCACGATTTCAACTTGATCGTCGCTGTTCAGCGCATAATTAATCGCCTTATAAAACCCATTCACCCAGCCACCACGACAGCGATGCCCTAAATCGGTGTGAATATGATAGGCAAAATCAAGCACGGTCGCGCCTTTGGTCAATTCGATCAAGCGGCCCTTGGGGGTAAAACAATAGATTTTGTCGTCCAACTCGCGATTGGCCTGCACCGCCGCCGCTGTGAACGAAGCAGCATCATCCTCGCTGTGGCTCAGCGCCTTCAAATCGTCGCGCCACGCATCCAAATATTGCTGATATTGCGGCGTCAGCACCTCGCGCTCTTTATACAGCCAATGCGCAGCCATGCCATATTCGGCAGATTGATGCATTGATTTGGTGCGAATCTGCACCTCAAGCGGGCGCCCATCTTCCACAATCACTGCCGTGTGCAAACTTTGGTAATGATTGTTTTTGGGTTTTGCAATATAGTCGTCAAACTCAGCCCGAATCGGCTTCCACAAATTATGCGCCACATACAGCACGTCATAGCAACGCATCGCACCGATATCACGCAAGCGTTTTTGGCGCTCTTCTTCGGTCAAATTTTCAGGCGCTGGCTCTTCGCCGTGTAATAGCGCATCAACGCTAGCGTCTTGCTGATCTTCAATAATCACCCGAATGGCCCGCAAATCCATAATTTGATCAAAGACCAGCTTCTTTTTTTGCATTTTTCGCCAAATGCTATACGGCTGTTTGGCGCGTCCAGTCACATCAATTTTGTTAAAACCGCGTTCGGCCAGTGCCGTTTTTAGACGTTCGATCTGGTAATTGACACTGGCATTGCGTTCGCTTGCCCCCTCTTCGAGTCGTTGGGTCAAATCGAGCCATATGTCCGGCTCGGCATAGCGAAACCCCAGTTCTTCGAGGGTTTGTTTCCACTCCCACATCCCCAAACGATTGGCAAGTGGCGCGTAAATTTCGAGTGTCTCACGGCCAATCTTTTTGCGCTTTTCGGGGGCCATTGCCTCTAGGGTTTGCATATTATGCAGCCGGTCGGCGAGTTTAATCAACACCACCCGCACATCGCTGGCAATACCCAAAAACATCTTGCGCAACGATTCAGCCTCGCGGTCAGTGCGATAAAAAAATGCCTCTTCACGCTCGTCTTTTTTGGGCATATGCCCACCCGGCACCGAGGTCTCAATCGGTTTAAGCGGCTTATCGCGGTGTAAATCTTTCGCCAACGCTTCGCGGCGGCTAATTTTCGTCACCGAATCCACCAAATTGGCGATCTCGTCGCCAAACGCCTGCCGAATTTCGTCAATCGTGACCGAGGTATCTTCGGCGACATCGTGCAGCAGGGCAGCGGCGATGGTCGGCGCATCGAGGCGCATACAGGCCAAGGTTTGCGCCACTGCAAACGGGTGCGTAATATATGGCTCGCCCGACTTTCGGCGCTGCCCCTCATGTGCAGTCAGCGCCACCTGATAGGCCCGCGCAATCAAATCCCGCGGGCTGACCTCACGCCCACCCGTATCGGCGCGGATGGCATATCGTGCCAAAAGTTCGTCTATGGTTGCGGCTTGGCAAGTATTAGGATCATCGAGCATAAAAATAACCTGTTTGTGCGGCGATGAAATGACAACATTGAGTGATAGAGATAAAATTATACGCGCTTTGTTATCCTTAAAATATACCTGCCGGTCTTAGTCGTGAAATTTGAAATTAGGCTTAATCTAAGCCAATAAAACAAAATAACACAAAAAGCCGCAGCAAAAATCAACCTCATTGGATTACTGCTTTATGTCAAAACTCAAACTCATCCCTAAACTCAATATCGGCACATGGCGCGAAAATGCGTGGCTGATTTTGGGCTGCATCCTACAAGCCCTCTCCGTAGCAGTCTTTCTTGGCCCAGCCGACATCGCCTCTGGCGGGGCGTCGGGGCTGGCGATCATTCTAGCGCGTCAATTCCCCATCCCCATATCCATCGGCTTGCTCACGTTTCTCATCAACCTGCCGCTTTTTTGGCTAGGCGCACGCTACATGGGCGGATGGGGCTTTCTCGTTCGCACCATCGCCACTGTCGTCTTATATACCGGCTTCACCGCCCTGCTTGAAAACGCCGCGCTCAAACCCCTTACCCACGACCTCATGCTCAATACGTTGTTCGGCGCAGTGGTCGGCGGCATCGGGGGCGGCATGGTGTTTTATGCGCGGGCCACCACCGGCGGCACCGACATTTTGGCCTTGCTGCTCTTACGTTCGCGCGGATTACCGCTCAGCCAAGGTTACCTCATTTCCGATATCTTGGTCATCGGGTTGGCAGGATTGGTCTTCGGCTGGGAGAAAGCGCTCTATGCCGTCATCGCGCTTTATGTGGGCGGGGTTGCCACCGAGGCCATCTCCGAAGGCCCGCATGTTAGCCGCACCGCCCTTATCATCACCGAGCAGCCCGAAGCCGTCTCGCAAGCCATTCTTGAGCAAATGGGGCGCGGGCTGACACGCTGGCAAGGCAAAGGCGGCTTCACCGGCCACGACCGCCCGATTTTATTTGTCGTCATCAGCCGCGCCGAAACCGCCATCCTCAAACGTCTGGTCGCCGAGTCCGATCCCAATGCCTTCGTCGTCATCGGTCACGCTCAAGAGGTTTATGGCGAGGGTTTCCGCAAATTTGAATGACAAAAGTCGGGAGTCTTGGAATCAACAAAGTCGGGAGTCTTGGAGACTCCCGACTTTTAGGCCACTTTGTAAAAATCGAGAGTCTTGGAGACTCCCGACTTTTAGGCTACTTTGTAAAAATCGGGAGTCTCTGAGACTCCCGATTTTTTAGGCCGAAGCTGTTTTTGTGGCAGGCGGGCGGCTGGCCCACATCGCCAACAACGGCAACAAGCTAATACATACGCCAACCACACCGACCCAAATAAAATCGAACGAAGCCAACAGCAGGCCACTGCTCAAGCTGCCCACGCCCGATGCCAAATTAACAAACAAATCGCTCGTGCCTTGCGAACGCGCCCGGTCAGATGCGGTGAGGGCATTTGTAAGCATGGCCGAACCAGATACGTAGCACATACTCCAACCTAGCCCAACTAAAAATTCTGACCACATAATCCAAGGTGTAAATAGCGACAATGGCGTCAAGATACTGCCTAAAGCCAATACAGTCATACCGACATAAATCATGGTGCGGCGGCCCAATTTGTCGGCAGCCTTGCCAACCAATGGCGAAAACGCAAACATACCCAGCACATGCGCCGTAATCACGATACCGACATCGGCCTCATGTCCATGATTCTTCATGTGCAAGCCAATCACCGCCATCATCAATGCCATCGCGGCTTGGGCGCAGGCCAAGGTCACCATCGCCGCCCGTGCCACAGGCTGGTGCAATACCGGCGAGCCTTTCGACATAACAGGCGCGACATTTTCGTCTCCTTTGCGTTGAATCATGCCACCTGCGCGTTGCGACAAGCCCTTAAAGTCAATATCGGCGAGCAACACCGCGATCACAATCCCCGAAAGACACGATAACAGCGCTGTCATAAATGGCGCACCCGAATCTGGCAACAACCCAAAATTCCGATTAACAAATTGCCCGGCTGGCCCAGCCAACACCGGCCCAATCACCGCGCCGACCGTGCCGCCCCATACCACTCGACTAACCGCACTCGCACGGCGGTCTGGCGGATTGATCTCGGCGGCAGCATAGCGTCCTTGATCCAGCGCCCCACGCCCTAAGCCAAAAAAGATCATTCCCAGAAAAAAAACCAGCAAGGCACTCATCAACACCCCGCTCGCCGCGATCAAGCCACCAATGACTGCACACACACTGCCGATCAATAACGCATTCCGCCGCCCAATTCGACCAATCAAACGCCCACTAATATACGACGATACAGCCGCGCCCAGCAAAATCAGGGCTTGCGGCACACCGCCCATACGGTCTGTGCCGCTCAACCGCGAGGCAATAATCGCGTTTAAAGTTGCCATGCTCAAAAATCCCATCGAAGAAATGCTTTGTGCAATCGCCAAAGCAGTCGTTGCACGCCTCACAGCAGCTTGATCTGAATGTGTCATGAAACGAGTTTACCACCATTACGCAGAGCATAGCGCCTGAGCACGGCGCAAATGGGCGGTTTTCGCCAATTCTCCGTGCAGCCAACCGCCGTTCAAGCAGAAAAACAAAAACAGCGCCGCTTGCAGTTTGCAAACGGCGCTGTTTAAAGCACCACAACTAGGCAGCTTTGGCTGCGGGCTTAGCCTCGACACGGCGCTCTTTCAAGCGGGCCGACTTCCCTTGCAAGTCGCGGAAGTAATAAAGTTGGGCGCGACGCACTTTAGCATGACGCAGCACTTCAACCCGCTCAATGCGAGGCGAATGCAACAAGTAAGTGCGCTCAACACCAATGTTATTGGTGGCAATACGGCGAACCGTAAAGTTCGCATTTGCGCCGCCACGACGCAAACGAATGACAGTGCCTTGGAAGACCTGAATGCGTTCCTTGTCCCCTTCAACAATTTTTTGATGCACACGCACCGTATCCCCCGAACTTAGTTGGGGAATCTTGTCATTCTTCGGTAAACTCTTTTCGAGTGATTCGACGAGATTCATCTTAATTTCTCCAATTTAGCAACGCAACCACATGGCCTAGCCAAACAGGCCAAAGTCACACAGTTTTAGCGCTTGGTATAGGTTGGGGCCTTGCGGGCGCGCTTAAGACCCGGTTTCTTGCGTTCCTTCTCGCGTGGGTCGCGGGTCAAGAAACCAGCCGTCTTCAAGGCGGCACGATACTCTGCATCAACCAACAACAGTGCGCGAGACACAGCCAAGCGCGACGCAATGGCTTGCCCCGTCACACCGCCACCGTTAACGTGCACACTCACGTTATAGCGTGCATTTGCGCCAGTCGCCAGCAAGGGGGCCGACACAGCGGCAATATCTTCACTGCGGCTGAAATAGGTTGAAATTTCCTTGTCGTTTACAAGCACTTTGCCGCTACCGCCCGCATAAAGCCGAGCGCGTGCCGTCGAGGTCTTGCGGCGACCTACACCTTCTACATATTGAACTACGTCTGACATATTATTGCAAATAGGTTGCATAGCAAGCGATTTTCATCGCCATACCAGTCAACGACTAAAGTGCCATCTCCTGAAGCTTTTGCGCCGCATGAGGATGGGTAGCGCCACCATACACCTTGAGTTTGGTGATCATTTGGCGGCCCAAGCGCCCGTGTGGAATCATGCCCCACACCGCAGCGCGAATTACTTTTTCGGCTTTGCCAGCCGCAATCAAATCGCCCAATGCCTCGACTTTCAAACCGCCGCCAGTATAGGTGGAATGGCGATAATACTTTTTGTCGCTCCAACGCTTGCCTGTCACTTTGATCTTTGAGGCGTTCACCACCACGACGAAATCGCCACAGTCAACATTGGGCGTATAAAGTGGCTTATGCTTGCCAATAATGATCTTGGCAATCTTTGACGACAAGCGACCGAGGGTCTGCCCATCAGCATTGACGACATACCAATTTTTCTTGATATCAGCCGCCGAAGCGGCGTATGTCTTGTTTGTTACCATCGTTTTCTTTCTCTCTCTAATAACTCACGTTCACCAAACACAACCCACAAGCAGGCGCGACGACCTTTACAAGATCAGGATTACGCGCTTCCAGCATGCGATCTATTTCTTCTAATAAAATCTTGCCTTGTCCCACTCGAACCAGTGTGCCTACAATACGGCGCACCATCCGAAATAAGAAGGCGTTTGCCTCTATCGTAAATCGTAGCTCACCTACGGCCAGCACTTGCCAGCTCGCTCGCATCACTCGTCTTACGGTAGATTCACCTACGGTTGGAGAACCAAACGACCGAAAGTCGTGCTCCCCAATCAAACGCATAGCCGCCGCATTCATTGCCGCTACATCGAGCGGCTGCGTCACTTGCCACGCATAATATCGCCATAACGGGTTCTGAACATCCACAACCCGAAGCGTATATTCATAAGTACGACTGACAGCGCTAAAACGCGGATGAAAATTCTCATCACACTGCGCCAACGCCCGTATTGCTACATCGTCAGGCAAACTCGAATTTAACGCACGCTGCAAGCGATCAAGCGGATGTGTCCATTTTGCATCAAAAGCAATAACTTGCCCTGTTGCATGAACACCCGTATCTGTTCTACCTGCACCGATGATCCCCACTGCCTCTTTACACACACGCTGTAAGGCAGCTTCGACCTCTCCCTGCACCGTTCGCCCACTGGCTTGGCGCTGAAACCCTAAAAAATGAGTTCCATCATAAGCCAGTGTCGCGCGAACGTTCATCGAGATTAGAGACTTGAGGCGCAAACACCCCTAAGCTAAACCTCTATTCCCCTAAACCCACTCAATCAGCGCCATCGGGGCGTTGTCGCCCTTGCGTGGCCCTAGCTTCGAGATACGGGTATAACCACCCTTACGATCAGTATAGCGAGGTGCAATCTCTTGAAACACCTTGCGGACTGTATCTACACCACCATTCACTTGACCAGCCACCAAACGGCGGGCCGCCACTTGTGTGCCTTGATCGGCACCCAATGACTTTTTGGCAATGCTAATGAGCTTTTCGGCCTGATTTTGAATGGCCTTACATTTGGTTTCGGTCGTTTGAATACGCCCGTGGATAACCAAATCAGTCACCAAGTTGCGGCGCAACGCGGTGCGTTGGGCCGAAGTGCGACCTAAATGATACCCAGCTATTCGATGTCTCATGTTTAAGCACCTTCCCCTTCGTTCACGGGTTCTTCATCTTGAATCAAATTCCGTGCACGCAATTTTTCTCTCAATTCCACCATTGACTTTTCGCCAAAATTTCGCAGGTTGGTCAATGAACCCCCATGCTTTTCCATCATCTCCATCAAATCGCCGATGGTCGAAACCCCTGTGCGCTTGAGCGAGTTATACACCCGCACGCTTAGGTCAAGCTCTTCGATGGGCTTGTTACGCGACTCGTGTTGCACTGGGGCCACGATCACCGGCCCATTGCCTTGCGGCTCAGGCGGGGTGACAATCCCAGACACCAACTTGAGATGCGTGACCAACAGTTGGGCCGCATACCCGAGTGCCTCATTTGGGCGAATCGTGCCATCCGTCCAAATCTCCAGCACCAATCGGTCATAGTTGGTCATTTGACCAACCCGAGCCGCCTCAACTTCAAAATTAACCCGACTAATGGGGCTATAAATAGCATCTACTGGCAGCTCACCAATCGGCAACCGTGCATGTTGCTCGGCAGGCGTGTAACCACGCCCAGTGTCTACTTGAAATTCAATATCTAATCGTGCTTTGGCTGAATCAGTGGTAAACAAATACAGGTCACGATTGATAATTTCGACTTCGGGTGGCGTCTGAATATCGCCAGCAGTCACCACACCTTCGCCACGAACTTCCAAGCGCATCCGTGCAGGCACATCGCCTTGCATACGCAAGCGAATTTGCTTCACGTTCAGCATCAATTGTGTCACGTCTTCTTTGACATTTGGAATGTCAGAGAATTCGTGATGCACGTCTGTGATACGCATCGAAGTGATCGCTGCCCCTTCGAGTGAACTCAAAAGCACGCGCCGCAATGAGTTGCCCAGCGTCACGCCATAGCCTTGCTCCATTGGCCCGATGGTAAAACGACCATAGTCACGGGTCAAAATAGTGCTTTCGACTTTAGGAAATACAAATGCTTGTGACAATTTGCCCCCACACCTTCAATTTCCGTCACCGATCAACCGGCATCCGCTTCTTCAAACAAATGCCAGTGACCCAAGAAATTGAAGACTAAACATTAGCGCGAGTAGTATTCCACTACAAGCTGTTCTTTGACGAGGACGTCGATTTCGTCACGCTTTGGCAAAACGCGAACCTCAGTCACCAAATTACCGCGATCAGCCATCAACCAAGCAGGGGTAGATGGCGAATCTTTTTCGCTGGACAATTGGGTCCAATAGCCGAGCTTGCGGCTCGACTCGCGCACCGTAATCTTGTCACCGGGTTTCACCAGGTAAGAGGGCACATCCATCGGATGCCCATTGACGTTGAAATGTGCGTGGGCCACCAACTGACGCGCACCAGCGCGTGAGGGTGAGAAGCCAGCACGATAAATCACGTTATCCAAGCGGCGCTCTAGCAAAATGAGCAATTCAGCACCCGTCACCCCGCGTGAGCGTGTGGCTTCGCGGAAATAGCGGCGAAATTGCGTTTCGAGTACGCCATAAATGCGGCGCACCTTTTGCTTCTCGCGCAATTGCACGGCATAGTCGCTCGGCTTTGCGCGTTTCCCCTTCGAGTTCGGGCCATGTTGGCCGGGGATGGTCTCACGCTTGGAGATAGCACATTTGCTAGACAAACAACGTGAGCCTTTCAAAAATAGCTTGCTGCCTTCACGGCGGCACAATCTGCATACAGGTTCAATATGTCGAGCCATTTCTTAAATCTTAAACTCTGCGTTTTAGGTTTATTGCTTAAAAACAGTTGATGTTTGCCAAACAAAACCCAAAACCATACATTCTTCTAGACGCGGCGCTTCTTGGGCGGGCGACAGCCGTTGTGCGGCACTGGGGTCACGTCTGTAATTGATTTCACTCGCAAACCAGAGCCTTGCAATGCACGCACGGCAGATTCACGACCCGGACCGGGACCTTTCACCAAAACTTCGACCTCTTGCATGCCATTTTCTACCGCGGCGCGGTAAGCATTCTGGGCAGCAATACGAGCGGCAAATGGCGTGCTTTTGCGGTTACCACGGAACCCAGCAGATCCAGCGCTATTCCAGCAAATCGCCCCACCGGTCTTGTCGGTGATTGTGATAATCGTATTGTTAAATGTGGCAACAATATGCACTTGACCATTCGCCACATTTTTCTTCGCGCGCCGGGGGTTAGTTTGGCGGCGCACCGTTTTTTGCTTTTTCTGTTCAGCCATAAATTAAATTCACGACTTGCGATTTAACAATCCACGCTCAACAATACCAAAATGCATCGTAAACCGCAAATCGCAAATTGAAGATTACTTCTTCTTTGCACCCTTTCGGCGACCGCGACCGGCAACCGTCTTCTTCACACCTTTGCGTGTGCGTGCATTTGTGCGCGAGCGCTGCCCACGGGTGGGCAAACTGCGCTTGTGGCGCAAACCGCGATAAGAGCCAATTTCAATGAGGCGCTTAATGTTTAGTTGCACTTCACGGCGCAAATCGCCTTCGACGCGATATTCTTTCTCAATAATTTCGCGCAATTGTGCTACTTCGACTTCGGTCAAGTCTTTAATACGAGTTGCTGGATCAATTTTGGTGCGAGCCAGAATTACTTGTGCGTTTTGGCGGCCCACCCCATAAAGATAAGTCAAACCAATATCAACGCGCTTCTGTCGCGGCAAGTCAACGCCTGCAATACGTGCCATCTATTTCTTCTCCTAAATACTCTCTAAGAAACCTAGTTTTTATGAACTAAAGAATCGGCTCCTGTTTTAGCCCTGTCGCTGCTTATGCTTGGGATTTTCGCAAATAATGAAAATCTTGCCTTGGCGCTTCACCACTTTGCACTTTGGACAGCGCTTCTTTACCGATGCTGAAACTTTCATGTCAAACCTCTATTTATTGCGTAAATTTACGCGCAAAAAACCGACTCACCTACCGGCGAGCCGGATGATCTCAATTTAAAACTGTTAACACTTCGGGATCACCATCCGTGATCGCCACCGTGTGCTCAAAATGGGCGCTAAGTTTACCATCTTTTGTGGCAACTGTCCAGAGGTCTTTCTTAACTTTTGTGCCAGCAACCCCTTGATTAATCATAGGTTCTACCGCAATTGTCAAGCCCGGTCGCAACATAAAGCCGCGATCCTCTTCGCCCGTATTCATCAAACTAAAGCCCTCATGAAGTTTGCGCCCCACCCCATGACTGCTATATTCCTCAACCACGCTGAAGCCACGACTATGTGCTACGCGCTGAATCGCCGCGCCAATATCGCCGAAACGGTTTCCTTTACGCATCACGGCAATCGCGCTTTTTAGGCACTCTTGCGTGGTCTGCATCAAGTCTTGCGCCTGACGACTCACACGCCCCACCCCAAAGGTGGTGGCAGAATCGGCATGGTAACCCTTAAAACAAGCTCCCACGTCAATTTTCACAATATCGCCCTCTTTCAGGCGGCGCACAGTTGGGATGCCATGCACAATTTCATCATTGACCGAGGCACAAATTGTGCCCGGGAAAGGAGGTTGCCCGACACTTTTATCTGGCACATAGCCTTTAAACGATGAAACTGCTCCATTCTTGGCGATCAAATCAGCCGCTATTTGATCTAGCTCAAGCGTGGTGACACCGGGTTTAACCCGTTGCCCAATTTCAAACAACACTGTCGCCACAATTTTCCCTGCTTGACGCATCAAGGCCAATTCTGGCGCAGATTTAAGAACAATCATGCTACGCTATCCTAAGCCGCCGCCGCAATCGCTGCCAGCAGCGACGCGGTTACATTGGCAACCGCTTGTTCGCCATCGAGTTGCTTCAACAAACCGCGCTCTGCATAATACGAAATGAGCGGCGCAGTGTTTTTCTCAAACACTTTCACCCGCTCGGCCACAGTCGCAGGTTCATCATCTGGGCGGCGGAACAAAGTGCCAGAGCAACCCGGCTTTTGACATACCTTGGCATCGTTTGGCTTTAGGCTATAAACACTGCCACAGGTATTACAAGTCCAGCGGTTGCTCAGACGTTCAACCAATAACTCAGAACGCACATGCAAATAAGGAACGATCGTAATCGCCTGCCCAATTTCTTTGAGCATTTCGTCCAAAGCCAAGGCTTGGGGGCGTGTGCGCGGAAAGCCATCCAGAATAAATCCAGCTTGGCAATCTGGTTTGCTCAGGCGATCCTTCACGATCTGAATCGTGACATCATCGGGAACCAATGCGCCGCTGTCCATAATGGCAGCGACACGGCGTCCCAATTCGCTATCGCTTTTGCGAATGGCACGAAACATATCACCACTCGAAATGTGGGGGATCTGATATTTCTCTACCAGCACCGCTGCTTGTGTGCCTTTGCCAGCCCCCGGCGCTCCAAGCATTACAATTCCGTTCTTCATTGCATTCTGTCCTATGATCGCACTCACTTGCCTAAACGACTAGCGAATGAAACCTTCGTAGCGTCGCATCATCAACTGCGCCTCAAGTTGGCGCATCGTATCTAACACCACACCCACCAAAATGAGCAAGCCAGCGCCGTCAATCAAACGTGCGCCACCAGTTGCACCCAGTGGTTGTAAAAACTGCAAGTTGGTCACATAGGCAATCCCATCAATAATGTATGGCAAGATTGCCAAAATGCCCAAGAATAACGCACCAACAATTGTCAAGCGGCGCATCACCCGTGTAATGAAGGTGTCTGTCATCTTGCCCGGGCGGATGCCGGGGATGAAACCGCCTTGCTTTTGCAGGTTTTCAGCCAAATTTTGTTGTTGCATCACCACATCAGTATAGAAATAGGTGAAACCGATGACCAGCACGAACAACATAATTGGATAAAACACCTGTGCAAAGCTGGTTTGACCACCAATTCGACCACCGGTGAAGATCTGAATGACCGACTGCGCAAAACTCTGCACGCCCGCGTCTGTGCTATTGGCAAAAAAGCCAGCGATTACCGCAGGGAAAGTAAGCAGCGCTTGTGCAAAAATCAACGGGATCATACCGGTCGAGTTGACTTTGAGGGGGATATGCGTCCCTTGCCCACCCATCACACGGCGACCGCGCACACGCTTACCATACTGCACATTGATCCTTCGTTCGGCTTCTTGAATAATCACAATCGCAATAATCATGCCAATTAAGAACAAAACGAACGACACAAATGTCGCAATACCCGATGCAACATCAGTTGCGGTGCCAAAAATTGAGGCAACCCCGAATGGCAAACGCGACACAATACCACCGAAGATGATCATTGACAAACCTTGACCGATACCACGCTCGGTGATCAATTCGCCCAACCAAATGGCAAACATTGTGCCTGCGGTCATGGTCAAAATGGTAACAATGGTAGGCAGAATAAAGGCGGGATCGCTCAAACCCCAGTTTGGCAGCACGCGCCCCAATGCACCATTACCGATGCTTTGACCAATGCTCTCGAAAATATTGACCTGACCAATTGCGTTCAACATCGCCATTGGCACAGTAAACATATAGGTCAAACGGTTAATCTTACGGCGACCTTGATCGCCTTCTTTAGCCAACTCAGTCAGTCGTGGAATCACCGGAATCATCAATTGAATAATCAATTGTGCCGTGACATAGGGATAAACCCCCATTGACAATACTGAGAAGTTGTAGACTGAACCACCAGACAACAAGCTCAGCAAACCAACAAGGTTTCCTAATGCGCCGGCTGACCCAGCATTGATGTTTTCTTGAATCTGGCGCAAAAGCTCGACATTCACACCCGGCACCGGAATATGTGATACAAGCCGATAAACAGCCAGAATGAACACCGTGAACAAAATACGTCCACGAAGTTCTGGGAGAAATAGCGCATTGCGCAGAGCTTCTAACATATTTAAAATTGAGAATTGAGAATAATATGGAATTTGGAAGCGACGATGATTATCCTCAATTCCCAATGCTCAGATCAAACTTAACTAACGCGATAACCGCCGCGTTTTACTTCTAATTTAGTCACTGAGCCACCGGCTTTTTCAATCTTTTCTTTGGCCGAGGCTGAGAACTTGTGAGCCGTTACCTTTAAGGGAACCTCAAGATCGCCATCGCCCAAAATGGCAACGTGCGAATCGCTCTTGTGGGTTAAGCCCAGTGCCACCAATGCTTCTGGAGTCACTTCGGCGTTAGCTTCAAAGCGTTCTGCCAGTGTGCTGACATTGATCGGGACATAAACAATCTTATAAGGGTTGTTGAAATTAACGCCCCGTGCAAACGGCAACTTACGAACCAGCGGCATCTGACCGCCTTCGAAATAACCGTTCTTCACCCCGCCTGACCGCGAGGCTTGACCTTTTTGACCGCGACCTGCGGTCTTACCTTGCCCTGCGCCGGGACCTTGACCCTTGCGCTTCTTGCGCTTGCGGGCGCCGGGCGCCGGCATAATATCGTGTAACTTCATTTTTGTAACTCGCTTTCGCTTACGCTACAACCAAAATATCGAATTGAACAGTGGCATTTTTCATCTTATCCATGTCCAATTCGCCATTTTGGATTGTGCAATTTAATTTGAGACTTGGACCAAATGACGAACCGCATTGATCATGCCACGCACTTGTGGCACATCTGGGCGTTGAATCACTTGACCGAGTTTTGAAAACCCAAGGGCTTTCAGGGTGCGCTTCTGGCTAATTCCGTAACCAATCGCGCTCTTGACCCATTTAATGGTCACTTGCTTGTTTTCGCTGCTGTTATCGCTCATGGCTTAGGCCTCTCCAACTGGCTTCGGGAATGGGCGCAAAGCATTTACATCTTTGCCACGCCGCTTAGCCTCATCATCTAGGTTCTTCAATTGCATCAGCGCATCAAATGTGGCATAGGTTGCGTTCATCTTGCTGCCAGAGCCGAGTGACTTGGTCAACACATTTTTCACACCAGCCGCCACCAACACCGCACGCACACCACCACCGGCAATAACGCCAGTACCGGGTGAAGCGGGTTTGAGCAATACCTTTGCACCACCATACTTCATGATCACTTCGTGAGGAATGGTGTGATCGAGTAAGTTCACTTGCTTCATGCTAGCGCGAGCGCTATCAGTCGCCTTGCGAATGGCATCTTGGACAGCACGAGCGCGGCCCATGCCGATCCCAATCTTGCCCTTACCATCGCCAACCACAATCAATGCACGAAAAGCAAAACGACGACCACCCTTAATCACTTTCGCAACACGGGTAATATCAACGATCTTCTGCTCAAATTCATCTACAACAGGGCGATCTTGGCGTGGACCACCGCGTGAGTCACCGCCAGCATTAAACGGCTGACCTGAGTTAGGACCACCACGACCGGCTCCCGGACCGCCGCGACCACCGCGACCGGCTCCCGGGCCACCGCGACCGCCACGACCGCCGCCTTGACCACCCGACGATGGGCCGCGATTGCCACCACCCGGAGCGCTAGGGCCGCTGCGGCGTGCTTGGTTTGGTTTTGCGTCTGCCATATTAGAACTCCAATCCACCTTCGCGAGCGCCATCTGCGACAGCCTTCACACGACCATGATAGCGATACCCCGCGCGATCAAATACAACTTGCTTAATATTCTTTTCTTGCGCACGCTTGGCAATCAATTTGCCGATTTCATGCGCTGCTTCCGTTTTCTTATAGTCCGCATTCTTGATCTCGGCATCCAATGATGATGCTGCCGCAACGGTATGACCAATGGTGTCGTCAATCAATTGGGCATACGTGCCGGTCAAGCTGCGAAACACATTCAGACGTGGGCGATTCGGCGTGCCTGCCAAATTCGCACGCACACGTCGGCGTCGGCGTTCTCGCGCCTCTGTTCGTTGCTGTGACATCTCTAAATTCTTATGTCTAGATTTTAGACTTTGAGCGCCTAATGCTAGGCAGCCCAAAATCTAAAAACTACTTACTTTTTCGTCTTGCCAGACTTACCGGCCTTGCGACGAATGACCTCACCCTGATACTTAATCCCCTTGCCCTTATATGGCTCAGGGGGGCGAACTTCACGGATTCGCGCTGCGGTTTGCCCAACCACTTCCTTGTCAATACCGCTCACGGTGATGGTGCGGGTTTTGGCATCAGTGCCCAGCGTAATACCGGCTGGCGGTGGGAAATTAACAACGTGTGAGTAGCCAACATACAACATCAGGTTCTTGCCCGACATTTCCGCCCGATAGCCAACGCTTTCTGCGGTGATCTCTAGCACCCGTGTGAAGCCAGCCGACACGCCCATGACCATGTTATTGAGCAAGGCGCGTGAAAGACCGTGCAAAGCGCGGCTATCACGCTCATCATTGGCGCGTGTCAACTTCAACACGCCGCCGTCGTTCGAGAGAGCGATGCGTGGATCAAATTGGCGGCTAAGTTCGCCCTTTGGCCCCTTCACGGTAACCTTTGATCCATCAATCTTAATATCAACCCCTTTTGGTAGGCTGATGGGTTGTTTTCCAATTCGTGACATCTTGCGATTTACGATTTATCTCTAATGATCGGCATATCCTTGCCCGCTTGGCTTATCGGCCAGCAGCAAGCACACGCCCCTCACTATTAATGAACATAACAGAGCACTTCGCCACCAACACCCAACCGCTTTGCTTGTTTGCCCGTAATAACACCCTTGGGTGTGGACATAATAGCGATGCCGATCCCGCTCAGAACGCGCGGAATCTCATCTCTACCGCAATATACACGGCGACCCGGTTTGCTAATGCGCTTCAGATCTGAAATTGCTGCGCGGCGCTCACGACGTTCGCCAGAATAGCGCAAAGTCAAATTAAGCATCTTCGCAGCACCCACCTCGACGATGGCGTAATCATCGAGATATCCTTCTTCTTTCAAAATTTCTGCGACGCGTGCGGTCATCTTCGACGCATAGACGGACACTGTCCCATGACCAACCATCACCGCATTGCGGATACGCGTGAGCATATCTCCTAGTGTATCGTTAACCATTTATTCTCCTACCAAGATGCTTTGCGCACGCCCGGAATTTCTCCTTTCAAGGCCAATTCGCGAAAGGTAATGCGTGAGAGGCCAAACTTGCGCATATAACCGCGTGAGCGGCCTGTAACCGCACAGCGATTTCGCACCCGCACCCGAAATTTGCGGTTGGCTTCACGATAAAACATTGCTGTTCGGGGTCTCTTCTCAGCCATTTTTCTCCAAATTTATGATTTTGTGATTTTGTGATGTGCGATTTTAATCAACTCAATCACAACACCACAAAATCTAACCTGTTTAGTTCGAGCCGGGTTTTGCAAATGGCATCCCGAAATGCTTTAACAACGCACGACCCTCATCATCTGTGTTGGCCGTCGTCACAATGGTCAATTCGAGACCGCGCAGCTTGTCAACTTTGTCGTATTCGATTTCGGGGAAAATCAATTGCTCGCGCACGCCAAGGGTGTAATTGCCACGACCATCAAAGCAGTCGGACGGCACACCACGAAAATCGCGCACACGGGGCAAGGCAAAATTCACCAAACGATCCAAAAAGTCATACATGCGGGAACCGCGCAAGGTCACAGTCACACCAACAGGGCGATTCTCGCGCAACTTAAAGTTGGCAATCGCTTTCTTGGCGCGGGTGATGACCGGCTTCTGACCCACAATCGCTGTCAAATCCTTCAGCGCCGCATCGGCTGCTTTCGGATTGTCGGCGGTTTCACGACCCACACCAATATTCACCACGATCTTTGTAACCTTGGGAATTTGCATGTGGTTCTTATAACCAAACTCTTTAATCAATGCAGGACGAACTGCACTGAGGTATTTTTCGCGCATATTAGCCATGTTAGCCAATCACCTCATCATGCTTGTTCGAATAGCGCTTCTTTTCGTCGCCTTCCATTCGATAATTGACACGAGTAGGCTTGCCAGAAGGTGTCACCAACAAAACATTAGACACGTCAATCGGCATCTCCACTTCAATAATACCCGTTTGTTGTGATCGAAGATTACGCTGCGACTTCTTCTGATTCTTCTTCATGATGTTCACACCACGCACAACAATCTTGCCACTTTCTGGGATAGCGCGAATCACTTCGCCCTGTCGCCCGCGATCGTTGCCAGTGATGACTTGAACGGTATCTCCCTTCTTAATCTTCATGATAATTTAGAGAACCTCCGGCGCGAGCGAGACAATCTTCATATAGCCTTTGTCGCGCAATTCGCGTGCCACTGGCCCGAAAATGCGGGACCCACGCGGGTTAGTTTCATCATCGGCCAAAATCACCGCTGCGTTGTCATCAAAACGAATATATGAGCCATCCGGGCGGCGATATTCCTTCGACACCCGCACAATCACAGCCTTCACCACCGCGTGCGCCTTCACTTCGCCAGTTGGCGAGGCTTTCTTTACGGCAGCGACAATGTTGTCACCCACCGTCGCATAGCGACGGCGCGTGCTACCGCGCACTTGAATACACAGCAACTCTTTTGCCCCCGTGTTATCGGCGACCACTAATCTGCTTTCTTGCTGAATCATTTTTTACTCCGCCTTACGGATAATCTGTTCCAGCGTCCAGCGCTTTGTGCGGCTGAGGGGACGTGACTCAACCATTTGCACCATATCGCCGGGCTTGGCCTCATTATTCGCATCATGGCAAGCGTAGTTCTTGCTGCGTCGCAACACTTTGCGATACAACGGGTGGCGAATGCTTCGCTCAACCCGCACGATGACCGTCTTTTCCATCTTGTCGCTGACGACTGTCCCAATGAGTCGTCGTCGTCGTTCCATGCTCATTGCTTTTACTCCGCCTTCGTCATCTGGGCCGCCAATTCACGTTGGCGCTGCACAGTTTTAATACGCGCAATTGTCTTGCGGACGCGCGTAATGCTATTGGTATCGGTCAACTGATTTCCTGCGCGTTGAAATCGCAAATTGAACAGCTCACGATACGACTCATCCAACTTAGCCGCTAATTCGGTCGCGGACATATTGACAACGTCTTGTATTTGCATTGACTTTGCCATGACTCTACTCCTGCTTGCCAATGACTTGGGTCTTCATCGGCAACTTATACGCCGCTTGACTCAAGGCCACCTTTGCCACTTCGGCAGGTACACCCGACACTTCAAACATCACACGCCCCGGTTTTACCACCGCCACCCAATGGTCAACGCTACCCTTACCAGAACCCATGCGGGTTTCGGCGGGCTTAGCGGTCACTGGCTTATCAGGGAAAATGCGAATCCACATCTTGCCACGGCGCTTCATTTCACGCACAATCACACGGCGCACAGCTTCGATCTGACGTGACGTCACCCATGCCGGCTCAACGGCTTGCAAGGCAAATTCGCCAATTTCGATCTCAACATTGCCCTTCGATATGCCCGTCTTGCGTCCGCGCTGTTGTTTACGATACTTTACTCTCTTTGGCATCAACATGATGACAACCCTCTTTTAATGCGACTCACAATTTTTGATGACGGCGTCGTGCGATTTTTGTCGCCCGATCCAGCATCAAAAACTGTCAATCCCTATCGGTCTCGCTCCCTTTGCGATGACTGTTGCGTGCGGGTTGGGCGCGTCACCTCTTTGGCTTGCGCACCGGGCAATACCTCACCCTTATAAATCCACACTTTCACACCGATCTGACCATAAGTCGTTGCAGCTTCGGCGCGGGCATAGTCAATATCGGCCCGCAATGTACCGCGGGGAATACGACCTTCCATCAGCTTATCCGTACGCTTCATGTCAGAACCATTCAAACGACCCGCGCATTCGATCTTAATCCCATATGCGCCTTTTTGCATGGTGGTTTGAATTGCCTTCTTCATGGCACGGGTGTGGGGAATACGGCGCTCGATTTGTTGCGCAATATTCTCAGCAACCAAGTAGGCCACCAAATCAGGCTGAGTAATTTCTTCGATATCGAGCTTGACCTTTTTGCCGGTCATGCGCTCGATGCCTTCACGAATAGACTTCACTTGAGCGCCTTTGCGCCCAATCACGATCCCCGGGCGAGCCGTATGCACGGTCACGTGCAATTGGTTCGGCGGAAAGCGCTCGATAATCACATCTGCTACACCCGCTTTGTCCATTTCCTTGCGCAAATAACCGCGCAAGTTGAAATCTTCTTGCAAAAGCTTCGTGTAATCTCGCTTAGAGGCAAACCAGCGGCTCTTCCAGTCGCGGATCACGCCCAATCGGAACCCATAAGGATGAACTTTTCGACCCATACTTTTTACGCTAATTGATTGAAACGCCGCTTGAAACAAAACTGCGCACCAACCAATGAAGCAATCTATTCAGCCGCCTCACCAACAACCACGTTAATGTGGCATGACTTGCGCTCAATCGGGCGGAACCGACCCCGCGCACCAAAACGACGCCAGCCACGGCTGGGGCCGCCATCAACCCAAATTTGCTTGACCACCAAATCATTGGGGCTAAGCGCGTGGCGATCTGTTGCATTGGCAACAGCCGATTGAATGGCTTTCATCACCGGCTCTGATGCCGCTTTCGGGGTGAATCGCAACAAGGTCAAGGCATCAACTGCCTTCTTGCCGCGCACTAAGTCAACCACCAAGCGCACTTTTTGCGGCGACATGCCAATATGGCGGGCAATTGACATCGCCTCATTGCTCGCTATTCTGCTTGAAACTTTTTGTCCCATGGTTTACTTATCATCCTTCCCGTCTTTGGCAACGTGCCCACGGAACGTGCGTGTCGGCGCAAATTCGCCTAGCTTGTGACCAACCATGTTCTCTGTAACATAAATTGGCACATGGCGACGACCATCATGCACTGCAATGGTGTGACCCACCATTTGTGGGAAGATAGTTGATGCGCGTGACCAAGTCTTTAATACTTTCTTTTCGCCCTTTGTATTCATCGTCTCAACACGCTTGAGCAACTTTTCATCCACAAATGGGCCTTTCTTTAGAGATCGTGACATAGCTTACTTCGTTCTCCTACGAACAATCAACTTATTCGTGCGCTTGTTGCGGCGCGTCTTCACACCCAAGGCAGGCTTGCCCCATGGGGTCTTCGGACTGGGCATACCAATTGGCGAACGACCTTCACCACCACCATGTGGGTGAGAGGCGGGGTCCATTGCAATACCGCGAACGCTGGGGCGAATGCCCAAGTGGCGGCTGCGACCAGCTTTACCCAATTTCACATTGGCGTGATCTGTGTTACCAACTTGACCGATGGTCGCCATACAGGCTTGCAATACCATGCGCATTTCGCCGCTTGGCATACGCAAAGTAGCATAGTCGCCTTCTTTTGCCAACAATTGTGCGCCGACACCCGCCGAGCGCACCAATTGTGCGCCTTTGCCGGGGCGCAACTCAACTGCGTGAATGGTGGTACCGACGGGGATATTGGTGAGTGGGAGCGCATTGCCAATCTTGGCTTCAGCGTTCGGGCCGCTCATCACGTCATCACCCACCTTCAAACCGATCGGGGCAATCATGTAACGCTTTTCGCCGTCAGCATAGTGCAACAATGCAATACGGGCCGAGCGGTTCGGGTCGTATTCGATGGTGGCGACGCGAGCCGGCACACCAAATTTGTTGCGCTTAAAGTCAATAATACGATAAGCGCGCTTATGACCACCACCTTTGTGGCGCGTGGTCACGCGGCCAAATGCGTTACGACCGCCTTGCTTGCGCAAGTCAGTCACCAACGACTTCTCAGGTGTTGTGCTTGTGATGTCAGAAAAGTCTGACACCGTCATCATGCGCTTGCTTGGTGAGGTTGGTTTAAATGATTTAATACCCATTACGCCACCCCTTCAAATATGCCAATACGATCTGTTGATCGAACTTGCACAATCGCCTTCTTCCATTGTGATTGGCGAATCGTTGTTCGGCGGTTTCGTTGATTGCGCTTCACTTTCTTTGGCATCACGGCAATATTCACCCGTGTCACCTTCACATCAAAAGCAATCTCCACCGCTTCCTTAATTTGTTGCTTATTGGCGCGGCCATCTACCTCAAACGCATATTGTGGCGACTCGTAACCAGTTTGCCATGTCGTCTTTTCGGTAATGAGCGGGCGTCTCAGCACTTCATATGGATGCATCTTTCGTTCCTCTCGTTTTGCAGGCACATTGCGAAACGCAGTGCCTATACTTTCCTAATTCTCAAACAAACTTCAAGAATTAGCCCAGCCACTCCTCAACTTTCTTGAGCGTATCGAGCGACAAAATCAATTTATCGTGGGTAAAAATATCACGAATATTGAGATAGCCCGACAAGAGTGTCTTATATCCTTCAGCATTGCGGGCAGCACGCTCTAAGTTATCGCTGTGTGCTGGCAATACCACCAAACCCTTATTAACGTCCAACGCCTTCATGGCAGTCATGAAATCCTTGGTCTTCGGTTGGCTTAATTCCAACGAATCAACCACAATGATTTCTTGATCGTGACACTTTTGGCTCAGGGCGCTGCGAATAGCACCGCGCACCATTTTCTTTGGCATTGCTTGGGTATAGCTATGCACGACTGGGCCAAACGCCACACCGCCGCCCACCCAATGTGGGGCCTTGCGGTTGCCTTGGCGAGCATTGCCTGTGCCCTTCTGACCAAACATTTTCTTCTTGGTGCGGCTTACTTCAGCGCGGGTCTTAACTTTGTGGGTACCAAGATGCGCATTTGCATTTTGGCGCAACAACGATTGGTGCATCAACGCCTCATTCACTTCAACGTTGAAAATGTTGTCGGGCAATTCCACCTCACCCACTTGTTGCCCTTGAAGATTCTTTACTGCGACTTTCATTGCTTTTTAGCCTCTCTAATCACCACCACGCCGCCATTTGCACCGGGGATAGAACCTGCAACTGCAATCAAATTGCGTTCAACATCAACCATCATGACCTTGAGGCGAACCGAAGTGCGGGATTCGTCACCAAAATGACCCGCCATGCGCGTGCCTTTCTCAACGTGTCCAATTCCAGTACCTGCACCGATAGAACCGGGTGCGCGTTCGCGGTCTGAAGCACCGTGTGTCTTCTTTTGGCGATGAAAACCGTGTCGCTTAATGTTTCCAGCGAAACCACGACCTTTCGACTTGCCAGAGATATCAACAAATTCACCGGCCTTAAAAATATCGGCCTTGATCAAGTCGCCAGCTTTCAAGCCCTCAGAGGGCACGCTGCGATTCTCATGCAAGTGCTTCAGTGGGGGAATACCAACTGATTCTTTGCGGTTTGGGTGTTTTGCATTTGCGGGCACGTTGCCCAAATGCCCCAATTCACCGCGCGACAATTTCTTGGCTTGTACTTCGCCGAATCCCAATTGGATGGCGTCATAGCCTTCTTTTGCCGTTGTTTTAATTTGTGTTACATAGTTTGGTCCCGCTTCAATCACGGTCACACCTGTAACGTTGCCCTTTTCGTCAAAGAGCTGGGTCATACCGACCTTTCGGCCAATCAGCTTCTTCATAAAATCATTGGCTTATTAGCGCATGAGGGCGCTATAGCTTGACTATTGTCAGGAACATTGGCTGATAGTTGCTTGGGAAAATCATCTGCTTACTTACCGATAAGTTCAGACGAGCGCCATCAGCTTACTCCTTATATTCGGTTTTAAGAATTAGAAATTTTTTAAATAGCAGTTGGGTTTAAAGACTCAAACACAACCACACATTACCCAACTAATTACAGCTTAATTTCAATATCCACACCTGCGGGCAGGTTCAAGCGCATCAGGTTTTCAATTGTCTTTGAATCTGGATCCAACACATCAATCAAACGCTTGTGTGTGCGAATTTCGAAATGCTCGTGCGAGTCCTTATCAATATAAGGTGAGCGGCGAACTGTGAAACGCTCGATCTTGGTCGGCAGTGGCACTGGGCCGACCACCGTTGCGCCTGCGCGTTCTGCATTTTCCACAATCCGTTGCGCCGACATATCGAGTGAACGATGATCGTATGCCTTTAACCGAATCCGAAGTCTTTGCTTTGCCATTTTAAAATTTTAGATCTTAGGTTTTGGATTTTAGATTTTTAAAAATCTAAAATCCAAAAGCCTGAATCCTCAAATTAGCCCAACACCTTGGTGATGGTGCCAGCGCCCACAGTCAAACCACCTTCGCGGATAGCGAAGCGTGACCCTTGCTCCAACCCGACCGGCGCAATCAATTGCACCTTCATCGTCACGTTGTCGCCCGGC
>JAHBAL020000562.1 GCA_018500105.2 Anaerolineae bacterium
AATCGCCATTCTACATAACAACGCCCACTGCGTGGGCTGCAAAATTAGCCCGTGTAACGGGCGTTGCTATGTAGCGCGGGGATTGATCCCCGTGCGGGCACGGCACTCGCAAATGTTTTGGCTTTTAAACATCTAAAAATTGGCAGGTAAATATGCAATATCTATTTTGTTTGCCTATAAGAAACGAATGCCCACTTTAACGCTTAGGCCAGAGCAAGCCAATATATGCGCCTACGACGGCGGCATGATGGCCGTGTCTGCCGTGCCCGGCAGCGGCAAAACCTTCACCTTAGCGGCGTTGGCGCTGCAATTGCTCAAACAGCAGGCCAGCCAGTCGCATGTGTTGGGCAATGTGCAAGACGAACGCGAAATTCTCATCGTCACCTTCACCACCTCAGCCGTAGATAACATTCGCAGCCGCATCCGGCGCTTGCTGGCCGATGAGAAAATGCCCGACGCCGGCTATCGGGTGCTGACTTTGCACGGCTTGGCGCATCTCATTTTGCGTCAGCGCCCCGATTTAGCCGGCATGAGTGCCGATTTTCAAATTGACGACGAACTTTCGGGTGGTCAAGCCATGACCGACGCTGTGCGCTGGTTTACCCATGTCGCCGCGCCCGATTTTTGGCAAAGCTTCGTGCCCGAAGACCTGAGCGCCATCAAACGCGAACGGGCGCTCGACCGATGGCGCGACAGCACCGAACGCATCGCCCGCGAAGTCACCCGCCTCGCCAAAAACCTGCGCCTCACGCCGAAAACGCTCTTAAAGATGAAGGCTGAAGGCGAAAGGATGAAGGATGAAAATTCGCCTGCCGGTTCATCCTTCACCCTTCATCCTTCATCCTTCTCTTCGCCCTTCCTCGACATCGGCATCATGGTTTATGAGCGCTACGAGAAAATTTTGAACCTCGGCGGGCGGCTCGATTTCGATGACCTGATTTGGCGAGCCATCACGGCGCTGGAAAACGACGCCGGTTTTCGCGCCAAATTGCGCCAGCGCTGGTGGGTAATTTTGGAAGATGAGGCCCAAGACAGCACACCATTGCAAGAGGTGATCCTCAATTTGATCACACGTGATGGCGGCGACGCGGGCGCTAAAGCCCATGCTCGGCAAAACTGGGTGCGGGTGGGCGACCCCAACCAAGCCATCATGACGACCTTTACTGCGTCAGATGCGCGATTTTTCCGCGAATTTACCCTGCGCCCCGATGTCAAGGCGCTGCCGCTATCGCAAAGCGGGCGCAGCGCCCAACGCATCATTGACATGGCCAATTGGCTGGCAAGGTGGGCGGTCAATTCGCACCCAGAGCCAGAGGTGCGCCAAAGTGCCCTGAGCGACCGAGTGCAAATTCACCCGACCAGCCGCGACGACACGCAACCCAACCCGCCCGACGATAAGGCCATCATTCATGTTGAAACCTACGCCACCAGCGAGGAAGAGGCCGCCAAAACCGCCTACAGCGCCGTGCGCTATATGTTGCGGCATCGCCAACGTTTGGCCGAAAAAGGCTTAACCGACGGACAAGGGCTGCCCACCTGCGCCATTCTCGTGCCAACCAATGCCTTTGGCGATCAAATGGTGGCCGAGTTGGCACTGCTCGAAGCCAAATATTCGCCCGGTCAACCCATTTTTCAAGACCAATTGAAAAACACGCAAGCCGTGCGCAATGTGGCGGATGTGTTGGCAAAAGCGGTGAAATTTTGCAGCACCCCGACCAGCGTCAACGCGCTGATTGACCTACGCGAAGCGCTCATTGCGCTGAATATTGGCGTGGCACGTGGCAACGAGGCCGCCGACAAGCGGCTGAAAACCCTGCTACGTAGCGCCAAAATCGAACGACTGCTTTTTCCGTCGCCGCTCAAAGAAGCCGCAATTTCTGAAAAAGTGGCGGTGAGCGAGAAGGAAATGGCCGACCTTGCGGCCTTGGCCGAACGCGCCGCCAAATGGGTGCGGGCCAGCGTGCTGCCAATTGACCAGATCATGCTGACCATCGCGCAAGATTTGCTCACGCGCAAAGAGACCGCCAACAACGTGACCACTGCAAATGCGGCGGCACTCAACGCCGCGCACGAAAACGACCTCGCCATTGCGCACAGTTTGGCGGTGAGTATGCGCCGCTTCGCCTCGATCAACCCCTCGGCCCAGTTGGGCGATTTGGCGCAGCAATTAGACGAGATCGCCAGCAACCGCACCAAATATCTGAGCAATTCGCTCATCGAGTCGGGGTTTGCGCCTGTGCCCGGCCTCATTACCGTCACCACCATGCACAAGGCCAAGGGGCTGGAATGGGATCGCGTGTATTTGACCAGTGTGGATATGCAAGAATACCCGCACCACGCCGACAGCAATGATTGGCGCGGGCAAGTGTGGTTTTTGGGCGGGCGCGACCCCGCCACCGAGGCCCGCAAGGCGCTGGAGGCGTGGGCAAAGCGCCCCGCAGACGTGGGTGCGCCACTGCCCTCGCCCGACCAGCTCATCCGCGAGGCGCGGCTGGAGTATATCGCCGAGCGCTTGCGCTTGCTATACGTCGGCATCACCCGCGCCAAAACCGATTTGCAAATCAGCTTTAGCCGCAAACGCGGCGAAAACCCGCGTGACTACGACCTCGCCCTGCCCATTCAGTTGTGGCTGCGGGCGTAATGGGGCCAGAAATCGGGTTTCTTTCAGAAACCCGATTTCTAATGATGCAAGGGGCCGTTTGTAGCGCCGTCGTCCCGACGGCCCCGTCACCCAATCAAAGCGTTGCATCCTCGCACATCGGCAATCCTTGCTACCACGCATGACGACCCGCCAAGGTAGCCGTCGGGACGACGGCGATACGAACAGCACGAAAATTTAATCATTCACCCCCTCATAAATTCACCCATTCAGTCATTTCTTCGTGTATAATCACACCCATTGGCCTCCTAGCTCAGTTGGTTAGAGCGCACGGTTCACATCCGTGAGGTCACAAGTTCGAGCCTTGTGGAGGCCATAAAGAAAGCGGCAGTGTAAAAACTGCCGCTTTCTTTATGTCACATTACAACGCATTGGTCTACAACATCGCAACACATCATGGACTACAAAACCGTCCTCATCGGCTGGTTGATGGGTTTTCTTTTCCTTAGTTCCATCAATACACGCCACATTCAACCATCGCAATTGCCAGCTCACTGGCGCACCTTGTTTAACGTCGGCCTCAAATTAGGTTTACCAATTGTGCCATTTGCCAGCGGCATCGTTGGGCGTGATCTAATGGGGTTTGGGCAAAGCAATTATGGCGACTATGTGGTCGGATTCTCACGATCCCATTGGATGCTGGGGCTGCAAATCACACTGATCTTGATCCTGTTATGTATTGGGTTATTATGGTTGGCAGATCGGTCGGATCGGCAGTTACAAAATCCCGCCGCCTCACCCCTCAGCCTTTGGCAACGCGCGATTTATGACGAGGTGCATTGGCTGTTTTATCGTGCCGTGCCCGTGTTGCTGCTCAACGACCTGTTTTATGGCAGCTTAATCGGCAGCGTGTTGATCTGTGCCGAAATCGTCATTCAACACCGCAAACAAACGCCCACCCTCAAAACGTTCATTTGTGTCGCCGCCAGCAGCCTACTTTATATCATCACCCAAAACATCGGGCTAATGCTCATCGCCCGTCTCGCCAATGAATACGCCGCCGCTTATTTCGCCAATTCAGCCGAGAACAAACGTTTTATAATAAGTTGATTGGTTGGCTGAAAATAACGCAGGCCAGATAAGTAATGAGTGCGCAATCAATGAGTCGTTACTTATTACTCATTAGCCTGCTATCCAACCTAAAATACACTTATGAGCACCCAGCCCAAACTCATCCTGATTGACGGCCATTCGTTGGCCTATCGCGGTTTTTTTGCGATGGCGAACACGCCGTTGTCAATCGAACGGCCCGATGGCACAAAAGAATTTACCGGCGCGGTTTTTGCCTTTACCAACATGTTATTTAAGGTATGGAAGCAAGAACAGCCCGATTATGTCGCCATTGCGTTCGATGTTGGGCGCACTTTTCGGGATGATTTGTATGAAGACTACAAAGGCACCCGCGAGAAAATGCCCGATGAACTGCGCTATCAAATTACGCGCATTCAGCAATTGGTGACGGCGTTCGGCATCCCCATTTTCACCGCCGACGGCTTTGAGGCCGACGATGTGATTGGCACATTGGCCCGCCGAGCCAGCGGCGAAGGCATGCGGGTGGTGATCGTGACCGGCGACCGCGATTCATTTCAGCTTATTAACCCGGCGGTCACGGTCATGACATCTGGGCGCTCGTTCGACGACGTGATGATGTATGACGAGGCGCGGGTCGTCGAGCGTTTTGGGGTGCGGCCCGACCAGTTGATTGACTTTAAGGCCATGCTGGGCGACACCAGCGACAATGTGCCCGGCGTGGCGGGCATCGGCGAGAAAACCGCCGCCAAATTGCTGCAAGATTTCGGCACACTCGATAATATTTACGCCCACCTCGACGAAATCAGCGCCAAACGCGCCCAAACATCGCTACGTGAGGGCAAAGACAGCGCGTATTTGAGCAAAAAACTGGTGACGATCAAAACCGATGTGCCGCTGGAGGTGGATTGGGCGGCGTGCAAAGCCGAGGTTGATCATAGTCGCTCGTTGGGGTTGCTCAAAGAATTGAAATTTGAGAGCCTCATTA